>CBINJQ010000076.1:0-13537 GCA_966251015.1 uncultured Akkermansia sp. | reverse complement strand
AAAGTCCGGCCAAAGCAGTTGTCCGATC
The DNA here is from genome assembly GCA_966251015.1 of uncultured Akkermansia sp. Classification (GTDB taxonomy): domain Bacteria; phylum Verrucomicrobiota; class Verrucomicrobiia; order Opitutales; family Opitutaceae; genus IMCC26134_A. The sequence continues at coordinate 13,509 of CBINJQ010000076.1, read as the reverse complement.
CAGATACCGCCCGGACTTTTTGAGCGAGAACTCTCGATCGATTGCGGACGATCCATGTTGAGACGCTTTCAGCTGGAGGGAGAATCTGCGGAAAGCGAAGGCGTGGCGGATCGCCTCCTCCTCACTTACTAAACGACCGTTCGCCGCGGCCTGGATTGCATGGCCACCCCCGCTCTCGACCCCGTCGCCTTCGCGGCGGAGTTTTACCACGAGGCGCGGGCGCGTGGGTTTCGGGCCGATCTCCTTGCCGAGATCGCGGGCGTGCCTCTCCACGCCTACGTGCGGATTCCACCGACCGCCGCAAACGCCCCGCGCGCGAAACTCTACCTCTCCAGCGGCGTCCATGGCGACGAACCCGCGCCTCCACAGACGATGCTCGAACTTCTTCGCCGCGACGTCTTCGACGACCGCGCCGAGTGGTATCTCGTGCCGCTTCTCAACCCGACCGGCTTCGTCAAGCGCACCCGTCAAGCGCACCCGCGAAAACGCCGACGGCATCGATCTCAATCGCGATTACCGCGACCCGCGCAGCGCCGAGATCGTCGCGCACACCCGCTGACTCGCAAAACAGCCGCGCTTCGACGTCACGTTCTGCCTTCACGAGGACTACGAGGCCCCGGGCTTCTATCGCTACGAGGTCGACTCCCGCGGTTCCGGGCCCCCTTCGCTCGCGCCGGTCATGCTCGCCGCCGCGGCCGCGCACAGCCCGATCGAAGATCGACGGTCGCGAGGCTTCCGGCCCGGGCCTCATCCGCCCGTCCATCGATCCTGTTCTCCGTGAAGCCCGGCCGGAGGCGTTGTTTCTCCGCGAGCACCACACGCACCTGAGCTACACGTTCGAAACCGCCTCGGTGCAGCCGATCTCACAACGCGTCTCGACCACCGTCGCGGCGGTCTCGGCGGCCTTGAGCCGCCTGCTCGCCCAATAGCCCCTTCAGCCCTCGCCGGACAACTTCAACACCGCGCGCACCTCGGCGATCAGTCGCTGCACATCGGCGAGGATTTCGCCGATCTCCTCGCGAGCCTCACCGCGCCATTCCGGCTCGGCGAGATCCTGCTCGTCGGCGGCGTCGAGCCCGGCGAGGGCGTCGCGCAGATGCCCGCGCGCGTTCTTCAACCGCGTCAGCGCCGATCCCGCGAAGAGCGGATCGGGCGGCCACTCCGACGCGTCTCCCACCGTGCCGAGCGCGCCGGCGAGTTTGCCCCCGGCGATCATCACGCCGTCCACGAGCGCGCGCAGCGGATGCTCTTCGATGTCGTCGTCGCCCAGCCAGCCGCGCACGCGAATCTGGTCTCGCAGACGATGCGTGAGCGCGTTGCAACGCTCGACCAGCGGATGCCAGCGCTCGTCGCGAAATCCCTCGTCCGCGGCCTTCTCCGCCTCCGCCTCGCCGAGGGCGGCCTCGGCGGCGGCGTTCATCTCCGCGATCCACTCGGCGCGCTCCGCCTCCTCCTCGGGAGTGGGCGGCTCCGGGTCGGGTTCGCCGCGCTCGCGGCGCAGACGCGCCCGCTCCTCCTCCATGATGCGTTCGAGATCGGGCTCCTCGCCCGCCGCGCGCGCCCGCTGAAGCCGGGCCTGCACCCGATCAAGCAAAAGATCCATCCGCGCCTGCTCGGCGTCGGCCGCCTTCTCCGCCTTGCCGACGGGTTCCTCCGACTCGGCCTGGTCCGGCGTTTCTCCCGAGGCCGCTTCGGCCTGCGCGGCGGCCGCGGCGCCGGCCAGACGCTCGAGCGATTGCAAACCGGCGCCGGCGTTCGCGTCGCGCTGCGCGCGCTCCTCGGCCGCGCTCATCCGCCACGAGGCCTCGGGCTCGATCTCGATGCGATAACTCGCCGACTCGATCACCACGCGGCCGTTTCGCTCGCCGTGCCATTCGAGATAGAGGCTGTTGCCCCAGTGCCACGGGAACTTCTTCCCCTGCTCCACCAGCCGGAACACCTCGTCCATCGAGCAGTCCGGCACTTTCACGCGACGCGACGCGGTGATGTCGCCGACCGTCCCGCGTTGCACGGAGGCGAATCCCTTGAACGCGTCGGGGCCGCCGGCTTTCGGAGAAGGATTGGAGAAACGGATGAGATGCCCCGCCACGTCGCGCCACGCGTTGCCCGTCAGATCGAGCGTCACCGGCGCCTCGCGATCAATAAACCAGAGCCGTCCCGTCACGCGACCGCGCACACGGTTGTCGATCTCGCCCCGAATCAGTTGCTCATCGATGCGCCAAGCCATGGCAACAGCTTGCGCAAGTCGCCGGCCCCGCGCCAGTCCGCAGTGCATGCCGCCGCCCGTTTGACCTTACCGAAACGCTTCCCTCTGCTGCGCTCCTCTTTCGTCATGAGTCTCGATCCTCGTCCGTCCCCGATCCTCGCCTGGCAACCGGCCGCGCTCGCCGACGGACCCGAGGCGCTGGACCTCATGCGGGCGTTCTACGACGAGGAACGGATCGCCTTCGACGGCGCCGCCCAAGGTCGCGCGCTCGACGCCCTGCTTTCCGATCCTTCGCTCGGAAGCGTGTTTCTGCTGCGGGAAGAAGGCGCCGCCCCCGACGCGCCGCCGCTCGGCCACCTCGTCCTCACCCGCGGGCACAGCCTCGAGTTCGGAGGCCGCTTCCTGCTTCTCGACGAGTTGTATCTGGTCCCCGCGATCCGCGGTCGCAGCGAGGGTCGGCGGGCCCTGGATTTTGCCGCGCGCCAAGCCCGCGAGTCGGGGGCGCAAGCGCTTCGCCTCGAGGTGTCGCGGGAAAATCACCGGGCCCTGGCCGCCTACAGACGCGTCGGGTTTGTCGCCGAGACTCGCGATCTCATGACGCTCCGCCTCGCCTGATCGCGCGCGATCCCACGATGCCCTCCCCCGCAAACCCGCCCGAAACCGCGCGTCCGCGCGTGCTTCTCCTCGACGCCTCGCTCGCCGGCCCCGGCGGAAACTCCTCCGCGTTGCTGGATCTCCTCGCGCCCCGGCTCGCCCCCTTCGCCGAGATCGATCAAGCCGCGCTTTCCGGACCGGCGGGCAAAAACTTCGCCGCGCTGGAACCGGCGCTGCGAGCCGCCGACGCCTTCGTGTTCGCCACCGGCACGCACTGGGATTCCTGGAGCTCGGCGCTTCAGAAGTTTCTCGAGGACGCGACCCCGGCCGAAGCCTCCCCGCTCTGGCTGGGCAAACCCGCCGCGGTGCTCGTCACCGAACACTCGGTCGGCGGCAAGGCCCTGCTCTCCCGGCTCCAAGGCGTGCTCGTCACGCTTGGCTGCGCGATCCCGCCGCTCTCGGGATTGGTCGTCGCGCAATCGGCGCAACTGGCCCGTCTCCATTGCCCGGATCCCGACGCCTGCGACGACTACTGGTCCGTGGACGATCTCGAGGTCGTCGCCCACAACCTCCTTGTCGGTGTCCGCCGTCCCCGCCCCGACTGGCGGGCCTGGCCGGTGGACCGGACCGACTACCGGCGGCGCTGGTTGAGCACCGACGCCGGCTGATCGTCCGACCTGTTTTCACCGGACGCGGAGGCCGGCCGGGCACATCGCGGACAAACTCCCGCTCGAAGCGCCCGCAAAAGGCTCGACCTCCCGCTCCCGCCGCCCCGAAGGTTTGCGGGTTCGGCGACGCTCACATCGACCGTCGCACGAGGGCCTATAGCTCAATGGTCAGAGCAGGGGACTCATAATCCCTTGGTTCTGGGTTCGAATCCCAGTGGGCCCACCACTTTCGCGGGTCGGAGGGCGTCCGCCGCTCGATGCACCGAGCGGCGTCGACCTTGCGCGGCGGCTCACGAATCCCGCGTCGCGTCCAGTTTCTTGCGCCAGTTTTTCTGCCCGGTGCGCAGCAGGCTGTTCGGTTGCGTGGTGTAGTAATCGTAGCCGCCGGCGTTCTTGGCGATCATCTCCTCGAAGCTCTCGTAGACCACGCCGTCGCGGCCGGGAAAAATCGGGCGGCCGGTCGTGAGATCGTAGAAGCGCGCCCAATACACCTCCGTCGAGGCGGGATCGACCTGGTAGACGGTTTTCCCGTCCACCACGCGCTTGGCGACATCGGTGACCTTCGCGCGCTCCAGCCAGGCGAGCCCCGCCTCCACGGCAGCGATCTGCTCCGCCGAGGGCCTGCGAATCGACATCAAAAATTTCAACACGCTCACGCTCTCCATGCCGCTGAGCGCCGCCGGCTCCAGCTTGCGCGCCGACGCGGGTTGCAAGGTGAGCGCGTCATACTGCTGGCACCACACCGTCTTCCCGCCCTCGCGTTCGACCTGAAGCTTCAGCAGGCAGGCGACGCCCGCCTCCAGCGCCCGCCCGACGCGTGCGCGGAGCTCGCCCTCCACCATCGCGAACGCGGGATCCTCGTCGCGCACCGCGAGGAGGAGCTCGAGCACGTTCGTCAGCGCGTTGTCGTTGAGCGTGATGTTGTCGTGGTAACCGCCCTCCAGCGGATACACCTGGGGCCAGCCGCCGCCGGGATATTGCGCGTCGAGGATGTAGGCCAGCCCGCGCAGCACGCCCGCCCTGCAGTCCTCGCGCCCGGTGGCGCGCCACACGCGCGCGAGCAGCCACAGCTGCTCCGTCGTGGACCCGTTGTCGAAGGTGGCGACGTAGTGCGAGCGCTGCCCCGGCTCGTTCTGCGAGGTGAACAGCGTGCCGCGCCGCCGCGGGCCATGGCTGTAACCGGTGTGTTTCGACCAACCGCCGCTCGCCGTCTGGTAGGACAAGACCACGTCGGCGAGCCGCGAAGTCTCCGCCGACGCATACCACGCGGCGTCGATTTTTTCCGGGACCTTGAAATCTCCGCCCTCCGGCGCCCGCCGCGCGGAGGCGAGACCGAGTTCCGTCAACTCCGCCGTGATCGCGTCGCGGTCGGCCCGGGCGCGCTCCTCGGAACGCGAGAGATAGGCGGTCCAGGCGGAACGCTCGGCCGCGCCCAGGGCCTCGACACGCGCCAGGGTGACAGGGTCGGCCGAAACGGAAGACGACGCGCCGGCCAGCAGAAGCCCCAGCACGGCCGGCGACCGGGAAAGCGCTCGCGAGAGGGAGATGAAGTTCATGCGGATTTGGACACGCCGCCGGGAAGGGAGGCCTACACCGCGACGCGAACCAGCGAGGGCTCGTTCGCCGCGCCTCGAAACGCCGCCGCGCAAGGGAATGACGCCTCCTCCGCCGCCGGGGTTTCCGTCAAACGCGAGACGGAGCATCCTTGCCAACGCGCGGGCAACGACAGCAACGCGGGCGAACTCCGCCGTCCGCGCATGCGGTCGAAATAGCCGCGGGCGAGCAACTCCACGGCGCGGGATCCCACCTCGTCCCAACGCAAATCCACGCCGACGGGAGCCCCGGGGTTCGCGATCAAATCCAACGAGCAAAAGGGCACGCCCAAATCCGACGGCGGCGCGTCGGGGCACAACGCGACGTCCACGCCGTGCTCCGCCCTCCAGCGCCCGAGCGCGAGGCCCGGGCTCAGGCGGCTCTCAAGCCCGAAGGGCGGCGGAGCCTCGCCGCCCGACGCGACGCCGGAGTGCCTCGAGGTCTCCCACGCGGCCCGCCAGCGGCCGCCCGCGCCGGCCTCCATCGAGCCGGCCAGAAGCAATCCCGGCCGGCGGCAACCGAGCGACGCCACACGGTTTCTCGCGAGCAGGATCGCCTGGCGATAATCCGGCGCCACCGCGTCGACATGCTCGGCGCCCTCTTCCGGCGCGTCGCAATACACCGTCTGGAAATCGGTCTCCGCCAGACGCGCGCGATGCTCGGGACAACATTCGTCCGAAGGCAAAAGGAGGGCCCCGACGACGCCCCGCGCATGAAGCACGCCCGGCAGCCGGGTCCACCGGTCCCCGCCGATCGCGACCGGATCGAGTTTGAAACCAAGCTCGTTCGCGCGCTGCTCCGCGGAACGACGCAACGCCGCGCGCCGGAGCCGCGCCCCGGGCGAGCCGCGGCGTTCGTCGTCCGGGACCACCAGCGCGATGACGCCGCGAAACGCGTTGGAGACCGAGCGCCGCATCTGCGCCATCAGTTCGCTCGCCACCGGATCCAGCCGATAGCCCATGCGCTCGGCCTCGTCGACCACGCGGCGGCGCGTCTCCTCCTTCACCCGCGGACTGCCGCGCAACGCCTCGGACACGGTGGCCCGGGACAGGTTCAGACCGGCCGCGAGACTGCGGATCGAAGGAACATCGGACATGGCGCGAAGGGGCTGGGGTGACAAAAATCTCGGCGACGTGCCGACGGGAGCCGAAGAGAACTCCGGGCTAATTTTAGCGCAGCTCCCTCGGCGCCTCCGCCGAGGGCTCGATCAACCAGGGCTCCCCCTTGGCCGGCTTGATCTCGACGTCGCGCAGCGTGACGCCGCGCGCGGCGACGAGGCGCAGGCCGGTGGGCGCCTCGATATGGACGTTCTCCATCGCGATATCCGCGACGGGCTCCTCGGGCAGGCCGATGATGATGCCCGCCGTCTTGGTGCCGCCCGTCGATTTCACGTTGCGGATGCGGATGTTCTTCCAGACCGGCGTGCGCGGATCGCGCGTCTCGGGCGCGACGTCGGCGACCCCGGGCTTGGGCGTCGTGCGATTGGGATAGTAGCTCGTGATCTGGATCGCCACCTCCACGTTGCGCAGCGTGAGGTTCTCGTAGGTGAGATTCTCCGCCACGCCGCCGCGCTTGCGGGCGGATTTCAAACGGATGCCGGCCTCGGTGCCGTCGAACACGCAATCGCGCACGAGGACGTTTCGCACGCCGCCGAAGGTCTCGCTGCCGATCGACATCCCGTGGCCGCCGAGGAAGGTGCAGCCCTCGATCAACACGTCCTCCACCGGACCGTGGTCCGGGTGACCGGACTTGATCGCGATGTTGTCGTCGCCGGTGTCGATGGTGCAGCCGACGATATGCACGCGTTTCGAGGCCGAGGGGTCGATGCCGTCGGTGTTGGGCGCGTGGTGCGGCGCGCGCACGGTGACGTCGCGGATGGTGACGTCCTCGCAACGCGCGGGGATGAAGTGGAACTGGGGGGAGTTCGAAAGCGTCACGCCCTCCACGAGCACGCGTCTGGACTTTTCGATGATGAGCAGGCGCGGCCGGCCGATCTCCTCGTTGGCGTCGCCGCGGGCGCGGGCCGCGTCCTTGTATTCGCGCGCGGCGGTCCACCACGCCGAGCCCTGGCCGTCGAACACGCCCGCCCCGGTGATCGCGAGGTCCTCCACGCCGGAGGCGAGCACGAGCGGGCGGAATTTTCTCCCTTGGATGCGATAGGCCTCGGGGTCGGTCGAGAAGACGAGTTTCGCGCCTTTCTCGAGGTGAAAATCGAGCCGGTCCACGAGAGCGATGTGCCCCGTGCGGTATTCGCCGGCCGGCACGACGAGGCGCCCGCCGCCCGCGGCCTTCACCGCGTCGAGGGCCTTGGCGAAGGCCGCCGTGTCCTCGCCCTCGTCGTCGGGCACCGCGCCGAAATCGGTCACGTTGAACGCCGCCGCCGGAATGTTCGGCGCGGCGGCCCGCCACTCGGGCGACGCGGCGGCGAACACGGGCGAGGCCGACAGCAGCGTCAGCAGGAAAAGGCGGGACGGGCGGCCGCAACGCGTCCGGGAAGAGAGGGGTGATCGGGGCATGGGGGCTGGGGGGGGGAAAGGCGGGGCGGCCTCGCGCGGGGCGGCGCTGGCCGGAGGATCTGTCGGTGGCGAAGGCGTAACAAAGACGGCGCTGCTCGCATTGTTGCGCACAGGGCGGGAAAGATGCGGCGCGGAGGCTCAGGCGACCCGGCGTGACTTGGGCCGCGGAGCCGCCGCCGCCGGGTCCATCTCCATCCAGCGTCCCGGCACCAGCACATGGTGGGGCTCGGTGGGGAGCCCGGTCTCGCCGCGGTGCATCATGCCGACGAGCATGTCCACCGCGAGGGCGCCGACGATGCCCGGGTCGAGGTGCATGCCGGCCAGGCCCTCGTGCGGCTTGTCGTTCACGAGGAGAAAAAGTTTCGCCTGCCGCCCGCGCCGCGAACCCGGCGCGGTGAGGAGCTGGGCCACCGGCTCGGCGTGCGTCGCGAGCACGACGTCGGGCCGATGTTTGTCGAACCACTGGAGGAAATGCGCAGGGAACTGGTCCGCCGGCCGATACTCGCAATACGGCAGCCGGTCCTCCGGGGCCAGACGCAGCTGGAGACGCATGAAGGCGCCCAGCCAGCGGTCGCCCATGTTGGGGCTGTCGTCGGGCTCGGACATGACGAACCCGATGCGCCGATAGCCCTTGGCGAGGCACTGCTGCATCGCGATCGCGGCGGAGGCGAACGCGTCCTCGGCGACGCGGTGCAGGTCCGGTTTGGTCAGAGTAAGGCCCAGCGCCACCGAGGAGAACTGTTCCCAAGGGAGCTGGATCTCGTTCTTTCCGGGCGGCAGGCGGCCGATGAGCAGACCGTTGATGCCGCGGCTCGCGAGAATCTGGGAGAACCGCGCGGGCGTCATGCCCGGCTCGCCCAGCCAGAAATGCTCGAGTTTGTAGCCGAGCTCGGCGGCCCGCGCCGCCGCGCCGGGGAAGTAGTCGGGGCGATCATGGTGGGGCGGCCGCCATCCGTAACGCGTCGGGTAGTTCGTGACGTAGGCGAGCACGACGTGGCGCGGCGCGCGGCGGTTCCGACGCGACCGCATGAGCGCGGTGACGAGCGGGTTCGAGCGGTAGCCGAGCTCGCTGGCGATCCGCTGGATCTTCGCCCGCACGTCGGCGGAGATGCGGTGGTTGTCGCGGAGCGCGAGCGATACGGTCGAGCGATGCACGCCGGCTTTTTCGGCCACGTCCTGAAGAGTCGCTGAGGCAGGCATTGGGGGCGAGGGGGTGCGTGCAGAGCGGAGCCGCGGGACGGTTTAGTCAACGATAAGCACCCGAATCGCCCGGGCGCTTGTTCAACAATGCGCTCAAATCCGGCCATTGCGCCGGCCGCTCCGTCGTTTCAACGGGCCGCGCCCGGCCGCTCCGTCGTTCCCGGGCCATCGCGTAGTGACGGATAAACTACAAACCGGCCCGGCCGGCGCCCTTCGTTTCAACAATAAGCGCATGGACGCCGATTGGCGGCGGGGCGCGTCTCGCCGTAACTGGCGCGCCACCCCGCCCCGTCCATGATGCATTCCCCGTTCCGATCCTCTTTTTTCCTTCCGGGCCTGTTCGCCCTGCTTGCCGTCGCCTGCCCCGTCGTCGCCTCCGCCCAGGATCTTTTCGTCTGCCTCTCCACCAAGGGAAACCTCCAGCCCGCCCTCTCGATTCCGCAACCGGGCAAGGGCTGGACCCATTCGGCCGCCGCGCCGGTCGCCGGCACGAAATGGAACCGCATCCGCCGTCCCGCCGGGGTGGACGTCACCGATCCCGCCATCGCCACCGCCGAGGCCCCCGCCGCCGGCAAAACCGGCCGCTTCGTCGTCGGCGAGAAGGAATCCGTGCCCCTTGTGAACGCGAACGGCGAACCCACCGCCGCCCGCCTTTCGATCACCGTCAACGTCACCGCCCTCGCCGACGACAAGCCCCGCGCCGAACCCTCCTTCCACTCCAAGGGCAAACAGGCCGCGCCCGCGGGCCTGATGGACAACGCCTGGCGCGTTTATCTCGAAGGCAACTCGCTCACGTTCACCGTCAGCGGGCTCGTCCCCGGAAAAAAATACGATCTCTACGTCTACGGGGCCGCCAGCGACCCCCAGTCTTCCGAGAACCCGTCCGGCGACGGCCAGGGCGTCCGCTTCACCCTCTCCACCGCGAACGTCTCCGGAGATTCTCCCGCGTCGACCGAAACAACCGGCGGCTTCTATGCCAGCATCTACACCTTCGATCCGGAATCCGGATCGTTCGCGCTCAGCCCCGCCGGCTCCACGTGGTCGAAATTGAAAGCCGCGGTCGACTCCGAGGGCGTCATTCGTTTCAGCACCTCCCGCAACTCCGGCCGCCAGCAATACGTGAACGGATTTCAACTCGTCGAGGCGCGCCCGTGAGGCCGCCCGCGTCGCCGACCACGCGCACGCGGAGACGAAGCCGCCACGATCAGGAGGAAACACTCGCGGAATCGTTCGGACTGGTTGAAATCCGCGACCTTGTCGCAAATCCTGCGGCCCAACGAATTTCCGTTCCCCCTCACACCCGGCCCCGTCCCGCCGTTTCTTCCCGTGCGATTCGCTGGAAATCCGCGCGCGACACGGCGCCCGATTCTCCACGATGAAAACCGTCTTCACCCACTCCGCCGCCGAGACCGCGGCCATGGACACCCGCCGCCTCCGCGAGGAGCACTTGCTCGAGGACCTCTTCGCGCCCGGCGCCCTTCGTCTCGCGTGGTGGGAAACCGACCGCACCGTCGCCGCCGGCATCACGCCGACCTCGGCCCCGCTCTCGCTCCCCGTCCTTCCCGAACTCCGCTCCGCCTTTTTCCTCGAGCGCCGCGAGGCCGGCGTCGTCAACATCGGAGGCCCCGGCGTCGTCACCGTCGACGGCGTCGCGCATCGTCTCTCCCCGCTCGACGCGATTTATCTCGGTCGGGGCGCGAAGGACGTCTCCTTCGCCTCCGACGACGCCTCGGCCCCCGCGAAGTTCTGGCTGCTCAGCTACCCCGCCCACGCCGCCTACCCGTCACGCCACGTCTCCTTCGCCTCGGCCGAAACCGCCGTGCTCGGCGGCCCCGCCACCGCCAACCAGCGCCGTCTGACCAAACTCATCCACGCCGGCGCCTTCCCCACCTGCCAGATCGTGATGGGCGTAACCCGCATGGACGAGGGCGGCGTCTGGAACACCATGCCGCCCCACACCCACCTGCGTCGCTCCGAGGTCTATCTCTACTTCGACGTCCAGCCCGCCCACGCCGTTTTCCATTTCATGGGTCAACCGCAGGAAACCCGCCACCTGCTCGTGCAAAACGAACAGGCCGTGCTGTCCGCGCCGTGGTCCATCCACAGCGGCGTCGGCACCGCGCGCTACTCCTTCGTCTGGGGCATGGGCGGCGAAAACCAGGAGTTCGCCGACATGGACCCCGCCCCCGTCGCCACCCTCCGCTAAGCCGTCCCGATCCTCGCGCCCCGCCCTCCTCCGATTCCGGCTCCCGCTCCATGCCCCCCGCTCCCAACTCGATCCTCGACTCCTTCCGCCTCGACGGAAAAACCGCCCTCGTCACCGGCGCCTCCCGCGGCCTCGGCGCCGGTCTCGCCCTCGCCCTCGCCCAGGCCGGCGCGGACGTGATCCTCGTCGCCCGCGGCGATCTTTCCGCCACGCGCGCCCTCGTCGAGGCGACCGGGCGCCGCGCCTACACCTTCTCCGCCGACCAGGCCAACCGGGCCTCGCTCGACCGCCTCCTGGCCGCGCTCGGCGATTCGCTCCCGATGCCCGACATTTTGGTCAACAACGGCGGCACGATCAAACGCGCGGCCTTCGTCGAGTCGCCGCTCACCGATTGGGACGAGGTCATCGAGACCAACCTCACCTCCGTCTTCCGCCTCAGCCAGCGCGTGGCCGCCGCCTGGGTCTCCGCCAAACGTCCCGGCAAGATCATCCACACCGCCTCGATGCTTTCCTTTCAGGGCGGAGTCCGCGTCGCCGCCTACACCGCCTCGAAGAGCGCCCTCGCCGGCCTCACGCGCCTCATGTCCAACGAGCTCGCGTCGCACCGCATCAACGTGAACTCCATCGCCCCCGGCTACATGGCGACGGACAACACCACCCAGCTCCGCGCCGACCCCGCGCGCAACCAGGCCATCCTCGACCGCATCCCCGCCGGCCGCTGGGGCGAGTCGTCCGACCTCGCCGGCGCCGTCGTCTTCCTTTCCTCGTCGGCCTCCGACTACGTCCACGGCCACATCCTCGCCGTCGACGGAGGCTGGCTCGGCCGCTAGCCGCCTACCGGCCGCGATCCGAAATCTCGGATCTCAAATCTCAAATTCTCCGTTCCCCCTATGCATTTGCCCCGCCCCCTGACCGCCGCGCTCGCGTTGGCCGCCTTGCTCGCCTCCTCCGCCGACGCCCTCGCCGCGGAGAAGTTGCGCATCACCGTCACCCACGGCCTGGACCTCGCCCGCCCTTCCGAGACCATCACCATCCCCTGGACCGAGGTGAACAAAGCCCTCCCCGGCGCCTACCTGCAAAAAATCGCCGTGCGCGACGCCTCCGGCCGCAGCCTTCCCTACCAAGTCACCAACATCGCCCCGCTGGCCAAGGACCCGAAGAACATCGGCGTCTCCTACGGCGAGCTGATCTTCCAGCACGACTTCGCCCCCGGCGAAAAATCGGCCGTCTTCACCGTCGAGAAGACCGACACCGTCTCGCCGCCCTTCCCGGTCAAGGCCTTCGCCCGCCAGGTTCCCGAGCGCCTCGACGACTTCGCGTGGGAAAACGACCGCATGGCCCATCGCACCTACGGTCTCGCCCTCGCCGCCCAGCCCGCGCCCGGCGCGACCAAGGAGATTCTCGTCACCAGCGGCCTCGACCTCTGGTGCAAGCGCGTCGACTACCCCGTCGTCGACCGCTGGTATAACAAGGGCCACGACCACTACCACCACGACGAGGGCGAGGGCATGGACATGTATGGCGTCGGCCCCTCGCGCGGCTGCGGCGGCACCGGCGTCTGGCTCGACGGACGTCTGTATGTGTCGGCCAACTACGCCCGCGCCCGCGTCCTCGCCAACGGCCCCGTGCGCGCCGTCTTCGAGCTCGATTACGACACCTGGGCCGCCGACGGCGTCTACGTCTCCGAGACCAAGCGCTTCACCGTCGACGCCGGTCGCAACCTCGACCGCGTCGAGAGCACCTTCACCTCGACCGGCAAAACCCCGACGCTCCCCGTCGCCATCGGCCTCCACAAGAACCCCGCCGACAAGGGCCAGGAACCCGCCGTCGCCCTCACGCCCAACTCCGCCGAGGGCTCCCTCGTCCAGTGGGTCTCCCAGAAGACCAACGGCAACCTCGGCACCGCCGTCGTCGTCGCCGACCTCGCCGCCTTCGCCGGCTTCGCCGAGGACGCGCGCAACTCCCTCGCCCTCGCCAACGCCACCCCCGGCCGCCCGCTGCGCTACCTCGCCGGCGCCACCTGGGACCGCGCCGGCCACCACGCCGACCAGGCCGCCTGGCTCGCCTACGTCGCCGCCGAGGCCGCCCGCGAGCGCTCGCCGGTCTCCGTCTCCCTTTCCGTCATCCCCTAAGCACGTTGCCCCAATGAAACTCCTCGCCCGCCTCGGCCTCCCCTTCGCCGTCGCCGCCTGCTCGCTTTTCCAAGCCTGCGTCGGCCCCGGCTCCTCCTCGTCGTCCGCCTCCGCCGCCAAGTCCGCCGGCGCCGCGCAGCCGCCCCCGACCTTCGGCGGCGCCACCGCCCTCGAATGGTCCCGCCGCATGAGCGAGTCCGAGATGAAGCGAAACGGCGACCGGATGTTCTACGACGCCAACCCCAAGGCCAAGTGGAGCTACACCACCCCGCTCCTCGGCCTCTCCATGATGCGCCTCGCCGACCACGTCGGCGACGACGCCCTGCGGACCTACGGCGTCCGCACCGCCACCTCCTTCGTCGCCTCCGACGGCTCGATCCCGGCGTATAAGAAA
>CBINJQ010000075.1:0-13549 GCA_966251015.1 uncultured Akkermansia sp. | reverse complement strand
GCCTCTACCACAACACCGCCGTCATCATCGACGCCGACGGCTCCGTGCTCGGCGTGTATCGCAAGATGCACATCCCCGACGACCCGCTCTTCTACGAGAAGTTCTACTTCACCCCGGGCGACGTCGGCTTCAAGGCATGGGACACCAAGTTCGGCAAGATCGGCGTGCTCATCTGCTGGGACCAGTGGTATCCCGAGGCCGCCCGCCTCACCGCCATGCAGGGCGCCGAGATCCTTTTCTACCCGACCGCCATCGGCTGGCATCCGAAGGAGAAGGCGGAATACGGCGCCAACCAGCACGGCGCCTGGGAAACCATCCAGCGTTCCCACGCCGTGGCCAACGGCTGCTACGTCGCCGCGATCAATCGCGTCGGCCATGAGGTCATCGACGGAGTCGGCGGCGACGGACTCGAATTCTGGGGCCAGACTTTCGTCGCGGGCACCTCCGGCCAGATCCTCGCCAAGGCGTCCATCGACAAGGAGGAGGTCGTGATCGTCCCGGTCGACCTCGCCAAAGTCGACGTCACCCGCACGCACTGGCCGTTCCTCCGTGATCGTCGCATCGACGCCTACGGCAACCTCACCAAGCGCTTCATCGACCAAACCGCCTGAGGGTGGGGCGCGACCGCCGGGCGCGCCGCGTTGCTTCTCCGCATTTCCTCGTTTCTCTCTCATGGCCAAAGCCTCTTCCGCGAAGAAAACCATTACTGGAGGGACGCCGTCCGCGGCGTCCGCTTCCGAAAAATCTCCCGCGAAATCCGCTCCCGTTTCGCGGAAAAAGCCGGCGAAGACCGCTCGCTCCGCGCCGGCCGAAACGCCCGCCTCCCTCGGCTTTCGCATGCCCGCCGAGTGGGAGCCCCAGGAGGCGATCTGGCTGTCATGGCCGCACAACTACGCGTCTTGGCCGGGCAAGTTCCGTCCGGTCCCGTATAATTTCGCGAACATCGTCGCCACGATCAGCCGTTTCGAGCCCGTCCGCATCAACGCCGCGAAGAAGCTCCACGCCCGCGCCCGCCGTCTCTGCGAGCGCGCCGACGCCAACCTCGCGAACATCACGTTCCACGACCACCCGACCAACGACGCCTGGTGCCGGGATCACGGCCCCATTTTCGTGAAGCACACGAAGACCGGCGAGGTCGCCCTCACCGACTGGGCCTACAACGCCTGGGGCGGCAAATATCCGCCCTACGATCTCGACAACGAGATCCCTCCCTTGATCGAAAAGGCGACCAAACTGCGTCGCTTCGTCAAAGACATCGTGCTCGAGGGCGGCTCCATCGACGTCAACGGCCAGGGCGCGCTTCTCACCAGCGAGCAATGCCTCCTCAACCCCAACCGCAACCCGCACCTCACCAAGGAGCAGATCGAGCAGGCCCTGCGCGATTACCTCGGCGTGACCGACATCTACTGGGTGGGGGAGGGGATCGTCGGCGACGACACCGACGGCCACATCGACGACATGACCCGGTTCTTCAAGCCCGACGGCTTCATCACCTGCGTCGAGCCCAACAAAAAGGACAAGAACCACGAGATCCTCGCCGAGAACCTGGCACGCCTGAAAAAATTCCGCACGCCCGCCGGCAAGAAATTCGACATCGTCGAGCTGCCCATGCCGCGTCCCTTCGGCTTCAACCGCCAGCGAGTGCCGGCCAGTTACGCCAATTTCCTCATCGTGAACGGAGGGGTGCTCGTGCCCACCTTCCGCCAGCCCGGGCCCGACGCCCGCGCCGTCGAGATCATCCAGGGCTGCTTCCCGGATCGCAAGGTGGTCGGCGTCGACTGCTACCACCTCATCTGGGGTCTCGGCACCCTGCACTGCATCTCGCAACAACAGCCCGCCGCCGGAGTCTCTTCCTGATGCGTCGTCGTTTCTCCCTGTCATCCCGGGTTCTCGCGCTCGCCGTCGTCGCGGCCTTGCTGGGGCTTTCCGGCTGCGCGACCGGGCCTGCCGCTTCGTCGTCCTCCGCCTCCGCGCCCGGCCGGCTCCCCGGCGTGTTTGGTTCGCGTTGGGCCGCGCCCGACTTCGCCACTCGCATCGTCGACGCGGAGCGCGCGGCCACCCTCGACGCCTGCGTCGAGAGCGCCAACGCCTTGGGCTACGCCGTCAACCGTCTCGATGGCGCGATGGGCCGCGTTTCCGCCGCCCGTCGTCAGACCTCGAACTTTGACGGCGCCCGCCAGGACACGCTGGAAATCACGGTCACGACGCTCGATCCCCGCTCGACGAAGGTCGCGGTCACCCTGCGCGCGGCTTACGAATCGGGCTCCGGCGACGAACGTTCCGCCGGCATGGTGACAACCTCGCTCGTTCGCGACCGCGCGCCCTACGACGCCTTTTTCGCGCGTCTCGCCGAGTCTCTCGCGCCGACGGCCGCGCCCGCCGCCACGCCCTGATTTTCTTTGGTCCCGATATGGACTGCGGCGGCGTGACGCCGCCCTCGACGACGCGCCTTGGCTCGTCGCGTTTTCATCGCCCCGCGTTCGTCCGCTTTCCTTTTGGCTCACCCAGATCCGACGGCCCGAAGGCGCCCGGCAGCAGAGTGTTGATCGTCACATTGATCTCCTCCGGGCCGTCGCAGCAGGAGAGCACCCGGGCGTCCGGACCAAACTCGAGGATCACCTGACGGCAGGCGCCGCAGGGCGCGGTCGCGCCCGGGGTCGGCGTGTAGACGACCACGCATTTCAGTTTTCGCGCGCCCGCCGCCGCCGCCGCGAAGATCGCCGTTCTCTCCGCGCAGTTGGTGAGCCCGTAGGAGGCGTTTTCCACATTGGCGCCGGTGAACATGCCGCGTTCCGTCAAGATCGCGGCGCCCACGCGAAAGCCGCTGTAGGGAGCGTAGGCCTTCGCCGCCGCCGCCTTCGCCGCGCGTTTGAGTTTCTCCAGATCGGGGGCGGGTTTCGATTTTGCCATGAGCGGACGCTGCCGCTGCGCGGTCGGTCTCGCAACGTCCGGGTCCGGCCTCTTTCGCGGAATCGCGGTAAAATCACTTTGCCCCGGCGGGGGATTCCCGGGTGAGTTCCGCCATGTTTCCCCGCGCCCGCTTTCGCGTGTTTCGCGCCGGCTTCGTCGTTTTTCTCGCGGGCCTTGCGCGTGCGCTTGCGGCCGAAACGTCCTCCGGCGATCCCGCCGCGCCCTATCTTTACGAGGAGACCCGTCAACTGGTCCGCCTCGTCGAGTCCGCCGCCGCGCGGGTCGAAGCCGCGGGGGAGCAGGCCTTCGTCGAGTTTGGCGCGCCGGGTTCCCGCTGGTTCAACGACCAGCGTTATTTCTTCGTCTACGACGCGAGCGGCGTCTGCGTGTTTCATCCCGTGTCGCCCCATCTGGTCGGGCGGGACTTGAGCGGCTTTCGCGACTTTTTCGGCAAGCCCGTCATCAAGCGCATGACGGAACTCGCGGCCCGTCCCGAGCCCGCCGCCGCCGATTGGTTTTTCTATCTATGGGAGGAGGGCACGCAGTTTTTTCCGATGTGGAAAAGCTCCTATGTGCGGCGGGCCGTCGCCCCTTCCGGTCGGGTTTTGATCGTGGGCAGCGGCGTCTACAATCTCCGCGTCGAGCGCGAGTTCGTCCGCCGGCAGGTCGACGCCGCGGCGGAGCTTCTCACCGCCGAGGGGCGCGCGTCCGCGTTCGCCGCGTTCAACGACCTTTCGTCGCGTTTCGTCTTCATCAACACCTACATTTTTGTGCTCGATACCGATGGCCGCGCGTTGGTGGACCCCGCGTTTCCCTCGCTCGGGGGCCGCAGTCTTCGCGGCTTTCGCGACTCCGTCGGCCATTTGGTCGTGGAGGAGATGATCGAGAAACTCCGCGCCGCCGACGAGGCTTGGGTGCAATACAAGTGGCCCCTGCCGGGCAGCCGCACCCCGAGCCGCAAGGTCGCCTACATCCGCAAGGTCCGCCTGTCCGACGGCGAGCTCATCGTCGGCTCGGATTTCTTCATGGCGTCGCCGATCTGGATGCGGATGTGAAGCCGCCGCCGCGTTCTAAAATGCCCCGGAAACCCGCCACGCTTCTCTACGGTCCCGACGACCGCCCGCCTCCGGGCGTGCTCTTCCTCCTCGCGCTTCAGCACAACTTTCTCATGGCGAGCACGCTGCTTCTTCCTGTCGTGCTCATGTCCGAGCTCGGGGGCGGTCCGGGCGAGGTCCGCGACGTCGTCGGCCTCACGATGATCGCCGCCGGTCTGGGCACGGTCCTCCAGGCCAGCCGCCGCCTTGGGTCGGGCTATCTTTGCCCGAATCTTTGCGGTCCCAATTTTTTTGCCGCCTCCGCCGAGGCGGCGTGGCTCGGCGGCATGCCGCTCATGCGCGGGATGACGATCGTCGCGGGCGTGATCGAGGCGGCGCTGGCGCCGGTGTTGCGGCATGTGAAGTTTCTTTTCCCGACCGAGGTCACCGGCCTGGTCGTGTTCATGGTCGGCGTAAGCCTCGTCCCTGTCGGCGCCTCCAAATTCCTCGGGATCGACTACGCGGGCGATCCCATCCGGCCGGTCGTGCTCGCGGTCGCGGCGACGACGTTTTTCCTGATGGCGATCATCAACGTCCGGGGCGGCCCGCGTCTCAAGCTCTACAGCGTGCTCCTCGGGCTCGTCGCGGGCTACGCGCTTTCCACCGCCACCGGGCTCTTCGGCGCCGCGCAATGGGCGCAGCTTCGCGATGCGCCGTGGCTGGCGCTGCCCTTCCGCTCGGGCTTGTTCGACCTCCGCTTCGAATGGTCGCTGCTGCTCCCGTTCGTGATCGTGTCCGTCTGCGGCTCCCTGAAATCAATGGGCAACCTCATCTCCGCACAGAAGGCCAACGACGAGGGGTGGCGGCAGGCTGATCTCGCTCCCATTTCGCGCGGCATTTTCGCCGACTCCCTCAGTGTGATCACCTCGGGCCTGCTCGGCGGCATGGCCACCGACACCTCCTCGAGCAACGTCGGCCTCAGCCAGGCCTCGGGCGCGACCAGCCGCGTGATCGGCTTCGTCGCCGGCGCGCTCTTCGTGCTCTACGGATTCTCCCCGAAGGTGACGATGCTTCTTTCGCTCATGCCCCAGCCGGTGATGGGGGCGATCGTGGCCTTCGTGACCTGCTTCATGATGTTGTCCGGTCTTCAGATCATGCTCTCCAGCAAGCCCCAGCCTCGCACGATCTTCGTGGTCGGCGTGGCTCTTTTCTTCGGCCTCAGCCTCGACATCCTTCCGCAGCTCTACGTCTCGGTCCCCGGTTGGTTGCGGCCGATCTTCCAGTCTTCGCTCACCCTTAGCGCCGTCGTCGCGATCCTGCTCAATCAAATCCTCCGCGCGCCCGCCGCGCCCAGGACCCCGTCCTAAACTCAAGGACGAGGCGTTCGTGGTCCGCGATTTTCCGCCGTCGCGCTTGCTACACCCCGAGGCATCCCCATGCACTCGACGCATCCCAAAAGCATGAAGCCTCTCTCCCGACTGTCCCGTCTTGCCCTGATCGGCGCCTCGCTCCTTGCCCTCGCCGGATGCGCCAAGCAGCCGCCCGTTTCCGACAAAGCTCCCGCCGTCATCAAAATTGGTCTCAACGCGGAGGTCACCGGCGAACTCTCCGCCGTCGGCACCTCCAGCCGCAACGCCGCCCAGATGCTTGTTGATGAAGTTCTCGCGGCGGGTGGTCTTGAGGTCGCGGGACAGAAGCACCCGGTCTCTTTGATCGTCGGCGACAATGGCGGCAAACCCGACCAGGCCGCCTCCACCGCCCAGCGGCTGATCTCGCAAAACGAGATCCTTGCTATGGTCGGTCCCAACTCCAGCGCTTGCGCCATCCCCGCCTCGGCCATCGCCGAGTCCATCGGCGTCACCATGATCTCCCCGTGGTCGACCAACCCGAAGACCACCCTCGACGCCACCACCGGCAAACCCAAGGCCTTCGTTTTCCGCGGCTGCTTTACCGATCTCTTCCAGGGCCGCGTGCTCGCCAAGTTCACCGCCGACACCTTGAAGGCCAAGCGCGCGGCCGTGCTCTATGACGGCTCCTCCGAGGCGCCCAAGGGGCAGGCCACGCTCTTCAAGGAGGCTTTCGAGAAGGCCGGCGGCCAGGTTGTCGCCTTCGAGACCTACTCCACCGGCGACAAGGACTTCTCCGCCCAGCTCACCAAGATCCGCGCCGCCAACCCCGATGCTTTCTTCATCCCCGCCTATTACAACGACGTCCCTCTCATCGCCCAGCAGGCCCGTCGTCTCGGCATCACCGCGCCCTTCGTCGGAAGCGACGCCTGGAGCACGCCCGAGCTCGTGAAGCTCGGCGGCGCCGACGTCGAGGGCGCGTATTTCTGCAATCACTACTCGGCGCAGGCCGCCACCCCCGTCGCCCAAAAGTTCGTCGCCGACTACACCGCCAAATACGGTCAGGCTCCCGACGACGTCGCCGCGCTCACCTATGATTCGCTCGGTATCCTCCTCTCGGCCGTGAAGGCCTCCGGCAAGATCGACCGCAAAGCCGTCCGTGATTCGCTCCTCGCCGTGCCCGCCCACGACGGCGTCACCGGCGCCCTTCGTTTCACGCCCGAAGGGGCCGGCGATCCCGTGAAGAGCGCCGTCATCCTCCAGATCAAGGACGGCAAGTTCACCTGGGTCGCCAACGCCGCGCCCTGATCGGCCTTCGCGCTTCTTTCCGGCTCCATGCCCCTCGCGCCCTGCTCCTAGCCCGTCCGCATGGAGTATCTCGTCCAGCAGGCGATCAACGCCGTCCAGCTCGGCTCCATCTACGCGCTCATCGCGCTGGGCTACAGTCTGGTCTACAGCGTGCTCACCATGATCAACTTCGCCCACGGCGACGTGTTCATGCTGGGCGCATTCGTTTGCCTGCTGCTCGTGTCGTGGATTCCGCTGCCCTTCGTCGCGGTGTTGATCCTCGTCATGCTGATCAACGCCGCGCTCGGCATGCTCATCGAGCGCCTGGCCTACCGGCCGCTTCGCCACGCCCCCAAGGTCTCCGCCATCATCACCGCGCTCGGCTGCGGTCTCGTGATCTCCAACGCGGTCAACAGCCTCAGCCCCTATTCGCGCCCGATGCCGCGACTGCTGGCCGACACCACCTACACGTTCTTCGGCGACGTGAAGGTGTCCTCGCTTCAGATCATCATCACGGTCGTCGCCGTCGCGCTCATGGCCGCGCTCGACTACGTCGTTCGTCGCACGCCCTTCGGCATGGCCATGCGCGCGATCGCCTTCGACCGCGCCACCGTGCCCCTCCTCGGCGTGCCGGCCGATCGCGTGATCGCGCTCACCTTCGGCGTCGGCGCCGCGCTCGGCGGCGCGGCCGGCGTGCTTTACGGCCTCGCCTATCCCGTCGTCGCCGCGTCCATCGGCGTGCTTGTCGGCTGGAAGGCCTTCATCGCGGCCGTCATCGGCGGCATCGGCAACGTCCGAGGCGCGATGCTCGGGGGCTACCTCATCGGCATCGTCGAGGTATTGGCCGTCATCGTGCTGCCGTCGACCTACCGCGATCTCATCGCCTACTCGTTGCTGCTGGTGATTCTGCTCTTCAAGCCCCACGGCCTGCTCGGCCGCCCGGTGAACCAGAAGGTGTAACGCGTCCGCGCCATGCCCGCCGTTCGTCCTCTGCTTTCCTCCGCCGCCCGTTCGCGCCTGGCGCTGCCGATCCTGCTCGCGCTGGGGTTCACGTTTTCCGTCGTCCACGCCTGGCACCCGTTGGTCAACGGCTACGCGGAGTTCGTCCTCGCGACCATCGGCATCAACATCGTTCTCTGCGCCAGTCTGAATCTGGTCAACGGCTACATGGGCGAGTTCTCCGTCGGCCACGCCGGCTTCATGGCCTTCGGGGCCTATGTCGCGTCCATCTGCACGGTAAAATTCGGCTTCGCCTCGCTCGTGCCCGGCGCGCCCGCCGTCGGCTTCGTCCTCGCGCTCCTCGCCGGTGGCGCGATCTCCGCGGTCGTCGGCTTTCTGCTCGCGCTGCTCTCCTTCAAGACCCGCGGCGACTACCTCGCCATCGTCACGCTGGCCTTCCTCATGATCGTGAAATCGGGCCTGGAAAACATTTCCTGGGTGGGCGGTCCGAGCGGTCTCTACGGCATCGCCAAGCTCACGTCGCTTCCCGTCGTCTTCGGTGCGGCTACCGTGACGATCTGGGTTCTCCGCAACCTCGTGTATTCGAAGTTCGGACGCGCCATCGCCGCGATCCGCGAGGACGAGATCGCCGCCGTCGCGATGGGCGCGCGCACCCGGGAGGCCAAGATCCTCGCCTTCTCCGTCGCGGCGTTTTTCGGCGGCGTCGGAGGCGGACTGTTCGCCCATCAGATCCAGTTCATCAACCCGGCGACCTTCGACATCGTGAAGTCCACCGAGATCCTGCTCATGGTCTATCTCGGCGGTGTCGCCTCGCTCGCCGGGTCGATCCTCGGCGCGGCGGTGTTCACCGCGCTCTCGCAGCTTCTCATGCCGCTGGGCCCATGGCGGCTGGCGGTGCTGCCCTTGATCCTGGTGTTCCTGATGCTGTTTCGCCCGCGCGGCATCATGGGCATGCACGAGCTCCCTTGGATCAAGCCCCTCCGCGAGAGGCTGCTTCGCCGTCGCTCCGACAACCCCGCCGCGTCCGCCCGATGACAAGCGAAGCCTCCGCTCCCGCGCCCGCCGGCGAACCTCTGCTCCAGCTCACCGGCGTCACCAAGCGCTTCGGCGGCCTCTGCGCCGTGTCCGCCTGCGATCTCGCCGTGCAGGCGGGACACGCCCACGGCATCATCGGCCCCAACGGCGCGGGCAAGACCACGCTCTTCAACCTCGTCACCGGGATCTACCGTCCCGACGCCGGCGACATCCGTTTGCGCGGACAAAGCCTCGTCGGGCTTCGTCCCAACCAGATCGCCCGGCGCGGCGTCGGACGCACCTTCCAAAACATCCGCCTCTGCAAGGAACTGAGCGTGCTCGACAACGTGCGCGTCGCCTACGACACGCGCCTCGCGACCTCGCCGCTCGCCGCGCTGCTCGCCTTGCCCGTCCTGCGCCGTGACGAAGAGCGCTCCGCCGACGAGAGCCTCGCCCTGCTCGAGTCGTTCGGCCTCGCGTCCTTGGCCGACAAACCCGCGCGGGCCTTGCCCTACGGTCTTCAACGCCGCCTGGAGATCGCGCGCGCCATCGCGCTCAAGCCTTCGCTGCTCCTCCTCGACGAGCCCGCCGCCGGCCTGAACCACGCGGAGATGGACGAGTTGCTCCGCTTCCTGCGCTGGGTGCGCGACCACTTCGCCGTCACGATCGTGCTTATCGAACACCACATGAAGTTGGTGATGGGGCTCTGCGATCGCATCAGCGTGTTCGATTTCGGCGCGAAGATCGCCGAGGGCACGCCCGACGAGATCCGCGCGAACCGGCGTGTGATCGACGCCTATCTCGGCGAGGAGACCGGGGAATCCGGAGACTGTCGGACCGCGCAATCCGCGACGTCCGCAGGGTCGCAGGCGGAGCCCGCCCTGTCGGTTCGCGACCTCACCGTGAACTACGGCGACATCGTCGCGGTTAAGGGCGTTTCCTTCGAGGTGAAGCGCGGCGAGATTTTCTCGCTCATCGGCGCGAACGGCGCGGGCAAAACCTCCACGCTTCGCGCGCTCTCCGGCCTGCGTCCCTACGGTGGTGTTGTGCGTCTTCACGGGCGCGATCTCGCCGGACTCGAACCCGCCGAGATCGTCGCCGCCGGCCTAGCGCAGGTGCCGGAAGGGCGGGGCATCTTCGGCCCGCTCACGGTGTGGGAGAACATGCGGCTCGCCTGCTGGCCGAGAAAAGACCGGGCCGCCGCGGCGAAGGACATCGAGCGGATGTTCGGCCTTTTCCCGCGTTTGAAGGAGCGCCGCGAGCAGCACGCCGGCACGCTTTCCGGCGGCGAGCAGCAGATGCTGGCCGTCGCTCGCGCGCTTCTTAGCGGTGCGCAGACTCTCGTGCTCGACGAGCCCTCGATGGGTCTCGCGCCGAAGCTCGTGAAGGAGATCTACGGCGTGTTGCGGGACATCAACCAGGCGGGCGTCACGCTCCTGCTCGTGGAGCAGAACGCCAATCTCGCTCTTCGTCTCGCGCATCGCGCGGCGGTGCTGGAGACCGGCCGCATCGTGCTCACGGGCACGGGCGCCGAGTTGCTCGATCACCCGCGCGTGCGCGAGGCCTACCTCGGGGCTTGAGTCCTGGCGCCGTGCAGGCAGCCCGCTCCGCAAGCGGACGGCCTGCGCTAATGACTCAAGCGGTGGCGCGCGCTCGTTCCGGCCAGAGCATAGGCAACACGGAACCGCCGACGATCAGCAGTCCCCCGCCCAGGTCGGCCCAGCCGAGGCTTTCGCCGAAGAAGAGGATGCCGCCGGTCGCGATTCCGAGAGGAACAATCGTTTGGATGAGCGTGCCCTCGGCGACGGCGAGATGCCGGTAGGCGCGGGTCATGGCGAGCTGCCCGCCACCGGCGCAACAGCCGCCCAGCACCAGTCCGGCGCAGGAAAGCGGGTCCGGCCACGAGTTTGCCGCGATGACGAATGGCGCGCTCAGCAGCAGCCCGTAGATGCATTGGGATGCGAAGATCGTGGCTGTGGCGACGCCCTCCTGGTGGAGCTGGCGGATCGCCACCACGATCCAGGCCGAGGAAAGCGCGCAGAGCAGGGCCACGCCGTCGTAGGGACCGAAGCGCACCGAGCCTTGCAGCGCGCCGGTGAGCAGGGCGAGGCCGGTCAACGCGGCGACCAGGCCGCTCGCATGGGCGCGACGGAACGGTTCCGCCAGCACCCATACCGCCAGGATCGCGGAAAACGCGACATAGGTGTTGCCCAGAAAAGTTGCGCGTCCGGCGCCGAGGTGGACGACGGTGAGATAGAAGCCGTAGGTGCCCGCGCTTCCTATCAGGCCCCTCAGGATGAGTCGCGGCCGGGTGAGGAGCGCCTCCGGGTCGAGCTCTCGGCGATGCAACACCAGACAGAGCGCGAGCCCCGCGGCAAAGCGGATCGCGGCGATGGTCCAGACGTCGGCGTCGCCTCGTCCGAACGCGCGGATGATGAGCACATGCGCGATGAAGAACCCGGCGGCGAGCAGCATGAGGCGGCGGCCGGAGCGGGTGGAGTTGGCGGTGGGGGACATGGCGTCGGTGGCGGCGACCGTCCGGTGCGGAGACGAAAAAACCGCACCGGAATCGGGTGCGGTTGTTTGGCGGATTCGTCTGCTGCTTGGTTCAGCACGCCGTTTCGGCCAACGCACACCCGGGCTCGCGCTTGATGGCGCGGGCGAGGCGGACGACGGTGGCTTTGACGTGATGCAACATGCGGGAAACAGGAAACTGCGCGAAGGCGTCCCCTCGGCGCAAGGTTGATTTGGAGGGGCGGCGTCCCGCCGCCCGCGCGGTCGTTCAATGGCGCGATGGAACAAGGCGGACGCGGACGCCCGGGACGGCGTCCGTCCATGGTTTGGGCTACGCCGACGGATCGAGCACGACTTTGATGCAGCCGTCGTGCTTCTCGCAGAACATTTCGTAGGCCTCGGGCGCCCGGGTGAGCGGCACGCGATGCGTGATGACGAAGGAGGGATCGATTTTCCCGTCCTGGATCAATTCGAGGAGCGGGCGCAGGTAGCGCTGCATGTGCGTCTGCCCTTGTTTGATCGTGACGCCTTTCCCGAACGCGGAGCCGAGGGGAACCTTGTCGATGAAACCCGAATACACGCCGGGCACCGAAAGCACGCCGCCTTTGCGCACGGCGCGCATCGCCTGGCGAAGGGCGTAGGCGCGGTCGTTCTCCAGCTTCAGCGTTTGCTTCACCTTGTCGTAGGCGGAGCCGTGGGCCTCCATGCCGACGGCGTCGATGGCGGCGTCGGGGCCGCGTCCGCCTGTGTGGGCCTTGAGGCAGTCCAGGACATCGTCGACCTCGTCGTGGTTGATCGCGACCGCGCCGCCGGCCTCGGCCATGCGAAGCCGCTCGGGCACGTTGTCGATCGCGATGACCTTCGCGGCGCCTAAAAGCAGCGCGCTGCGGATCGCGAATTGCCCGACGGGGCCGCAGCCCCAGACGGCGACCACGCTGCGGCCGCGTTCGATGTCGCAGTTTTCCGCCGCCATGTAGCCGGTGGGAAAAATGTCGGAGAGAAAAAGCACCTTCTCGTCAGGGAGGTCGCTTTCGATTTTGATCGGACCGATGTCGGCGAAGGGAACGCGGGCGTATTGGGCCTGGCCGCCCGCGTAGCCGCCATAGAGGTGGGAATAACCGTAAAGCGCGGCTCCGCCGTAGCCGTTCAACGCCTCCAGCAGGCCGGCGTTCGGGTTGGTGTTGTCGCAACAGGACCACTGTTGGCGAGAGCAGTGAAAACACCCGCCGCAGGAGATGGTGAACGGCACGACGACGCGGTCGCCGACCTTGAGCTTGCGCACCTCGGGGCCGACCTCGACGACCTCGCCCATGAATTCGTGGCCGAGGATGTCGCCTTTCTCCATCGACGGGATGTAGCCGTTGTAGAGGTGGAGGTCGGAGCCGCAGATCGCGGTGGCGGTGATGCGGACGATGCAGTCGCGCGGGTTCAGGATGCGCGGGTCGTCTACCGTCTGCACCTCCATCGATTTTTTTCCCATCCAGCAGACGGCTTTCATGACGGTTGTTTTTTGCTTTGGGGCGCGCCGACCGGTTGGCCTTCCGTGGTGGGGATCTCGCCCGCCTCCATGAGGGCCTTGAAGCGGCGGAGCGCCTCCTCGACTTGTCGCGCGGGCTCCTCGCCGGTGAACTTCGCGACCAGGGCGCCCAGTTTTCCGGCGGGCGGATCGTATTCAAAATTCACCGTCACCTCGGTGCCCTCGTCGCCGGGGGCGGGGTGAAAACGCACCGAACCGGCGTTGGGGATCTCGGCCTCCTCCCGGGAGCGCCAGGCGATCAACTCGTCCGGGTGCTCGTTGATGATCGTCGCGTCCCACTCGACTTTTCGATCGCCGGGCGCGCCGACCGCCCAGTGCGAGGTGAGATCGGACACCCGGGTGATCTCGACGGGGTGCTTGATGATCCGGGTCAGGTTTTCGATTTGGCGCCAGAAAGCGAAGAGCTCGTCGGCGGGGCGACGGATGGTGATCGCGCGAGTCACTTTGACGCCGCGATCCCCTTTTACGACGATCCGGGAGGGGGAGACTTTTTTCTCGGGGGGCGCGGATGTTTCGACGGGGTTTGCGGGGGCCGGCGTCGAGTCGCGCGGGTCGCCCGGGGAGGTGAGGGGAGCCATGGCGCGTGAGCCTAGCGGGCGGGATTTTTTCATCCCATCGGGTGACGGTCCGAACGGGAGTTGGAGTTTTTGCAGACGCGTTCCCAGGGACTCGTGCGCGCTTGTTCGGCGTGAGGACGGTTCACCTCGGGGATAACCGGTGAAAGAAAACCTAATCTTCCGCAGGTGCGTAGTCGCGTTTCGTCGTCGAGCCACGTCGTCGGCGTCGACTCGGAGGGCGCTGATGGCGAGCGGGTTTCGAGGTGGTAAATCCAGGCGTCGCCCGCTCTGAACGAAGCCGCCTGTTCACGCCGCGTCGTTCGCCTCGGATCTTCGTCCCCGCAGTTTTTCTACTAGCCGGCGAAAAGTCGCGCGTATGCCAGGCGGGAT
>CBINJQ010000074.1:0-13578 GCA_966251015.1 uncultured Akkermansia sp. | reverse complement strand
GCAAGTCCCTCGCCTACCTCCTGCCCGGCATCATCCACGCCTTCGACCACCAGCGGCAGCTCATCGTCTCGACGCACACCATCGCGCTGCAGGAGCAGCTCGACCGCAAAGACATCCCGCTCTGCCGCCGCGTCTTCAAAGCCGACCCCGCCACCGCGCGCTACGCCGATTTCAAATCCGCCGTGCTCCTGGGCAAGGGCAACTACCTCTGCGCCACGCGCCTCGCCACCGCTCTCCGCGACAAACACGAGCTCTTCGCCACGCCCGAACACGCCGAGCTCCAGCGCATCGCCTCCTGGGCCGAGACCACGACCGATGGCCTGCGGCACGAGCTCGCCCCGCCGCCCAACCCCGACGTCTGGGAACTGGTCAACGCCGACTCCTCCGCCTGCGCCCGCAAATACTGCGACCCGGAAAAGTGCCCCTACCAGCGCGCGCGCGCGCGTATCCGCTCCGCGCAGCTCATCATCGTCAACCACTCTCTCCTCTTCGCCCTCATCGCCGCCGGCGGAGCCGCCGCGAACCGGTCCGCCGAACAGGGCGTGCTCTTCCCCGACGATCTCGTGGTCCACGACGAGGCCCACACCGTGCCCGAAGTAGCCACCGACTACTTCGGTCTCCGCCTCAGCAGCTACGGCATAGATCGCATGCTGCGCCACCTCTACAACCCGAAGACGCGGCGCGGCATCCTTCACAAACTCGGCTCGCCCGAGGAACGCCAGCTCGTCGCCGACGCGATCGAGGCCAACCACCAGTTCTTCGCCTTTCTCCAGGAAACGTTTCTCCTCAACCAGTCCATCGTCCGCATCCGCCAGGAACACTGCGCCGAGGCCTGGCTCGACGGCCCGCTCCTCGCCCTGATGAAAGCCGTGCGCACCCGCGCCGACAAGTTCGACGAGGGACGCGAGCGCGAGGAGCTCCTCGAACAAGCCGGCAAACTCCGCGCCGCCCAGCTCGGCGTGAAGCGTTTCCTCTCCCTCGCCGAGCCCGACGACAACGTCTATTGGCTGGAGCGCACCGGCCGCCGCCAGACCGTCGTCGCCCTTCGCTCCGCGCCGATCGACATCGCCCCGCAGCTCAAGGAAGCGCTCCTGGATCGCCAGACCGCCGTCGTCTTCACCAGCGCCACGCTCGCCGTCGCCGACGACATAAATCCCTTTCTCGCCCGCATCGGCGGCCCGAAGGTCCGCGCCGAGATCCAGCACTCGCCCTTCGACTACCTGCGCAACATGCGCGTCTACCTCGCCGCCGACGTGCCCCTCCCCACGCGCGAGGACGCCAAGCTCGCCCTCGACGTCCTCGCCGACCACATCGACTTCTGCACCCGCCGCACCACCGGCGGCACGCTCGTGCTTTTCACCAGCTACGCCGACATGCAGCGCGTGGCCGAGATCGTGGAGCCCATCTATCGCGGCGCCCACCGGCCCTTCTTCATTCAAGGCCGCGACGCCTCCCGCACCGAGCTCGCCCGCATGCTGCGCGAGGCCGGCGACGGCGTTCTCTTCGGCACCGAGTCCTTCTGGACCGGCATCGACGTCCCCGGCGACGCCCTCTCGCAGGTCATCATCACGCGTCTGCCATTCCAAGTGCCCACCCACCCGGTGCTCGAAGCGCGCACCGAGCACGTGCGCGAACGCGGAGGAAACCCGTTTAACGAGATCACTTTGCCCGACGCCCTCATGACCTTCCGCCAAGGCGTCGGACGGCTCATTCGCAGCCAGCGCGACCGAGGGGTGATCACCATTCTCGATTCACGCGTCTTGCAGAAAGCCTACGGTCGCCAGTTCCTGGCCTGCCTTCCCCAGCCGAAGCATGTGCGTTTCAACCGGCTAAACCGCGCCGAGGTGTTTCAGCCCTACGTGTAGTCCGCGCGCGATTGTCGGGGAAATCGGCGCATGGAGCCTTGAAGCCGTCGCTTGCGCAACTAACGTCCGGGTCTTCCCATGCAGCTGATCTCCGCCGCCCAGACCGATATCGGTCTCGCCCGCTCCGAGAACGAGGATCGTCACCTCTGCGCCGACGACCTCCGTCTCTACGCCGTTGCGGACGGCATCGGCGGACTGCCCGGAGGCGGTGAAGCCGCCCAACTCGCGATCACGAGCATCGTGAAAGACGCGCGAGCCGTGCGGGACGCCGGCCGCGAGGTCGATCTCGCCCACGCCTTCAAATACGCGAACTCCGAGGTCATCGGCCTCGCCCGTCGCTTCGCGCCGGAGACCGGCCTCGGCACCACGATGACCGCCGCGCACATCCGCGACGGTGTCATGTATGTGGCGAGCGTCGGCGACAGCCGTTGTTACCTTTTCCGGGATAACCGCCTCAAGATGCTCACCATCGACGACACGGTTGAGCAGGAGGTCGCGGTCCGACGCGCGCGCGGCGAAAACGTGCAGCTCGAGGAACGCTACCGCAACGCCCTCACCCGTTGCATCGGGCAGCCGATGCCGCTCGACATCAAGGTGTCGCAATATCCGCTTCAACCCGGCGACCGCGTGCTGATCTGCTCCGACGGCATCACGCGCATGATCAACGATTCCGCTCTGGCCAAACGCCTGGGCCAAAAAGCCGAGCCCGCCGTCGTGCTGGGCGGCCTGGTCGCCGACGCCCTCGCCAGCGGCGGCAGCGACAACATCACCGGCGTGGTGATCGAAGTCCGCGCCGCCGCATAACCCAGCTGTTCCGCGCGGGCCGCCCGCTGATCGGACCGCCCCCGCCGCCAAGCCGCGTTCTAAATGTAGCTGTAGCCAAAAGGTAGGTCGCGACCGCTGGGCGCGCCGCGGCGGAGTGGCAAGGGCCGAGCAAAGGCGGCGGGCCCGGCGGTCCCGCCCCCACCACGAGAGGGACGAATACGGCTACGGTTCTATTTGAACTGCTGTAGATCACCTCGATACGACCCGATCTCCCGCCGACTTGGTCTTACGCCTCGGGAACATGCCGGGCAGTATCGCAACCGTATCGCCTCGTAGATCGTCCATACGACACGTCGGCGCCGATCCAATCGCCGATGCCGGGGACGAGGCCGATCTGCGGATCGAGTCCCACACGAAACCGTCCTCCCGGCGGGACCGCGCGATCCATCCACCACACCACGCGACGCAGATGTTGCAAACGCGCCCGCGCCTCCGGGGCGGATCGAACACCGCTCCACCTGGATGGTGCGCGTCCGCTCGTGCATCAGCCGGCGCCGACGGGACGTTTGAAAAGCGCGGCGTCGATGATCGACCAAAGGTGGATGATCCAGCCCAGCATGAACCACCACAGAAAGCCCGCGAGGACGAACATGAGCAGCGCCTTGAGCACACGCCCCTGCAACAACTGCCCCAGACCCGGAATGAAAAAACTCGCGAGGGCGGCGATTACGTTTCCTGCGGAGCCCTGACCTTGTGCGGCACTCATGGGCGAACCATCCGCCGGACCGCGCCGGAAGCAAGTGCCGCGCATGCTTTCAGGGAATCTCCGGAGGAGCGGCCCGTCCGGCGCGGCGCCTGCTTAAGCCCGCATACGCCGCCGCATGAGCCCGCCCGCTCCCAACGAATCGCCGCATGTCGCGTCCATCGCCGCGCCGCCCCTCTGCATCGCGGACGACGGAAGCTTCTGGCCTTGGAAAAAGTGGACCGACTTCGCCTCGTGGCCCGACAAAAACTCCGCGCTCGTCGTCGTGCCGATCTGCGGCATGGCCGACTGGGGGCTCGGCCACGCGCTCGACGTCGAGGAGATCCTCGCGCTGAGCATCCTCCGGGACGCCGCCGCGCGGGTCGCCCCGAACTCCGGGTTTCACCTCCTCACGCTTCCACCGCTGCGCTTCGTGATCGGCTCCGACCCCGGATGCGCCTTCGTCGCGGATACGGCGCTCGCGCATCGGTTCATCGACGAGGTCGTCGGGAGCATCGCGGCCGCGGGCTTCACCCGCATCGTGCTCTTCAACGCCAGTCCGTGGAACGAGGACCTGGTCGACGTCGCCGCGCGCGATCTGCGCATCGAACGGGGTCTCCAAATGTTCTGCGTGAATCTCGGCGGGCTCGGCTATGACCTCCACCCGACCCGCGGCGAATCCCGCCGCGCCGCGCAGACGCTGGCCACCTGGCTGCTCGGCGTCGAACCGGAACCGGCCGATGCCGCCTCCGCCTTCGCCTCCGACGCACCGCGCTTGTGGCCGGAAACGGAAACCGTTCCTCCGCTCGCCTCACCCGCCGCCACGCTCGCGGAAGCCGGAGAACTCGGTCCCTCGATGCTCGCGACGGCGGGCGCGCATCTGCGCCGCCTCCTTGGCGAGATCGCCGCCCGTGCCCCGCTCGCGAACGGCGGCGTGATCCGGGAGATCCGCCCCTGAGCCCATGAGACCTTCGCCCGCCTATCGCCGACGCTACTTGCCCGCGATGACCCGCGCGCGCGTCGCCGCGCTTCCCGACAAGGCCTGGGCGCCCGTGCTTCTCGCCACCGGCGCGATCGAGCAACACGGGCCGCACCTGCCCGTCGCGGTCGATGCGCTTCTCGGCGAGTTGTGGGTGGACGAGTTGCTGAAGAATCTCGGCCCCGAAACCTCCTGCTACGTCGCGCCGCCCATCACCGTGGGAAAAAGCAACGAACACGCCGGTTTTCCCGGAACCCTGACTATCTCGCGGAACACGCTTCGCGAACAGGTGGTCCTCGTGGCGCGCCAGATCGCGGCGTGGGGGTTTCGTTCGCTGATTCTGGTCAACACCCATGGTGGCAACTCCGCCGTTCTCCGCACGACCCTGCGCGAGGTGCGCGCCGGCCTCGGTCTGCGTTGCGCCTTTCTTGGAGGCGAACACCGGCCCGACTTGTCCGAACAGGAAGCGACCTGGGGCTTTCACGCCGGCGAATACGAGACCTCGCTCCTCCTCGCCGCCGCGCCACATCTGGTCGCGATGGACTTAGCGGCCCGCCACTATCCGGGACGCCTCGACGATCCCGGCGAGCTGCGCCCGGAGTTCGCCCCCGCCACCTTCGCCTGGGCGACGCAGGACATCTCGCCCGTCGGAGTGATGGGCGACGCGTCCTCGGCCACCGAGGAGAAGGGCCGGCGTTGGATCAGCAGTCGCGTCGCCGCGCAGTCGGCCTGGCTCACGCGGTGGTGCGCGGAAATGCGCGACCGGGCCCGGACAGGCTGATTCGACTCGTCGGACTTGATTGGTTCCCGCCGCTGGACCCGCGGCGAGACACGACAACGGGCACATGGCGACACCTCGCGCGGGTCACGCGCGCGTCACGATTGTGACGGCGGCGTGATAGTTGGCGGGGCGTCGGAGTTTACTTTTGCGAAACCGTTTTTACGGGGCTGAGCCCTTCGGCATTTTCCCTATGCTGAATAACCAAGCCCGCTCGTTCGGACTCGCCGCCTTCGTCGCGGCTTTCTCGAACACCGTTTCCTATTCCGCGACCGAGGCCGTCGCCGCGCCGGATGCGGGGCTCCCCCCGGCCGTGCAAGACTCGGAGGTCGTGATGCTCGATTCCTTGGTCGTCGAATCCAGCGTCGTCAAAGGCTCGACCGGAGACCTCCAGGACATGCGGCAGACCGCCGATATCGCGATCGACTTCCTCAGCGCGGATCAGTTGGCCAAATTCTCCGCCACCGACCTTTCCGACGCCGTCATCCGCATCCCCGGCGTCTCCGTCGCCAACGGCCAGTTCGCCGTCATCCGCGGCCTCAGCGACCGCTTCCTGAGCACGACGGTCAACGGACTGAAGCTACCCAGCCCGGACCCCGAGAAACAGGCCTTCCAGATGGACCTGCTGCCGTCCTCCGCCGTCGGCGCCGTCGTCGTCTCGAAAACCTACGGCCCCGGGCTCTGGGGCGAGTCCGGCGGCGGCAACATCGACATATCCACAAATCCGATACCGGAGGAAAACTACGTGAAGGTCGGCGCCGGCCTGAAGGCCAACTCCAACGCGCTCGACGGCGGCTTGGATTATCCCACGCGCGGCAGCTCGGGAGAACGCTTCGGCTTCGGCACGGACAACCGCCCTGCTCCGGGCGAACTCGACCCCGCCTGGCAATACGTCCCGACCTCGCGCGGCTCATATCCGCTCGGCACCGAATTCTCCGCCGAGATCGGTCGCAGCGTCACCGTGCGAGACAACAGCCTGGGCTGGCGCCTCGCGGCCGAGAACGAATCCACCACCAAGAGCCGCTCCGGCGCGCGACAAAAGTTCATCGCCCTCCCCGCCAACCCGCTCACCGGCGAACCCGGCGCGCTCGAGGACCCGTCCGACCCGTCGAAATTCGTTCCCGACGTGCGCAACGTCTACGACCAGTCGGAAACCGAAAGCGTCACGACCTTCAACGGCGGCGTCGCCTACAAGTTCGCCCAGAATCACGAGGTGAAATTCGACGCGCTCTACGTCCGCAGCGGCATCGACACGTCCTACCTGCAACAAAACGACATTCGCCTGAACTCGAACCTCGAGTTCGAGGGCGGCGAGAATCCCACCCTCGACACCCTCTTCTTTTTCCAGGGCAACGAATACTACCGCGAGCGCGAGCTGAAGACGTTCCAGCTCTCGGGCAAACACGAGTTCCCCGCCGCCGCAGATCTCCGCGTGGGGTGGGCCGCGCAGACGGCCGAGGCCGGCCAGACGGACGTGTTTCTTGAGACCCGCTTCGCCAGCGAACTCGCCGATCCCTACGCGAACTACATCTTGAGCCGAAACGCCGCCGCGCCCACCGCGCTCTCGTCGAGCTGGCTCGAGAACGTGGAGTCGCAGGACGCGGGCCGCCTCGATTTCACCCTGCCGCGCGATCTTTTCGCCGGGCGCGAGTCCACTCTCGACTTCGGGGTCGCCACCGACCGGTCCTCCCGCGTCGTCGACGGCCTGACCGATTTTCGCCAGCCCGCCGACGACATCACAGCGTCGGACTACGGCACCCTTTACTCGGAGTTTATCTCCGGCGGGGACTTCTCCGCCACCAGCTCGAGCTACCCGCTCACCTCGCGCGCCGAGCGCGAGATCGACGCCGTCTACCTGGGCGCCTCGCTCGCCGCGACCAAACGCCTCAAGTTTATCGGCGGCGCCCGCCTCGAGTCGTTCTCGATCTCCTCCTCGGGCGGCGCCCGGTGGGGCAACCTGACAAGCAACAATTTCTACTCCAACGAGGTCGCCGCCGGCTTCGGCGACCTGCTCGGCACCACCGGCCTGCCAGGCGCGCAGTATGTCATCCCCGGCTCCGGGGACAGCATCGTCCCCGTCAGCTCCGACTTCGAGGAGAGCAACGTCCTCCCCGCGGCCGGCATCGTTATCGACCTCCCCGCCCACGTAACTCTCCGCACCGCCTATTCCCAGACCAAGGGTCGCCCCTCCGCCCGCGAGATCAGCCCCTTCTTCAACCGTAGCATCGAGACCCAGAACCTCGTCATCGGAAACCCGGCCATCCGCCCGAGCACGGTGGACAACTACGATGTGCGCGTGGAGTGGAACCCCGCCCCCGAGGATTCGCTCGCCGTTTCCCTCTTCCACAAGCAAGTCGCCCGGCCGGTCGAGAAAATCCTCCTCACCACGACGGCCGGCGACGTCGAGACCTGGCTGAACAACCCCGGCACCGCCGAGCTTTACGGTGTGGAACTGGAGTTCCGCCACGGCATCGGCCGCTGGGTCGAGGCCCTGCGCGAATTCAGCGTCGGCGGCAACTTCACCTACATCGACGCCGAGGTGGAGGAGATCCCCATCGCCGTCCAGTCCGTCGTGGCCGACTTCGCCGATCCCTCGAAGATCAAACGGTCCCGCCGTCTGTATGACCAACCTGAATACATCGCCAACGCCGACCTGACCTGGCGTCGCGATCGCTGGGGCACCAGCGCCACCTTCGCCGCCTACGCTGTCAGCGACGTGCTCATCGCCTCCGGGCTCACCAACGCCGTCAGCATCGCGAGCGCGGACTTCGACCTCTACCAGCGGAGCCACGTGCGCTGCGACTTCATCCTCAGCCAGCGCCTCAACGACACGTTCAAGCTGAAGTTCTCGGTGAAAAACCTCTTCGATCCGGTCCTCGGCACCATCTACGACCGCGAGGCCCTCGGCCGCGTCGTCGAACGCAACGCCTACCGCGCCGGCCGCGACTTCAGTTTGTCGGTCTCGGCGGACTTTTAACCGGAGCGTCACCGGACCTCCACGGGAAAGACACCCGGGCCCGCTACCGTGACACCTCCGGCCTCCCTCGCAGGCGGCGGAGCTTAATAAAAAAACAGACAATCAGACACATGAAGAAAACCCTCCTCTCGCTCGCGGCCGCTTCCCTCGCGGCGGGCGCCGCCTCCGCGGCGACCATCAACGTGACCGCCGACATCGCCGCCAACACCCAGTGGACCGCGGACAATGTCTACATCCTTGACCGCGTCATCTACGTCCGCGACGGCGCGACCCTCGACATCGCCCCCGGCACCGTCGTCCGCGGCCAGCCCGACGAGACCTCGCTCATCGCCGGCTCCCTCGTCGTCCGCCCCGATTCCAAGATCCAGATCCGCGGCACCAGCAGCAACCCCGTCATCTTCACCACCGCCGCCCTCGACACCGACGGCGACGGCAAGGTCAACAAGGTCAACGGCAAGTTCGTCCGTTGGACCGCCGGCAACGACGGCAAGTTCATCGACCTCAACCCGGCCACCTCGCCCCTCGCCCCGACCATCGTCTCCGACGACGACGTCAACGCCACCGAGACCACCATCCGCACCATGCAGATGTGGGGCGGCATCGTCCTCATGGGCGACGCCTTCACCAACAACTCCAACCAGGTCGACGTCGACGGCGACACCGACGTCGACACCCTCGACCTCGGCAAGGGCATCGTCGAGGGCCTCACCGGCGCCGACGCCATCTACGGCGGCGTCAACGAGCAGCACAACGCCGGCTCCATCAAGTATGTCTCCATCCGCCACGGCGGCGTCGGCCTCGCCGCCGACAAGGAGATCAACGCCCTCACCCTCTACGCCGTGGGCAAGGACACCACGGTCGAGAACGTCGACATCTACTGCACCTCCGACGACGGCATCGAGATCTTCGGCGGCGACGTGAACATCAAGTATGCGAACATCAACTACGCCGACGACGACGGCTTCGACGTCGACGAGGGCTGGCGCGGTTCCGCCCAGTTCGTGTTCGTCCTCCAGGGCACGGTCAACGGCCTCCAGATCGGCGACAACAGCCTCGAGCTCGACGGCGAGGACAAGTCGGAGAACCAGGCCGGCGTCATCGACCCGCTGCCCTTCCTCAAGCTCTACAACTTCACCGTCTGGCACAACACCCCCGGCACCGCCGCCTTCCGCCTCCGCGCCGGCAACGCGGGCGTCGTCGCCAACAGCATAGCCCAATACATCGGCTCCACCGCCAGCACCGGCGTCGGCATCCGTATCGACGGCCTCGCCTCCGGCGAGACCGCGCCCTCCGCCCGCAACAACTTCGGGACCGGCCTGCTCCAGGTGCGCAACAACGCCGTCTACGACTTCGCCACGAACTACAGCTCGTTCACCGACGTCCTCACCATGACCGGCGCCGGAGCCGTCAGCGGCACCATCTTCGGCTCCGCCATCCCGAACGTGTTCTATCCCGCCACGCTGAACCGCAGCAACTCCAGCACGATGTTCACCGTCGCGGGCATCAGCCACACCGCCGCCAACGGCATCGATCCCCGCCCCCTCGCCGGCGCCTCCAACCTCGCCTACGGCTCCACCCAAGACGCCGCCTACGTCCGCGCTCCGCTCGTCTCCACCGCCTACAAGGGCGCGTTCGACCGCGACGCCGCGACCCTTTGGACCTCCGGTTGGACCGCCCTCAACAAGCGCGGCGTCCTCAAGAACTGATCCTCCCTCGCTTCCTCGTTCATCATGAAAAAAATCCTCACGGTTTCCCTCCTCGCCGCCGCCGCCCTTCCCGCGGCCGCCAGCGCCCAGACCACGCTCGCCGGCTGGACCTTCAGCCAGTTCCTCGGCGCCGGTTATCCCGAGCTCGACGGTGAAAACGGCGGTTCCGTCGACTTCATCGCCGCGACCTACCGCGGCAACTTCGATCCCGACTACACCGTGGTAGACGGCGCCTACACCTCCGCCAACGGCCTTCCAGGCTACAACACCCCGACCTTCGGCAGCTGGTCCTTCGCGAACTTCAACACCTCGAACGGCGTCGACGTCCGCGCCGAGACCTTCGGCGCGCTGAACTTCCAAAACTCGCTCACCCTCGACGGCAAGAACATGGCCCTCACCGACGGCGCCGGCATGAACCTGCGCTTCAACGTGAAGGACACGCTCTGGACGATCCAGGTCAACGACACCGCCGGCTTCACCAACGTGGCCGGCGCGGACAACGACTTCACCTTCGCCGCCCGCGGCAACGGCGGCGTCGCCACCGTCGAGTGGCTGTTCAACGGCTCGGTCTTCGCCACCACGAGCATCGGGGCATCCAGCTTCGCCACCTACGGCGTCGATCTCCCCTCCGAGTTCTACGGCAACGGAGTCCTTCAGGGCCGCCTGCGCGCGGACTCCGTCGGAACCGTCAACTTCGACAACTCCCAGATCGGGGGCTCCGCCGTCCCCGAGCCGTCCAGCTTCGCCGCCCTGGCGGGTCTCGCCGGGCTGGGCTTCGCCGCCTCGCGTCGCCGTCGTTCCGCCTGACACCGCCGCGTCACGTCTTGCATCGACCGCCGGTCTCTTCGGAGCCGGCGGTCCGTTCCGTTTAATTCGAAAAGCTTCTTCCGTATGTCGTATCGGCTCCCCGCTCTCTCGATCCTGGCCCTCGCGGCCTCCTTCGTCGCCACCTCGCACGCCCAGGACACCACCTTGGCCGGCTGGACCTTCAGCCAGTTCCTCGGCGCCGGCTACCCGGAGCTCGATGGAGAGAACGGCGGAGCCGTCGACCACATCGCCGCCACCTACCGCGGCGCCTTCGTCCCCGACTCGAATATTGTCGACGGGGCCATCACCTCCGCCAACGGCCTCCCCGGCTACAACGACCCGGTCTTCGGCGCGTGGTCCTTCGCCGGTTTCGACACCTCCAACGCCTCCGACGTGCGCGCGGACACCTTCGGCGCGTTCAACTTCGCCAACTCAGTCACGCTCGACGGCAACGACATGGCGCTGAGCGACGCGGCCGGCATGATGCTCACCTTCCGGCTCCTCAACACCGCCTGGACCCTCGCCGTCGCCGACACCACCGGCTACGCCAACGCCGCCGGACCGGACTTCACCTACGCCGCGCGCGGCAACGGCGGCGCCGCCACGATAGAGTGGCTCTTCAACGACATCGTCTTCGCCACCCAGACCGTGGCGACCGGACCCGGTTTCGCCACCTACACCCACGAGCTGCCCCCGGGCTTCTACGGCAACGGCGTTATCCGCGGCCGCCTCGTCTCCGGCGCCGTCTCCTTCGACAACGTCCAGGTCAACGGCCGTCTCGGCACCCCGCCCGCCTTCACCGACCAGCCCGACAGCCTCGTCCGTCTCGTCGGCGAATCCGCCACCTTTACCGCCGTCGTCTCCGGCGCCACCTCGCCCACCTACCAGTGGTTCAAGGGCTCCGGCCCGATCAACGGCGCAAATTCCGCCAGCTACACGATCGACTCCGTTTCGCTCGCCTCCTCCGGCTCCTATCGCGTGCGCGTGACGTCCTCGAACGGACTCTTCGCCGAGTCGGAATTCGCCACGCTCGAGGTGCGCCAAACGCCTTCCATCACCCGGCCGCCCGCCGCCCAGATCGCCAATCCCGGCCAGAACGTCAGCTTCAGCGTCGTCGCCGTCGGCACGCCCGCGCCCACGTTCCGCTGGCGGCGCGACGGCTCCGACCTCGTCGACGGCGGGAAGATCAGCGGCGCTTCCACCGCCACCCTCACCGTCAGCGGCGCGAGCGAATCCGACGAGGGCGACTACAGCGTGATCGTGGAGAATCTCGTCGGTTCCGCCGCCTCCGCCGCCGTCGCCCTGACCGTCACCGACCTGAGCATCCCGCCGAGCGTCTCCACCCCGCCCGTCGACACCGTCGGCGTCGTCGGCGGCACCGTCGAGCTCACCGTCACCGCGGCCGGCGCGCCGGCGCCGACCTTCCAGTGGTTCTTCAACGACGAACCGCTCGCCGACGGCCCGGGTGTCTCGGGGGCCACCACCGCCCGCCTCGTCCTCGCCAACCTCGCCGCCGGCCAGGCCGGCGCCTACCGCGTCAAGATCACCAATTCGGCCGGAACCGAGGAACGCGAGGCCATGCTCGAAATCCAAGCTCCGCCCTCGTTGGTCTCCGGTCCCGGCCCCGCCACCCGCTTCGCCGTCGCGGGCTCCGACGTGACTTTCCACGTCGTCGCCACCGGCTCCCCCGCCCCGACGTATCAATGGTTTCATGACGACGACGAGATCGTCGGCGAGAACGGCCCGACCTTGATCCTCCCCGATGTCGGCGCGGACGACGGCGGCGCCTACTTCGTCCGCATCGTCAACCCCGCCGGGTCCGTCGATTCCCCCGTCGCCACTCTCCGGGTCGGCACCGCCCCAACGATCACCGAGCATCCCCAATCGGCGGTGGCCCCCGTCGGCGGTTCGGTCACGCTGTCCGTGCGCGCCTCCGGCGATCCCGCGCCGACCTATCAGTGGTTGCTCAACGACGAGGAGATCCCCGACGCGACGGGACCCGCCTTGAGGCTGAGCGACCTCACCGCCGCCGACGCCGGCATCTACACCGTAAGGGTCGCGAATGCGTTCGCCACCGAGCTGACTTCACCCGCCTTGCTTCGCGTCGCCCAGACCGTCGACCGCTTCCGTCCCGGGCAGACGCAGACCTTTGCGCCCGGCAGCACGCTCCAGATCGGAACCGCGACCGCCGTCAACAGCGCGCTCCGCTTCCAGTGGTTCCGGAATGGAAAACGTATTCCGGGCATCACCGGCCCCACCCTGTCCCTGCCCGAATCCACATTCGGCGACAGCGGCGAATACTCGGTCCGAATTTATAACTCCAAGGGCCGGCTCCTCGCCACCCAAGTAGTCGCACGAATCAACATCTCGGTTGCCAACAGCTACGACCTCTTCCTTCGCGGGTCCGAATCCGAGGCGCCCGCCGGCATCGTTCGACTTTCGGTCGCCCGCAACGGCGCGTTCACCGGAAAACTCCAGCGACTGGAAGGCGACTCCCTCGCTTTCCGCGGTGCATTCGCCTTCCCCGCCCGGCCGGATCTCGGCGTCGCATCGGTGGTCATCCCTCGCCGCAATCTGCCCGCCCTCACCCTCGCGCTCACCCTCGACGCCAAACTCGCCGCGGTCGCCGGTGAGGTCACCGGCGGCGAGGCGTCGCTTGCCGCCGGCCCGACGGATCGCCGCCTCGCGTCAAAGGCCGCCTGGGCGGGACGCTACGTGCTCACCCTCACGCGCAAGCCGGAGCCCGAAGCGGACGCGCCGCCCGCCGCGACCACGCTCAAGGCCGTGATCGGCGCCAAGGGCGCCCTCAACCTGACCGGCCGCATGGCGGATGGCGCGCGTGTCACCTATGGCGCGCCGGGCTCCGTCTCCGGCGCCTACGCCCTGTTGTTGATCCCCTACAAAAAGGGAACGGGCTTCGTGACCGGAGAGCTCCATCTGGAATCATCCCCGGCCGGAT
>CBINJQ010000073.1:0-13651 GCA_966251015.1 uncultured Akkermansia sp. | reverse complement strand
CGTCGATCGCGACAACGAGCCTCACTCCTCCATCACCAGCGCGAGGCGCTCGCGCAGTTTTTCCATCCCGAACGGCTTGGACAACACGCCCGCCGGGTGAACCGCTTCGGGCGGCAGGTTCTCCAACTTGCCCGAAAAACCGCTCATCAACACCACCGGCACGCGCGGATTGATGCGGTGCATCTCCGCGTGGGCCTCGAAGCCGTCCATCCGCGGCATCGTGAGGTCGAGCAACACCGCGCGCAGTTCTCCCGCGTTCTCCCGAAAACGCGCCACCCCCTCCGCCCCGTCCTGCGCGACGATCGCCCGGAATCCGATCTCCGCGAGCAACGCCGCGCCCACCTCGCGGATCAGTTCGTCGTCGTCCACCAGCAGCACCAGACCCGCCCCCCGGCGGGGCGGCCCTCCCGGGGCGGTCTCCTGCGCCGCCCCGGCCCCTCCCGGCCGCGCCGGAAACGCCAGACGAAACAAGGTCCCCTCGCCCGGGGCGCTGCGCACCGCGATGTGCCCGCGGTGGGACTTCACGACGCCCGCCACCGCCGCCAGCCCCAGTCCCTGGCCGGTGAATTTCGTCGTGAAAAACGGCTCGAAGATCCGCGCCTGGACCTCCGGCGACATGCCCTGGCCGGTGTCCTCCACCTCCAGCAGCGTGTAGCTCCCCGCCGGCACGGTCCGACCCGGGAAAAGCTCCGCCGCCCGCTTCGTATCCATTTGTTCGCTACGCGTCCGCACCGTCACCAGGCCCTCCCGGTCCCCGATCGCCTCGGCGGCGTTGAGGATCAGGTTCATCGCCACCTGCTGCATCTGCGTGTCCGCGGCGAGAATCGGCGCCACCGGCTCGGCCTCGTCGAAGCGCACCCGCACACGGGCGCTCACCGACGACTCCAGCAGGCGCCACACGTCGCGCGCCAGCCTCCGCAGGTCCGTCTCGGCGAAGGCCACCGGCGCCCGGCCCGCGTAGGCCAGCATCTGCTGGCAGAGCCGCGCCGCGCGCCCCGCCGCCTGTTCGATGTTCTCCAGATGCGCCATGCCGCGCGAATCCCGCGCCATGTCGAGCCGCGCGAGGTTCGCGTTGCCGAGGATCGCGGTCAGCAGGTTGTTGAAATCGTGCGCGATGCCGCCGGCCAGCACGCTCAGGCTCTCCGCCTTTTGCACCTGCTGCAGCTCCCGGTCGCGCCGGAGCCGTTCCTCCTCCGCCCGCCGCTGGTCGGAGATGTCGCGCAGGATGAACGAAAAACTCAGCTCGCGCGTTCCCGGATCGGGCCGCGCGATCGCCACCTGCGAGGTCGGCGTGCTCCGCCCCGTCGCGTCGGTCAACTCGCCTTCCCCCTGCCAGGCGCCGGACTCTCGCGCCGCGGGCATCGCCTCGTCGCGCCACCGCGCCGCCATCTCGGCGGGAAGCAAGGTCTCCAGGCTCGGCGCCGCTTCCGCCACCTTCTCGCCCGCGCGCCCGGCCCAGGCCAGCATCGCCGCGTTGGCGTAGAGCACCCTGCCTTGCGCGTCTACGGTCAGAACGAAATCCGGCGACGCCTCCAAGATCTCCGACAACCGCGCCACCGTCTCCTCCGCCCGCTTGCGGTCGGTCACATCGAGTTGCGTGCCCGACACCCGCAACGGCCGTCCCTCCTCGTCGCGGGTCACGATCGATCCGCGCGATTGCACCCATCGCCACCGCCCGTCCTTCGCCCGCAACCTCACCTCCGACTCGAACAGTTCGCTCCGCCCCTCCAGGTGATCCAGCCACGCCTGCCTCGCCGCGAGCCGGTCCTCCGGATGCAACACTTCCAAAATCCGCCGTTCCAGCGGCTCCATCTCCTCCGCCCGATACCCCAGGATCTCCGCCAGGCGACCGTTGCCCGCC
Organism: uncultured Akkermansia sp.; assembly: GCA_966251015.1. Taxonomy (GTDB): domain Bacteria; phylum Verrucomicrobiota; class Verrucomicrobiia; order Opitutales; family Opitutaceae; genus IMCC26134_A. The sequence goes on along the minus strand of CBINJQ010000073.1, from coordinate 11,790 downwards.
ATCCGCCCCGTCGCGATCTCCCGTTCCCAGACCCCGAGCCGAGCGCCGCCGATCACACGGTCCAGGAGCTCGCGGTTCGCCGCCAGCTCCCGCTCCGCCTCCTCGCGCCGGGTCACCAAGGTTCCGAGGCCCAGGCCCACCACCGCCACCGCCACCTCGAACAACAGGAAGATGTAGGAAAACTCCCGCGTCGTGCCCGCCAGCCGCATGCAAACCAGTCCCGTCATCATCACGAGCACCGTGGCCAGCGTCGCCCCCCTCAAGCCATGGCGCATGCAGATCCAGATCAGGGGCAGAAAACACAGGTAAAACGCGCTGTGATCCCGCAGCACCGGCACCATCACCACCAAGACGATCACTCCGACGAGAAACGCCCCGCGCACCGCCGCCCACGCCGCCTCCATCGCGCACACCCGCCGGCCGCGGCGCGCCTTCTTCCCGCCCTCTAGCCACGGGGCCACGAACACCATCGCCAGCGGCACCACCACCAGCAGCCCGCTCATGTCCCCCAGCCACCAGTTGAAAACCGAGAGCCCGAACTCCTCCGGCGTCAGCCTGTGCCCCGCCAGCCCGGTCGCGTCCATCACCGCCGTGCACGCCAGTCCAGAAACCAGCGGAGGCAAGGTCATCGCCAGCAGAAACACCGGCGTGGCCCGCCCTTCTCCCGGCAGCAGTCGCGGCCCCGAGTAACGCCGCACCGCCCACGCGCTCAGCCCGTAACAGAGCGTGATAATCCCCGGAAACACGACCGGCACCCACAAGATCCGCGGCGCCGGCGTTATCCATGCGGTCGCGAAATGCGCCAGAAACACCAGCCACGCCATTCGCGGCCCCAGCAAAACCATCACGGCCAGCGCCAGCCCCACCGGCGGATACCAGATCGACATCGTGCCCCCGGGCGTCACCTCGAACCAAAACGCCGAGACGTGCGCCAGCGCGTGCAAGACCACGTAGCCCGCGCAAAACACCACCCGCCGCCAAAACCCCGCCGCCGCGCCTTCCGGCGCCTCGGAAGGCGTCTCCGCCCTCGGTTTCACTTCACGCCCTCCCCCGCCCGTCGCGACTCGGCGCGCCGCGCCGGTTGCTCGGTCATCCGCGAAAACAAGGGGGCGGCGCGCGCCTGGAAACGGTCCATCGACGAAAGCAACCGCCCCGCGCGCCGCTCGACAATCCTCGCTCCATAAGGGTTTCCCCTATGGACATCCGGTGTTTCCCGCAAATCGACGGCGCTTCGCAACGGCCCGCAAATTCTGCGCAAGGACGGGTAAGCATCCCGCCTTTCCGCTCTGGCACCATGGTCCCTTGGCCCGCCTCCGCAGATCCGCGACCGGCGTGGCCCCGTCCACCATGTCCACCCGTTCCCGCCTGCCCTTGCCCGTCCTCGCGACCCTCGCCATCGCCGCCAACCTCGCGGCCCAAACCACCGCCGCGCCCGCCGCCTCCGGCTCGCCCGCGTCCGCCCGCCCCGACGAGGAGGTCGTCCGGCTCGACGAAATGGAGGTCCGCGACTCGCGCCTCTCCGAATACGCCTTCCCCGAGAAGGTCTCCATCGGCAAGGGCGGCATCCCGCTCGACGAGAACCCCCAGCCCATCGTCGTCATCCCGCGCAGCCTCCTCGACGACATCGCGCCCATGCGCCTCGAGGACGCCCTTCGCGGCGTCTCCGGCGTCCAGACCGGCGGCTACTACAACAACTGGGACTACTTCCGCATCCGCGGCTTCTCGGCCGACTTCAACACCTACATCGACGGCCTCCGAGGCGGCAACGGCATGGGCGAGGAAACCCTCGGGCTCGAGCAGATCGAGGTCATGAAGGGCCCCGCCGCCCTCTACGGCGCCGGCCCCGTCGGCGGCCTCGTCAACCTCGTGAGCAAACGCCCCGTCGCCGGACGCTTCACCACCGTCGGCGCCACCGTCGGCTCCTACGACTACTACCAGGCCTCGGTCGACTTCAACCAGCCCCTCGCCGCCGACGACTCGGTGCTCTTCCGCGTCAACACCTTCTACCGCGACCAGCAGTCCAACATCGACCAGGTCGAGAGCCACCGCGCCTACTTCGCGCCTTCGCTCACCTGGAAGATCAACGACCGCACCTCGATCACCTTCCTCGCCCGCCACCGCGATCTGAAGGGCGTCTTCGACATGCCCCTGCCCGCCGTCGGCACCGTCCTCCCCAACCCCAACGGCACCATCTCCTCCGACCTCTTCGTCGGGCAGATCGGCTCCAACAAAGGCGCCGAGACGTATGATCAGATCGGATACGAATTCACCCGCGAGATAAACGACTCGCTCCGGCTCACCCAGAACTTCCGCTTCGACCACTTCGAGCAGTCCTGGGACAACCTCATGTATCCGTGGGCCTTCTCCGCGCCCTACGACACCGTCCAGCTCCTGCCTTACAACTACCACCAGGACTGGAACGACACCGCCGTCGACACCCGTCTCGACGCCGAGGTCGAGCAGGGCTCCGCCACCCACAACCTCACCGGCGGCTTCGACTACTTCCGCAAGGACCGCACCAACGAGAGCAACTTCGGCACCGGCTTCGTCCCGCTCGACGTCTTCAATCCGAACTACTCCACCGGCGTGGTCCCGGGCCTCACGCCCCTTACGCCCGGCTCCGACTTCCAGGAGATCATGGGCTTCTACGCGCAGGATCACCTGCAACTGCCGTCCGACTTCACCGTCACCGTCGGCGGCCGCTACGACATCGCCGAGACCTCCGGCGGCCACGACACCGCCTTCACCCCGCGCGCCGGCGGCACCTGGGAGTTCACTCCGGGCGCCATCGCCTACGTGAGCTACAGCGAGGCGTTCGCCGTCCAATCCACGCCCACCGCCTCCCTCAAGCCCGAGACCGGCGACAACATGGAGATCGGCCTCCGCAACCACCTCCTCGGCAAACGCCTCGTCACCACCGCCTCGCTCTTCCAGGTCACGCGCCGCGACATCGCCACCGCCAACCCCGTCCTCGGCGGACCGACGGTCACCGCCGGCGAGCAACGCAGCCGAGGCCTCGAGCTCGACGCCCGCTACACCCCCGCCCCCGGCTGGGAACTCCTCGCCGCCTACGCCTACACCGACACGGAAATCGTCGAGGACAACACCCTCCCCGTCGGCGCCCGCATGGCCGGCGTTCCCCTCCACACCGCCAACGCCTGGGGCCAATACACCGTCCAGACCGGCGCGCTCCGCGGCCTCGGCCTCGGCCTGGGCGTCGCCTACTACGGCGAGCAGGAGGGCGACCGCACCTACGCCACGAGCTTCACCCTGCCGTCCTACACGCTCTGGCAAACGGCGCTCAGCTACGAGCGCGGCCGCTTCTCCGCGAAGCTCAGCGTGACGAACCTCCTCGACGAGACCTACTACTCCGGCGCCTACGACGCCCTCTACGTCATGCCCGGCGACCCGCGCCTCGTCCGCCTCGGGGCGTCCTGGAAATTCTGATACGCTTGTTCAGGCGGGGACGGACCGCCGGGCCGTCCGCGATCCGCCTTCGTGCCACCCCCGCCGTCCGGCGGCGGGCCCGGCGGTTCCGCCCCGCCATTTTTTCCGGCTTCCCGACTCACGACCTCGACCAACGACCACCATGCGCAAACGCCTCTGGCAGCTCCATTCCTGGCTCGGCCTCGTCGCCGGCCTCGGCCTCCTCGTCATCGGCCTCACCGGCGGCGTCCTGATGTTCCACGACGAGCTCGAGACGCTCTTCAATCCCGGGATCGTCCGCGTCGAGCCCGCGCCCGCCGGACGCCTCCCCGCCGACGAACTTCTCGTCGCCGCCAACCGCCAGCTCCCCGGCCACGAAATCGCCGGCTGGCTCTTCCGCCCCGCCGACGAGGCCCGCCTCGCCGACCTTCTCTACGTCCGCCGCCACGGCTCCGCCGAATGGCTCGTCGCCACGCTCGATCCCTACACCGGCAAGATCCTCGCCAGCCCGCGCGACGGCGCCGAGACGTTCACCGGCTGGGTCCTCGAGCTGCACTACACCTTCTTCGGCGGCCACGCCGGCACCCTCGTCGTCGGCCTCCTCGGTCTCGTCCTCTGCGCCCTCGGCGTCACCGGCGTCTGGCTCTACCGCGAATTCTGGAAACACGTCCTCACCCTGCGCTGGGGTCGCGGCGCGCGCCTGCTGTTTTCCGACCTGCACAAGTTCATCGGCATCACCTCCGTCGCGTTCAACCTCGTCCTCGGCTTCACCGGCGCGTATTGGAACATCACCCACCTCGCCGGCCACTGGATCGAGGGCCACGACGACGAGAAACCCGCCCCCGCCCGCCGTCTCTACGCCGAACCCCTCGCGCTCGACGCGCTGCTCGCCGACACCGCCGCGCGCATCCCCGGCTTCCGCGCCGGCTACGTCTCGCTGCCTTGGGAGGACGCCGACGACGCCGCGATCACCTTCTGGGGTTCCGTCCCCGGCCATTTCCTGCAAGGCCCCTATGGCAGCACGGTGGCTTACGACGCCCGGACACACGCGTTCATCGCCGCCTCCGACATTCGCCAGGCCGGCCTGTGGGCCCGCGTCGTCGACACCTTCACGCCGCTCCACTACGGCACCTTCGGCGGCCTGCCCGTGCGCATACTCTGGACCCTTGGGGGCCTTGCCCCCGGCGCCCTCGCCATCACCGGCTTCGTCCTCTGGCGCCTGCGCAAACGCCGTTCCCCTTCGTCCACGTCAGCCCCGTAGCGACCACTGGCTATGGAGTGCGGCGGCACGACGCCGCTTTCGACGACGAGCCTCGGCTCGTCGCCCCTCGCTCTCGTGCCTCCTCCCCCACTCCCCAGCCCCTCTCGCGCCCCGCACCTCCAACCTCCTCGGCTCGACGGCCCGAAGGCTCGACACCACCCGTCAAAAGATTATTGATCCTGAGTCTCAACCTCATTTAATTCCAGTCTCTACGCGCTCCTCTCCTCTTCTTTTCAGCCCGCTCCTCTTCCCCATGTCCCGAGCCCCCCTCGCCCATCCCACCTCCGCCGCGAAGGGGCTCCACGCAACACCCGCATCGCCCCCGCGCGAGGCGTCCTGAGCGCTCCGATGTTCCCGTTTCCGCCGGACGCCCGCCTCCTTTCCGGCGAAGCCGCCTCTCCCCAGCGCCTCGTCGAGCTCCATCTCCCCGCCGTCGGTCTCACCCTGCCCGCGCCCGCCTCCGCGGCCTCGCCTTCGTCCGCGCCCTCGACCTCCGCCGCGACCGACACCCCCCACCTGCTTCTGCTCGCCCCGCGCGCCCGCGTCGCCTGCTTCCATGACGGCCTCGCCTGGCACTTGGAAGCCGGCCACTACGCCTGGCTCGCGCCCACCGCCTCGCTCACCCTCCGCCCCGGCTCCCTGCGTGGCGTCGATCTCCTCGCCTGGAGTTTTTCCAACGCCTGCCTCCCCGCCTCCTTCCACGCTCTCCTCCCGCCGCCCGGCCGCGCCCCCGCCTTCGGTCCCGCCGCGCTGAAGCCCTCGATGCAGACGCTCGTGCTCGCCCTCCGGAGTTGCCCCGTGGTCGGCGCCCTCCGCCCGCTCTGGAGCACCGGCAAACTCATCGAACTCCTCACGCTCCTCCTCCCCCCGCCCGCCCCCGACGCCGCGCGCGCCGTTCGCGACGCCGCCATCGCGCACGCGCCGCAACGCATACTCCACCCCGCCATCCGCGCCGCGCTCGACTTCATGACCGCGCATCTCTCCGAGCCGATCGGGCTCCCCGAGATCGCCGCCGCCGCGCACGCCAGCCCCTCGCATCTTAGCCGCCTCTTCACCGCCGAGCTCGGCCACGGCCCGACGCAGCACCTCCGCCGCCTCCGCCTCGATCACGCCGCCGCGTTGCTCCGCTCGGGCCAGGCCAACGTCACCGAGGCCGCGCTCGCCGCCGGCTACGCCTCGCTCGGGCAGTTCTCGCGCACCTTCGCCGAGCACCACGGCCGCCCGCCCAGCGCCTTCCTCCCCCGCAACAGCGGGTAAACTCTCCGCAAGCCCGGGTAAGCATTCCGCCCGCGCGCTCTGCTAATCTCTTCCCACGTTCCGGCCGGGCCACCCGGCGGACCGCGTTCTTTGCCGGTCGTTAAAGTCGTGAAAGTCGTCGCCGCCGGGTTTGGTCGCCCGGCGGCGCTTTTTTACCGCCCGCGCCTCCGGGCGCCTCACCCACCGCCTCGTCAACCGACGAGCGACCACCCCGCCACCTGGCGACTCGTGAACTCCTCGCGCCCGATGCGCAGGCGCAGCGTCTTGCCCGCGTCGAGCGGCGGCTCCGGGAGCCCCGCGATCTGCACCAGCCCCGTCAACTCGTCCACCGCGTGGCCGCGCAGCGTCACGCGCGCCGTCTGGCCAACGGGCAAGCCCCATACCGCCGCCGCCTCGTCCGCCAGTTCCGGCGCCAGATCGGTGAAGCCCGGCAAGGGCGGCTCCGCGAGCGAACGCCCCGCCGGCAAATCCGAAAAAAGCGACAACTGCTCGTCCATGTTTGCGCCGTGACGCAAGCGACGCCTCGCCGCTTTTCAAATTCTATCCGCCGCCCGAGCCGCCCCGCCCACGCGCGCCTTGCCCGCCGCCGCGCCCGCGCCCGCCGCGTCCGCCTCGCCGACCTCGCCCGCCCCGAGGTCCGCGACACTCAAAGGCACCGCGGGCGTGCTGCACGCCTTCGCGCCGCTCTTCAATCCGGCGACCAAAGGCGCGGCGCAGCGTTACGAGGCTCTCCTGCTCGCCCTCGCCGCCGCTCCGGTCCCGCCTCGCCCGGGCCGCAGTGAACCTCGCGCCGTCAAGCGGCGCCCCAAATCCTATCAAATGCCCGCCAGACCTCGTCGTGACATGTGCGTCTCCAAATATCGAATACATAAACTGCCGGTCAGCCCCCTTGACTTGGCGCCATTCCGGTCGGACCCCGTGGCTTGGCTGCTCTGCCGCCCGGCCGGGAGCACTCGGTTACGTGGCGCTTCGCCGCCGCCGAGGCGTCGAAACTCCGATCAAGCCAGCGAGTTGAAATTAATGGCATTTGCCATGCCGCCACTTGGCGCCATGGCGTGTCGTCATGCGCTACCCATTGCTTCTCTTGCTCTTCGCATGCCTCGGTGGAACGCTCCCTCGGATCGATGCGCAGGTCACCAGCGCGGACTACGCTTCTGTCGCCGAGTTGATCCTCGATGATGAACTCGCCGACGCGTCGGAATTTTTGGACACGCTGCTGACCGCGAATCCCGGGCACTCCGAACTCCGAAAACTTCGAGACATCATGCCCCCGGCGCCCGCTCGGATCGAAGTTGTCCTGCCGCCATTCCCCCCCTTGCCGCCAGAGGACCAGCAGAAACTCGAAGCGCTGCAAGCCCGCGTCGCCGAGGCCAAAACCGTCGGCGACTATTCGGAGCTCCGGCGCAGTCTCGACGCGCTTACCCGCCGCCACAAGGACCACCTCGCGCTGACCATGCTCGAGCTCCAAATCTATACGGGAGGGGGACCCAGAAGTTACCTCTCGATACCCATCCGCAAGCTTCAACGCCTCGGCCTCTGGGACAATCCTCCGCCCGAGATCCGGACGATCCAACAACAACTCGAAAAGCGGCAGTGGATTCCCTCCGCCCAGGCAAGAAAGGCGGCTTCGAATCGAACCCGGGAACTTACCGAAAAACATCTTCACGCAGCCGCGCAAGCGGCGGCCCTCGCACGTGCCGAACGCCGTCGGGCGACCACCCCGACACCCGAACGCGACCGCGCGTTTAACGTGCCTGATCTCGACCTGCTGCTCGTGCCAATCGCCGCGGGTTCATTTTCGCTCGGCAAGATCATACATGTCGAGGAGCTGCCCCGGACCGTCACCATCGCGAACCCGTTCTGGATCGGTGAAACCGAGATCACGCGCGCCCAGTGGGAAGCCGTGATGGGATCGCCTCCGCGAGGCTCCGAGCCGAAGAATATGCCCGTCGCGGAGATCACGTGGAACGAAGCGGTCGTCTTCTGCCAAACGCTCACCCGACGGGAACACGCCGCCGGACGCCTGCCCGAAGACCATCTGTTTTCCCTGCCGACCGAGGCCCAATGGGAATATGCCCGCCGCGCCGGCTCGACCATCGAATTTGCGGCCAAGATAAACGCGAGAGCTTGGATTAAGGGAAACAGCGGAAGACGCATCCACCTGCCCGCGACCAAGCTGCCCAACGCATGGGGGCTCTACGACATGGAAGGCAACGTGCGGGAGTGGCACGCCGATACATATGCCAAGTCCGACGGCCCGATCACCCCGCCCGTGCCCATCCTCGCACCGTCGAGTTCGCAGGCGGTAAACATCGCGCGCGGTGGTTCATGGAACGACGAAGCGGCCGCCACGCACAGCGTTGCCACTGAAAGCGCACGGAGCCCGGAAGTCGGTTTCCGAGTGGTGCTCAACCGCGTTCCCGCCTCCCCGCAAAAGCCCGGCCTGAAATCCCCTGTCGACTGATTCGCACGCAGGCGCCGAGCGCGGAATTGGCCAAGACGGGGTGCTGTTCGGCGAGGTAGGCGAGCCACCCGTCGACCTGCGTGCGGCGGTTGGTCAGGCCGCGCAGCAACTGCGAGACGACGTCGTCGTCTTCGCAAAGCCGTGTTGAGGGGCTGAAACTCGGCGTCGGTGCCAGCCAATGCCATGCGGGCCGGTTCATCCACGCCATGCGATGGGATTTGAGGAAGCGGATCACCGAGGGCCAAGAACCCCAGAAAGCATCATGGCAATTCCGACGCGCTTCATCTGCGTGAAAGACGCCGCCAGAAAGATCGGGGAACAAAAGTCTCCCAAATCTGGGCGGATCTATGCTCGGCGCCAGACTCGAAAATCAACAAACAAGGCCCCAAGCCCCCTTGGGGCTTGGCCTCCAAAAGAGGTGAGTTAGCTATTGCCTTTTAGCGCAAACCACCGAACCACCATTATTAATGAATCAAAATAGTCCGCAGCAGAGCGAGCGAATGCATCTTATAAAGGTAGTCGCTGCTGCCACGGCATCTGCCGTTCTTTTTGTGGCGGGAGCCATTGGAATACATGCGCTGCTAGGTCGTGGGGCCAAAACCGACAGCAGTGCAATCAATGTTAGCGTGGAGAAACCTAAGGAACCCAAGGCCGTTTCGCCTCCCAAGCCAAGACCCCTTCCGTTGCGAATTCTGGCGGCCAATAATGCGATCCGTTATCCTGAGGGTGAACTTGCTTCTTACGCGAAGGACTATGTCTACAATGAATCCGGCAGGGAGTCGCGCGTGTATGTGGAGTTTGATTTAAGGAGTTTATCCACTCCGCCTGACTACGCCGAGTTGGTTTTTTCAGTAAACCCGAGAAATCTGAAAACCAACCTTCCCGATCAGGCGATTCATGTATACGGATACAAGGGGGATGGGACTATCCGTCTCGATGATTGGCAGACGGAGGGAACTTACTTGGGATTGGCGGGGCCTTTTGTTGAGTTAGATGACCGTGGCAGGCAACAGTTCCGGCTTGATGTAACTGGCTTGCTCTCGGCCACCTTGGCCGCAAAGAGCAAGCATGTGGGGTTTTACGTCCGCAGTCCGGGAGTCACCAAGGGTTTTCTTACGGTCGGTGGCTTCCATATTACATTTCCGGATAAACCTTGAAGACAAACAAGGCAACTTCCTCGTAACACTCGAGGTGCTTGTAGCCGGTCTTTCGCCTCATGGGGGCCCTGACGGGCAAAACAAGCTCGCCATCGAGACCGGCGGCAAAAAACCCAAGCCCGCCAAGGCCGGCGCCAAAGTATCCGGCGCCTCGCGCCAGATCCGCAAAGCTCGCCTGGCCCAAGACCCTCGCCGAGCGCGCCAAGGCGGTGGAGGCCGCGCCGCCGCCGAGCCCGTGACGCCCGCCGAACTCACGAAGCGTTTTGCCCGCGCCAAGCCCGCCGAAGTCGCCGAAGTCGCCGAAATCCTCGAAACCCTCGACCGCGCCCGCCCCGGCGACGAAAAAGGCGCCTACGTCATATGAATACGCCGCGCTCCTCGTGCTGAGCCCAAGGGACAAGGCGCCCGGAGCGTTGGAAAAGCATGCCTGACAATCGACCCAAAGGGCATTGGAAACCTTCTGCCAGCAAAACGAAACGCTAACAACATACCATTACCATGGGCCTGCTTCGTGAAGTGTTAAAGGACTTCGTCGTTCCTGTGATTTCGCCGGCAATGATCGCCGCGGTTCTATACCAATACCAAAAGCGGATTGAGAGGGCCAAATTCATCTCCGAAATCACGAATCGTTTAAGCGAGATCTACGGAAGCCAAACAGCTTGGCGGCTCGAGAACGGCCGTCTTCACCCCGTGGATTTCAGATATGCGCTAGGAACCTTCGATTGGGCTCCGGACCCCTCGGCCCCCGCCCAGGCAGGAAAACGTTATCACGAAACAATGAGACTTCCGCTCGCCAGATACAGCGAGCTCAAGCCCGACTACTTCGGATTAATATACGACTTGGGGGACGGGCATTTCGTCGCGTCCAAGCCGTTGATCGAGATGTCGGGAGTCGTGATGAACCTGATCGAGGCATACGACTCCGGGCTTATATGCGACGAGGAAATCGGCGCGCTATGGCGCCCGCTAAACATGGTGATCCCGGCATTCGGCTTCAGGCCGGACTATCGCCGCCCCCATACCTCGAAAAAAATCAAAAACACATGGCGATGGTTCGAGTTTTTTATATTCGGAAATTTATTGGACGAGGTCCCCCAAGGCATGCGCTACAAGACATACCTGAAAATCGGATCGGCCATCGCGATCAAGCAGAGCGAGTTTCGCGGCGTCAGCGAACCGGTGGCGAAAGTGTAGCGAATCAGGCGAAGCCCGACTAACCATGCTCAACGCGTTTGAGGTTCTTCGACGCCTGAAACGGCCCTCATAAGTTTACCGGGACGCCGCAGCGCCGATCGCATGGGCCTCACCATCCACCACAAGCTCCGCCCTCCGTCCGGCCTCGACGCCCCCGCCGCGCGACGGCTCGTCGCCGAGGCCCGTCGCCGCTCCGCCCGACTCGTCGCCCGCCGCGGCTTCGGAAAAATCTCCCCGCTGTATCCGGTCGAGCCCGACAACCCCTGGCTCGGCCAGGCCGCCTTCGTCCGCCGCGGCCGCGATGTCCTCGGCTTCCACGTCGATCACCGCGCGGGCTGGTTTTTCACCGTGGACCCGGGCGCGGACTGCGAACCCCTCACGCTCGGACTCGCCGACTACCCGGCTTGGAGCGTCCACCACGGCCGCCGACGCCGCACGCCGCGCCCGGGCTGGGGATTCCAAGGCGCCTGCAAGACCCAATACGCCGGCCTGCACGGCTGGGAGCACTTCCGCCGCTGCCATCTGCTCGTCCTCGAGCTGCTCGCGATCTGGCGCCGCCTCGGCGTCGAAACCGAGGTGCTCGACGAAGGCGACTACTGGCCCGGGCGCGACGAGCCCGCCCTCCGCGCCGCCCTCGACCAAATGAACCGCATCGTCGCCGGCCTCGCCGGCGCGCTCAAGGACGCGAACGCGGAGGACGCCCCGCCAATCCGGTCGCCCATCTTCGCCCATCCGCGTTTCGAGATGCTCGAAGCCGAGGGCGTCGCAAGCGACGGCCACTCCATCCGCCAGGCCGCGACGCTCCTCGCGCCCGAGCCGCCGCCTTGATCGCCCGCCCGTCGCTCGATGGGCTCGCACCAGCGGCCACCCCGCCCCCGCCCGCCATCCCCCCTGCCGCCGCCCTCACCCGCCGGGCAACTCCACCACCACCCGCAACCCGCTCCGGCCGTCGCCTCGGTTCTCCGCCCGGATCGACCCGCCGTGCAGGTGCGCGATGCTCCGGCAAATCGCCAGCCCCAGCCCGTGCCCCC
>CBINJQ010000072.1:0-13672 GCA_966251015.1 uncultured Akkermansia sp. | reverse complement strand
AACAGCCGGTCGCGGGGCGATCAGAGCACGAGCGAGTCGCCCGGGCGCAGGGCCTGCACGCGATGACCGCGCGCGCCGGCGGCGGTGGCGAATGCGTCGGGGTCCTGCGCGATGGGCGGCCAGGTGTTGTAGTGCATGGGCACGGCGAGGCGGGGCTTGAGCAGATCGAGGGCGTCGAGGGCGTCCTCCGGCCCCATGGTGAAATTGTCGCCGATGGGCAGCAGGGCGGCGTCGAGACCGCCCTTCGCGATGAGCTGCATGTCGAGGAAGAGGGCGGTGTCGCCGGCGTGGTAGAGGCGCTTGCCGTCGGCCTCGACGAGAAGGCCGCAGGGCACGCCCATGTAGATCGGATTCAGGCCGGCGTTGAGCGAGGACGTGTGGTGGGCGAGGGTGAGCTTTACCCGGCCGAAGGGGAATTTGTGCGCACCTCCGGGATTCATGCCGTGGGCCTTGGCGCCCTTGGCGGCGTAGTATTCCGCGATCTCGTAGTTGGCGACGATGGTGGCGTCGTTCGCCTTGGCGATGTCGAGCGCGTCGCCGGTGTGGTCCTCGTGTCCATGGGAGATCAGGACGTAGTCGCACTTCACGTCGGCGGCGAGGATCCCGGCCTGCGAATTGCCGGTGAGGAAGGGGTCGATGACAAGGCGCGCGCCGGCGGTTTCGACGAGAAAGCACGAGTGGCCGTGGTAGGTTATTTTCATCGGGATAAAGGCTGGCGCAACGGTGGCCACGCACGCGCGGCTGTAAACGGCGGCCTGCGTTTTTCGCCGCGCGACGCGGAGCGTGGCGACGATTGACCGGGGGCGGGGGCGCGTGCTCCTTGGCGGGCATGTGGACCCTCCAGCACCGCGCGTATCGATTGCCGTTTCGCCAGACGGTGCGGACGGCGCACGGCCCGTGGGCCGAGCGCGAGGGTTTTCTGATCCGAGTGGAGCGGGAGGAGGGCGGACGGCGGGTGATACGCTGGGGCGAGGCGGCGCCGATACCGTGGTTCGGGACCGAGACGGTGGCGGAAGCGGCGGCGGCGTTGGCCGGGCTCGAAGGGCGGGCGGAGGATCTGGCGGATGCGCTGGCGCGGTTGCCGCCGGAGTGCGCGAGCGTGCGCGCCGGCCTCGCCGCGGCGCTCCGGGCAGGGAGCGAGGAGCCGGGAGCGTGGAGCCGGAAGGAAGCGGGCGCGGAGGCGGTGAAATTTCTGCCGGTGGCGGGCCTTTTGCCGGCGGGGCGGGCTGCGCTGGAGACGGTCGAGCCGCGGTTGGAGCTGGGATTCCGGGTTTTCAAGTGGAAGGTGGGCGTGCTGCCCGCGCCGGACGAGTGGGCGATCCTGGACGACTTGCTCGGACGGCTGCCCGGCGGGGTGCGCCTGCGGCTGGACGCGAACGGGGCCTGGGATCGGCGCACGGCGGAGCGTTGGCTGGAGCGGGCGGCGGAGCGGCCGGTGGAATACGTCGAGCAGCCGGTGGCGCCGGACTCGCGCGGGGCGGACGATCTCCTGCGGGGACTGGCGGCGGATTTTCCCGTGACGTTGGCCCTGGACGAATCGGTGAACTCGGCGCGCGACGTGGAGCGCTGGCTCGCGGCGGAGTGGCGCGGCGTGTGGGTGCTCAAGCCGGCGTTGCTGGGCGAACCCGAGCCGGTGCTGGCCCGGTTGACGAAAGCGGGGGCGGACGTGGTCTTCGGTTCGGCCCTGGAAACGGCGGTCGGCGCCGCCGCCGCGTTGCGTCTGGCCTTCGCCTGGGCGGAGGCGCGGGGCGGCGAAGCGGCTAAACGGCGCGCGCTGGGCTTTGGCGTCTGGCCCTTATTTCAAGAAGCGCAGGCGAACGCGCCGCTTTCGGGCGCGTTTGTCCGGCGCGAGGACCTGGAGCGCATCAACGTGGAGGCTTTGTGGAACGCGCTGAGTTGATCGCGGGGCTGCGCGAGTTCGCGGGGGACGCCTTGGTCGAGCGCGACGGAGCGTTTTTCCTGGTCGATCCGGGCTGGGGCGAGCGGGAGCGCGCGCAGTGGTCGGCGCTCGCGGAGCGGCGCCCGGCCGGCTGGAGCGGCGCGAACGAACGCGGATGGCTGTGCATACCGACCGGAGGTTCGTCGGGGGCGATGAAACTGGCGCGACACGACGAGCTCACGCTCGGCGCGGCCGTGGACGGGTTTCGCGCGCATTTTGGGGTCGGCCGCGTGGACGCGGTCGGACTGCTGCCGGCCTGGCATGTGAGCGGGCTGATGGCGTGGGCGCGGTGTCGGTTCAGCGGGGGAACTTATCGGGCGTGGGACTGGAAGCGGGTGGAGCGTGGAGACCGGCCGGAACCGACGCGGAGCGGATGCGAGTTTCTTTCGCTGGTGCCGACGCAGCTCGCGCGCTTGTTGAACCAGGGCGGAGACGGCGGAGGGGCCGCGGAATGGCTGCGTTCGTTTCGCGCGGTGTTGATCGGCGGCGGGCCGGCCTGGCCGGAGTTGTTGGCGCGCGGGAGGGCGGAGCGTTTGCCCCTGGCGTTTTCCTACGGGATGACGGAGACGGCGGCCTTGGTGGCGGCGCAGCGTCCCGCGGAGTTTCTGGCGGGCGACGATTCTAGCGGGAGCGCCCTGCCGCACGCGGGAATCGTGATCGCCGGGGACGGCAGGGCGACGATCTCCGGCGCGTCGTTATTTTACGGATACTGGCCGGAGACGCGGGCGGCGGGGGCCTGGCGCACGGACGATCTGGGCGAGCTCGACGCGGCCGGACGTTTGCGCGTGCGGGGTCGGGGCGACGCGCTGATCATCAGCGGAGGGGAGAAGGTGAATCCGACCGAGGTGGAGGCGTCGCTCCGCGCGGCGGGCGGGGCGGATCTGGCGGACGTGGCGGTCGTGGGCGTGCCGCACGCGGAGTGGGGGAGCGAGGTGGTCGCGCTTTATCCGGGGGCCGGGGCGTTGGAGGCGAAGCTGCGCGCCGGGCTCGCGACGATGCTGGCGCCGACGAAACGGCCGAAACGCTACGTGGCCTTGCCGGCGGAGCGCTGGCCGCGCGACGCGCGGGGGAAGCTGAACCGCGCGATCCTTGCGGACTTGGCAGCGCGCGCGGGCGGGGCTTGAGTGCGGTCATGGAGTTGTCGCACTTGGAGCAGATTTTTGGGGCGCTAAACGAAGCGCAGGTGCGCTATGTCGTGGTGGGCGGGCTTGCCGTGATCGCACATGGTTATGTGCGCTATACCAATGCCTGGATTTGGTCGTTCAGCTTGAGGAATCCAATGTGAAGCGGGCGATGGAGGTTTTGAAGGGCTTGGGCTACAGGGCAAAGGTGCCGGTCGATCCCGTGCAGTTCGCCAGTCCGTTGACGCGAGCCGGCTGGATTCGTGACAAGCAAATGGTGGTGTTCCAACTGGTGAGCGAACGTTTCGCCCGCGAACCGATCGACGTTTTCGTCAGCGAGCCCTTCGATGTGGAAGCGGAACTCGCCTGCTGTGAATGGCTGGCGGCGGGTCCGACGCTCAAGATTCCGGTGGTCTCCCGCACGGAGCTTATTCGGATGAAACGCGAAGCGAGTCGACCGAAGGATCTGTTGGATATCGAGTATTTGGAAAAATTGGAGAAAGGCCGGGGTGATGAACGATAACGAGGCGGCCTGGACCTGCGACGGTTGGTCGGATCACGAGCGGGGGCAGCTCGAAGAGGGGGCAGCGCTGACATTCCGCGAGCGTTTGCTTTGGCTGCAGGAGGCGGATCGCCTGGCGGCCCGGTTGGAAAAAAAGCGCCCGTGGATCGATGCCGACGGCGTGGTTCACCCCGCTCAAACCGAGCGCGGGGACTAGCCCGCGTCGACCCAGGCGGCGAGGGCGTGGGGCAGTGCCTGGCGTTCCCGGTTGGTGGAGGAGATGCAGACGTGTTCCGTGCGGGCCGCGGCGGCGCGTTTTTCGCCGACGGCGGAATTCGGGGCGGGAAGTTTCCAGACGGCGAACTCCAGCGCGAAGCTGTTTTCGGAGAGACGGCGCGGCGTCACCTCGACCCGGACCTTGTCGCCGCACGCCAGCGGGCGGAGGTAGGAGCATTCGCTTTTCCCGATGGGAACGATGACGCCGTGATCGGAAAAAAAAGTCGCGAGCGGCACCCCGGCGACGGCCAGCGCCTCCTCGTAGGCCTCGTGGCAGATAGCCAGATAGCGGGCGAAGAAGACGATGCCGGCGGCGTCGGTGTCGGAAAAGCGGATGGTGCGCGCGTAGGCGAAGGGCATGGCGGGTTCATGCAACGGCGCGGGACCGATGTCCAACGGCCAATCAACAGAACGCGGCCGCGCCGGGTCGACGGGGCCGCGCCGTCTGCACGCCGGTCTTTGCGGCCTTGCATCGGCAGGCGCGGGGGCACTGAGTCTTTGTTCCCCGCGACGTCTCCATGTGGAATCTGCCCAACCTTCTCACGCTCTCGCGCATCCCGCTGATGTTTGTGATCGTGGGCTTGATGTGGGTCGACAACGAGCTGGCGGAGTGGACCGGCGCGGCCACGGCGGCCTTCTGGCTTTTCATCGCGGCGGCGATCACGGACTGGCTGGACGGCTCCATCGCGCGGAGACGCGGCATCGTCTCGAATTTCGGCAAGTTCATGGACGCCCTGACCGACAAGGTTCTCGTCCTGGGCATCATGGTGGCGTTGGTGCGGCACGACCCGGATTTGCCGGTGACGCTGGTGCTGCTCACGCTCGGCCGGGAGTTCATGGTTTCCGGCATGCGCATGGTCGTGGCGGCCAAGGGCGTGATCGTGCCGGCCGACAGCGGCGGAAAGGTGAAGACGGTCACGCAAATGATCGCGCTCGGCTGCCTGCTCGCCACGCCGATGCTCGAGAACGATATCGCGGTGTGGCTCGGCATGTCGGTGCATCCGTTTTCCGAGTGGGTTCACAAGGCCGGCCTGCTGGGCTTTGTGATCGGGACCTTCCTCGCGGTGTGGTCGGGCTACCGCTACCTGCATCGCAACTGGGCGCTTTTCACCGAATGATCCGCGGACAGCCTTTGTGGCCGAAATTCCTGCCGACGCGGTGGGTGGTGAACCTGGCGATGCTTGGTCCGCTCGGGCGCGTGAGACGTGGTCCGGGCACCGTCGGCTCCTTGGCGGGGCTGCTGTATTTCACGGTGTTTTTCGCGATGCTGCCGGCGTCGCACGCGTGGTGGCTCACGATCTTGCTGAGCGTGCCGGGGCTTTATCTCGCGGTGGCGATTTGCGGGGAGGCCGAGTTTCGTCTGGGCGAACGAGATCCGGGCGGGGTGATTCTGGACGAGTTCGTGGTGATGCCGCTTTGCTTTATCGGCTGGCAATGGTTGCCCGCGGAGTGGGTGGAGCGCTGGCCGTGGGCCATCTTTCTCGGCGGCTTCGCGTTGTTTCGTCTCTTCGACATCGCCAAGCCTTTCGGCATCGCGCGCCTGCAATCGCTGCCCGGCGGCTGGGGCGTGGTGGCGGACGACTTTGCCGCCGCGCTCGCCAGCTGCGCGGGCTTGCACCTGGCGGGTTGGCTTGCGCGCTAGTCTCGCTTTCCCGGTGGGAGGAGGCGGAGGTCGCCGCCAGGAGGTTTCCCTTATCCAAGGGAGGTGCAAGTGGCGACGGATGCGGGGCTTGACTAGGACGGTGTCGCGTTGAATCTCGACGCGTGAAACTGCCCCGCCCGAGCCTTCGCGTGGTATTGACCGTGCTGACGGTTTGGTCGGTCGGAGTGCTCGGTGGGCTGGGGGCCTACACGTTCCATTACGCCGAGGGGCTTTCGTATTTTTCCAACGATCCGAAGGCCTGCGTGAACTGCCACATCATGCGCGAGCAGTATGATGGCTGGTTGAAATCTCCGCACCACGCCGTCGCGACGTGCAACGATTGTCATACGCCGCACTCCTTCATCCCGAAGTATCTGAGCAAGGCGGAGAACGGTTTCTGGCATTCGAAGGGTTTCACGCTTCAGGACTTTCACGAGCCGATCCAGATCCGGCGTCACAACTCTTCCGTCCTTCAGAAAAACTGCGTGGGCTGCCACGGCTCGTTGCTCGAAGGCATAAACCCCCACGCCGGCGACGAACGCCGCATGCTCGATTGCGTGCATTGCCACCGCGAGGTCGGGCACGGCCCGATGAAGTAAGCTCCTCCCTTTCCGCCACGACCCGCCATCCGACCAGGAAACCTCCCCAAACGACCTGCGCCATGAAAACGCCCCCGCCCGAATCCAGCTCCACCGAAACCTCCGGCTCCGCCCCGAGCGGCCGTCGTTATCTTGGCTGGCTCGCGGCGCTGCTGGTGTTTTCCGCGGTGGCCACCTTCGCGGTTTTGTTGCTCTACCAGAACATCGTGACGCGCAAGGCGGAGGCGACGCAGCATGTGTTTCGCGTCGTCGACGTGGACGACAACACGGTCGATCCCGAGCTCTGGGGAAAAAACTACCCGCGCCAATACGACAGCTACAAGCGCACCGTCGACATCGTGCGCACCAAGCACGGCGGCAGCGAGGCGTTCCAAAAACTCGACGAGTTCCCGGTCTGGAGGCGCATCTTCGCCGGTTATCCCTTCGCGGTGGATTACCGTGAAGAACGCGGGCACGCCTACATGTTGCAGGATCAGCTCGAGACCGAGCGCGTCACGCATTTCAAGCAGCCCGGCTCCTGCCTCCACTGCCACGCGTCCGTGATCCCGGCCTACATGCAGGCCGGTCTCGCCGCCGGGGCGCCCGCGGGCAAGGAGCACCGCGAGGAACAGATCCGGAAGGGATTCGAGGCGATGTGCGCGATGCCCTTCGCCGAGGCGGCGAAACAGGTGTCCCATCCGGTGTCCTGCATCGATTGCCATGAAGCGGACACGATGAACCTGCGCGTTTCACGGCCCGCGTTTATCGAGGGCATCCGCGCGCTTGCCCGTTCGGGCGAGCCGACGCCGCACCTGCTCAGCATCGAACGCTGGCGCAAGGAGGAGAAGCCCGGGCGCGACTACGATCCGAATCTCGACGCTTCTCGCCAGGAGATGCGGTCCCTCGTCTGCGCGCAGTGCCATGTGGAGTATTACTTCCGGGGCCAGGGCAAGTTGGTGACCTATCCGTGGTCGAAGGGCCTCAAGGTCGAGCAGGTCGAGGATTACTACAACGAAGTCGGACACACCGACTACACCCACGCCGAGAGCGGCGCGAAAGTGCTCAAGGCGCAGCATCCCGAGTTTGAGCTCTGGAGCCAGGGCATCCACGCCCGGAGCGGGGTTTCCTGCTCGGATTGCCA
This sequence comes from uncultured Akkermansia sp., assembly GCA_966251015.1. GTDB lineage: Bacteria > Verrucomicrobiota > Verrucomicrobiia > Opitutales > Opitutaceae > IMCC26134_A. Next base: position 6,473 of record CBINJQ010000072.1, on the reverse strand, counting down.
CATGCCCTACATCCGCGAGGGCGCGATCAAGGTCAGCAGCCACCATCTCCGTTCGCCTCTGCTCAACGTCGCCCAGTCCTGCCAGAACTGCCATCGCGTGCCGGAGAAGGAGATCCTCGCTCGCGCCGAGGCGATCCAGGACCGCACGGCCGATCTGCTGCGTCGCGGCGAAGCGGCCGTCGTGTCCCTGATCGTCCGCCTGGCCGACGCCAAGGCGAAGGGCGCGGACGACGCCGCGCTCGCCAAGGCCCGCGACCTGCAACGCAAGGCGCAGTGGCGGCTCGACTTCATCTCGGCGGAAAACTCGACCGGCTTCCATGCTCCGCAGGAATCCGCGCGAGTCCTGGCCGAGGCGATCGACTACGCGCGCCAGGGCGAACTCGCGATCGATGCGCGCGCGATCGAGATCCCGAAGAAGGCCGACGACCGGGCCGGCGCGGGCCGCCCTCCGGCGGAGATGAAGTAGCGCGCCCCGGCGAGCGTCCACGAGGGCGGGGGAGATTCTGCGGCGGATTCGGGGCGGATTACCCCCTTGTCCGCCCGGCGCCTCGCGTATTTGAACGACGCGCATGCGCGCTTTCGTTCGCTGGATCACGCTCTTGTCGCTGTGCTCATGCGGCCTGGGCGCCGCGTCGCTCTCGAACGCGGGCGTGGGCGCGTGGATCTGGGCCGAGCGGATGAGCGACCGGCAGGAGTGCCGCTTCACGCGTCGTTTCGATATCCCCGAGGGCGCCGAGGTGGTTTCCGCGATCCTGCGCATCACGGCGGACAATTCCTATCAGGTGTTTCTGAACGGGCAGCCCATCGGCCAAGGCGGCGATTGGCGCGTCTTGATCGAATACGACGTCACCCGGCTCCTGACGCCCGGCTCGCACGTGCTGGCCGTGAGCGCGGTCAACGACTTCGACGTGGCGGGCTTGTTGGCCGGCCTGCGCATCGTCCTGAAAGACGGAGCGCGCATCGATATCGCGACGGACGAGTCGTGGGAGATCGCGCCCGAGGATTTCGCGGATTGGCGGACGCCGGACGCGCGCAGAAGCGGGCAATGGAAGAAAGCCTCGGTCGTGGAGCACTTCGGCGCCGTCCCGAACCCGCAGGTCTACCGCGCGCCGGTTTCCTTGCCCGAGCGGCCCGGCCTTTGGCAAAAGCGCTGGTTTCAAGCGACGGTGATCACGCTGGGCGTCGCGGGCGCCGTGGCGGGCGCGGTTTTGTCCGCTCTGCTTGTTCTGAAATCGCAGGCGGCGCGGGTCGTTCGTCGCGAGCGGGCGCGGATCGCCGCCGATCTTCACGACGGATTGGGCGGCGGTCTGACCCACTTGATTCTCCTGGGCGAGGCGGCGCGGCGGGAGGGGACCGCAGGCGGTGGTTCCGCGGAAAAGATCGAGCGCATGTGCGACCAGGCGCGGTCCCTCTCGGGCGGCATGAACGAGACCATCTGGCTGATCAATTCGCAGCGGGACACCGTGCGCGACCTCGCCTCGTATCTCGTCCGCCACGCCGAGTCGTTTTTTCGCGACACGTCGGTCCGCTGCCGCTTCGAGATCGCGGACGATCTGCCCGACGCGCCGTGCGACCTCGGCGTGCGCCGCAATCTCTTCCTTGCGGTGAAAGAGGCGCTCAACAACGCGCTGCGCCACTCCGGAGCCGGCGAGGTCGAGCTGCGCGTGGATAATCGTCGCGGCTGGCTGCGAATCGCCATCCGCGACGACGGACGAGGCTTCGACGCGGCGGCGGTGCGCGCGGGGGAGGGCTTGCGCAACCTCTCGTTGCGCGCGCGGGAGGCGGGCGGGCGTTGCCTGATCGAGAGCGCCCCCGGCCGCGGAACCTTGATCGAGCTCTGGGCGCCTCTGGCGCCCCGCCCGCGCTTCGGCGCGAGGGTGTAGCCACGGCCCCGGCTACCCTCATCTGAGGGTATTGGAGGGGGACGGCTCTCCTGCTATTATGCGGAGTCCCGCGCGCCGTTCCCTCCCGGGGAATGAGGGCGGGCAGTCCCACCCCACACCCGATGAACTCCTCCCTGTCCGCTTCACTGCGCATCCCCGCGCTTTTTCTCGCCTCGGCCGCCGTCGCTTCGGCCGCCGTAGTCAGTTGGAACTACGACCGCAACGGCACCGTCGGTGGCTCCAATGTCGCCGGCGTCGTCCCGGTCGACAACTGGAACAACTCCTGGCCGAGCAATCCGACGGTTAACCTCGTGGATGACAGCGGCGCGGCCACGACCCTCGATCTCGCCTACTCTTCGTTCAACGACTGGAATATCGTCGGCTCGCATCCCGGGGCCGATGCGGACGGCTCATACAACCGCGAGCTTCTCAACGGCTACCTGAATTCCGGCCCGGCCGGCTGGAACCCGCCGATCACCTACTCGCAGGTCGTCCTCAGCGATATCGGCTACGGGACCTACGACATCATCGTCTACTTCTCCTCCGACGCCGCCGGCCGCGAGGGCACCGTGAGCGATGGCGTCACGACCTACTCCTTCAACACCCTCGGTCCCGCCAGCGTGAGCGGGAGCAACGCGCTGTTCGGCCAGACGACCGACATCGCCGGCACCTACGCCACGGCGGCCAACTACGCGATCTTCAGCGGCCTGAGCGGCGCGAGCCAGACCATCACCGTCCAGATGCGCGACAACGACGAGTGGGGCGGCATCGCCGGCTTCCAGGTCGTCGCCATTCCCGAGCCCGCCTCGGCCGCGTCCCTGGGCGGCGCGGCGGTTCTTCTCGCCGCGCTTGCCCGTCGTCGGCGCCGCGCCTGATCCGTCGGCCGAGCCCCCTTCGCCTCCTCTCCGAGACCGGCGCGATCTTCGGCGCCGGTCTTTTCGCGTCCGATCCCGTGTTTCCATGCTCTCGCCGCCGCGGATACCCCCGCCTGCGGGTATTGGGTTTCTGGTTACACGGTGCTACGATCCAGATTCCCGCCGCGTGGAAGCGGCGGAGCGCCCCCGTCCACCCCCGAATCCCGCGTCCATCTCCCATGCATTCGTCTCGCCGTCTCGCCACCAGCCTGCTTCTCGCGGGCGCCTCGCTGCTTCCGCTCGGCGCCGCCCCGGCTTTCCATTCGTGGGCCGAGCGCCCGGTTCTCGGCTGGAACAGCTGGGATTTCTACGGGACCGCCGTGAACGAGGAGCGCACCAAGGCGCAGGCCGACTACATGGCGGCCAACCTCCTCTCGCATGGCTGGAGTCTCATCACGGTCGACATCCAGTGGTATGAACCCAACGCGACCGGGTTTAACTACAACCCCGACGCCACGCTCGTGATGGACGCGTGGGGGCGCCTCCTTCCCGCGACCAACCGTTTCCCCTCGGCCGCCGGAGACGCGGGCTTCAAGCCGCTCGCCGACTACGTCCATGCGAAGGGCCTCAAGTTCGGCATCCACATGATGCGCGGCATCCCGCGCCAGGCCTGGCAACAAGACCTGCCCGTGAAAGGCACCGCCTACACCGCGCGCGACATCGCGGACGTGAACAGCACCTGCTCGTGGAACCCCGACATGTATGGCGTCGACATGGACAAGCCCGGCGCGCAGGCCTACTACGATTCGATCTTCGAGCTCGTCGCCGCGTGGGAGGTGGACTTCGTGAAGATCGACGACCTGAGCCGTCCCTACCACCGAAAGGAAATCGAGGCCATCCGCCGCGCCATCGACAAGACCGGCCGCCCCATCGTCTTCAGCACCTCGCCCGGCGAGACGCCGCTCGGCGGCGGCGCGCACGTGCAGGCCCACGCCAACCAGTGGCGCATCAGCGACGATTTCTGGGACACCTGGGCCGCCCTGCTGGCGCAGTTTAAACGTCTGCACGACTGGACGCCCTACCGCGGCCCGGGCCACTTTCCCGACGCCGACATGCTGCCGCTCGGCAAGGTCGAGTCGGGCAGCGTGTCGGGCGCCGGTCGGGTCACGCGCTTCACCACCGCCGAGCAATACACGCTCATGAGCCTCTGGTCCATCGCGCGCTCCCCGCTCATCCACGGCGGCGACATGACCCAGATGGACTCCTTCACGCTCTCGCTTCTCGCCAACGACGAGGTGCTCGCCGTCAACCAGCGCAGCACGCGCAACCGCCAGCTCTACCGAAACGGCGATCTCGTCGCGTGGACCGCCGACGCCGAGGACTCGGGCGACAAATACCTCGCGCTTTTCAACACCGGCTCCGCCGCGGCCAACGTGTCCGTGACGCTCTCCACGCTCGGCTACGCGGGCGCGGTGCAAGTCCGCTCCCTCTGGGACAAGGCCGACCTCGGCTCCTTCACCGGCACCTTCTCGCGCAGCGTCGCTTCGCACGGCGCCGGGCTTTATCGCCTCGTCGGCGCCGCGTTGCCCACGCCGTGGATAACCGCCGCCGCGCCCGGAAACACGACGGCCACCCTCGCCTGGGATTCCGTCGCGTCCGCCACCGCCTACCGGGTGAAACGTTCCTCCGCCGAGGCCGGGCCGTTCACCGTCGTCGCCGACAACCTCGCCGACACGACCTGGACCGACGCCGGTCTAACCAACGGCGCGACCTATTACTACGTCGTTTCCGCGATCGTCTCGGGGCAGGAGACGCCCGACTCCGGCGCGCGCGCCATCCGGCCGGCCGGCGCGCCGCAGACCGTGAGCTGGAACTACGACCGCTACGGCACGCTCGCCCCCGCGAACAGCGCCGGCGTCGAGCCCGCCGCCAACTGGAACAACTCCTGGCCCAACGACCCGCGCACCGATCTCGTGGACAAGCTCGGCATCCCGACGACCCTCGATATCGCCTACAGCTCCTACAACACATGGAGCATCCAGGGCAGCTCGCCCGCGCTCGACGGCGACGGCAGCGGGAACAAACGCCTGCTCAACGGCTACCTCAACGCCGGCCCCGCCGCCTGGAATCCTCCCGTCACGCGCTCGTCCGTGACGATTTCCGAGATCCCGCACGGCTACTACGACTTGATCGTTTATTTTTCGTCGGACGCCGCCGATCGCGAAGGCGCGGTGAGCGACGGCGCGACCACCTACTATTTCAAGAGCATCGGCCCCGCGAGCATCGCCGGGACAAACGCCGTGCTCGCTCAGACCACGGAAACGAATTCCGCCAACCATCCGGCGGCGAACCATGCGATCTTCCGCGGCCTGAGCGGCGACACCCAGACCGTCGAGGTGCAGATGCGCGACAATGACGAGTGGGGCGGCATCGCTGGTTTCCAGGTGGTGCCGCGGGTCGATCCGCTGCAAAGCACCGCGGTCTCGATCACGCTCGGCGCGGCGCCCGGCGCGCTCGAACTTTCCTGGCCCGCCGGTCTCGGGCAGGTCGTGCTCGAGGAGAGCTCCGACCTGGCAAGCTGGACGCCGACCGACCCGCAGCCGGCGGGTAACGCCACGACCGTCACGCTGAACGGGCCGCGACGCTTTTATCGGCTTCGCCGTTGAAGAGAGTCGGACCAGCGCGCTTCGCCGAGCTTGAAGGCGGAGCGCCAACGCTCACTTTCGGGCTCAACGGGCGCGCTTCGCTTTCGTCGCCGCCCATTTTCCCTTTGGCTTCAACCGCACAGCCTTCCGATTCCCGCGCCGCGAGCGCCGCGCCTCTTTGCCACGTCGCGGTGGTCGAGGACATGGACGGCGTTCGGACGGAGCTCGTGCGCCTGCTCGGGTCTCTCGATGGATTCGTTTGCGTGACGGCCTGCGCGAGCGGCGAGGAGGCGTTGAAGCGCCTGCCCGGGCTGCGGCCCGACGTCGTCCTCATGGACATCTACCTTTCGCGCATGACCGGGATCGAGTGCACCGCGCGACTGAAGGAGCTGCTGCCGCGATGCCAGATCGTGATTCTCACCTCCTCCGACGACGAGGAACTGGTCTTTCCGGCGCTCGAGGCGGGGGCGGATGGTTACCTGCTGAAAAATTGCCCGCCCGAGGAGCTCCGCCGCGGTTTGGTCGACGTGAGGCAGGGCGGCGTGCCCATGACGAGCGGCATCGCCCGTCGCGTCGCGGAGTTTTTCCGGCGTCGCGCGAAGCCGGCGGACGAGGCCAAAAGGCTAAGCCAGCGCGAGACGGAGGTGCTGGCCTTGATCGCCCGCGGGCTCGGCAACAAGGAGATCGCGGACCGGCTTTCGCTCAGCGTGGAGACGATCCGCAGCTATCTGAAAAACATCTACGAAAAGATGCACGTCCACTCCCGCGCCGAGGCCGTCGCCAAATACATGGGCGGCGGCGGACGGGCCGGCCACGGCTGATACACAATTACGCGACGCTTTGGACTTCTATTGAGCCTCGCATTTCAGACTGACGCCTTTGGGCAGGGCGGGACCGCTGGACCCGCCGACGAACCCGGACGGCCCGGCGGTCCGTCCCTGCCCGTAAGCCTAATTTACGAGGCTCAATAGATGGACGGGCGGGTCCCTCCGCCCGTGGTTTGCGAGCGCGGCCTCGCACGTCATCGCCCAAGCCTCGTGCGCGGGGACGCGCCCGCCCACCGTATGGTCTCGATTCATGAGGGCGGGGGA
>CBINJQ010000071.1:0-13694 GCA_966251015.1 uncultured Akkermansia sp. | reverse complement strand
CGGCGGAGGGAGCGACGCGAACAACGACGGTTTGGCGTCCGTCGGCGCCGGTGGCCGGCGAGGTGTCCTCGTGCATGACGAGCCCGAGCGGGCCGTCGGGGATGGCGGAGCCGGTGAACAGTTTCAGGCAGACGTCGTGCTCCGCCGGGAAGACGGGGGCGGGCCGGCCGACGGGAATCGCCCCGGCAACGCCAAGGACCGCTCCGGCCGGCGTGGCGAGCGGGGCGACGTAGCCGTCGATAGCGGAGCGGTCAAAGGCGGGCTGATCCTCGGGCGCGGTGACGGGAGCGCGAAGCACGCGCCCGGCGGCGAGGGCGAGCGGGATCGTCTCGATCACGAGAGGCGTGACGAGGGTGTCGAGGCGTTGCCAGACTTCGGCTACCGTTAACATGGCTTCAGGCGGGGAGGGCGTCGGTTTTCCAGATGGGGACGTCTTGTTTGAGGCGGTCCATGAAGCCGGAAAGGACGGCGAAGGCTTCGGCGCGGTGGCGTGACGCGACGCCTATGTAGATGGCGGTCTCGCCGACCGGGATGCGGCCGATGCGATGACGCACGTGAACGGCGTGGCAGGGGTGGGCGGCGACGAGGGCGTCGAGGATGCGGGCCATTTCCCGTTCGGCCATGGGCTGGTAGGCTTCGTAGACGAGGGCCGAGATGGCGCGGCCTTGTTCCTCGCCGCGGACGACGCCGCGAAACTCCATGAAGGCTCCGATGCCGGGGCCGGCGAAAGGAGCGGGCAGGGAGTGGGGGATCGGATCGGAGCCGAGCTGGATCGAGAGGCTCATGGTTGACGTTCGGCGGAAGGAAAAAAGGTTGTCACGCGGCATTCCGCGCCGGGCCCGGATGAAGCGTCGGCGCGCGAGCGGCGGGCGGCGCGCGGGCTATTTGAGACCGCCCTCGTGGGCGGATGGGTTTTGGAGCTGGTCCTTCCAGCCGAGGATCTTGGCCTGGGCGCCGAATTTTTCGGCCATGGGTTTGTCGCCTTTTTCCATCCAGATGCGCGAGAGGGTGGTGTTGATGAAAAGGTCGTCGGCGCGGAGGGCGTGGGCGCGCTCGGCGGCGACGAGCGCGGCGTCGAGACGGCGAAGCTGGAAATTGACCTCGGCGAGGGCGTGCCAGGCGGCGAAGGAAGCGGGAGCGGCCTCGGTGGCGCGGGCGAGCTTGGCGAGCGCGGCGTCGGCGTCGCCCATGGCGTGGTCGAAGGTTGCGTCGTCGATGAGCGTCTGGAGTTCGTCTTCGGTCATGGGTGCGAGGGATGGCCGCAAAGAGGCGCGAAAGTCGCAAAAGAAAAAGCCGCGCGGCCTTTTGGGCGGCGCGGCGAGAGCGGGCGGGTCGGGATCGGGGCGTTCAAGGGCGGGAGGCCCGCGCCGTGGATCAGGCCTTGGGGGCGGTGCCGACGAGGCCGAAGGTGAGCTGGATGACGGGCGCGACCTTGTCCTCGTTTTGACCGGGCTTGATGCCGAAGTCGGCGCGGTTGATCGAGAAGCGGCCGCGGACGACGAGGAGATCGCCGCCGAGCTCGGGTTTGTTGACGCGTTTGCCGGCCTGGCCGGGGAGGTAGCTGAGGGTGACGGGAACGGAGACCTCCTTGGTCGTGCCCTTGAGGGTGAATTTGCCGTTGGCGGTGGCGGTCCACTTGTTTTCGCCGGCGGGCTTCACGTCGGCGAGTTTGTCGAACTCGAAGCTGATCTCCTTGTGCGTCTCGGCGTCGACCCAGCCCGCGCCGAGGAGGTGCTCGGTCATGGTGTCGTTGGAGACCTTGAGCGACTTGGCGGCGACATCGATGTCGCCCTTGGTGGCGGCGACGTCGGCGGAGTCGAAGACGACCTTGCCGCTCACGTCGGAGGCGTTTCCGCTGATGGGTTCGAGCACGGAATCGAGCTCGAACTGGATGTTGTTCACGCCCTTCGGGTCTTTGAAGTCGAAGGTCTGGGGCGCGGCGACGGCGGAGATGATGGTGAAGCCGGCGAAGACGATGGAACGGAGTTTCTGGGTCATGTGGGCGTGATCTTGTGGTTGCTTGGCGAAAAGGTTTTGAGGGGAACGCGCCTAGGCGCGCGAGGGGGTGGGACGTCGGCGGCCGAGAAATGTTGCACCGAAAAGCGCGGCGCCGAGGAGGATGCCGCCGCCGAGGTAGTCGAGCCCGGGGACGAAGCGGCGCTCAAATGTTTCGTATTCGAGCTCGGTGATCGGATCGACCTGCTTCACGGCGACCTGGTTTTTGGTCCAGCCGCGGTTGTAGCCTTTGGCCGACCAGACGCAGACGACGAAGAGCGCGAGGAGCACGCCGACGCCGCGCAGCAGGACGCGCCAGGCGGCGATGGTGGTGGCGGGAGGAAGGGCGGCGGTGTCGCTCATCTGGCCGGCACGCAAGCGCTTCGCGGGCGGGGCGCAAGCGGAGGGCGGTGTTTTTACGCCGGGACGTTTCCCGGCGGGGAACGCGACGGGCGCGAGGGACGCGCCCGTCCGCCCCGGGTCAGAGGATGAGCATGGCGTCGCCGTAGCTGAAAAACCGATACTCGCGGGCGATGGCCTCCGCGTAAATTTCCTTCAGCCAGGCGATGCCGTCGTCGGAGCCGGGGGCGAGGAAGGCGCTGACCAGGCAGAGCAGGGTGGAACGCGGCTGGTGGAAATTGGTGACGAGCGCGTCGACGGCGGCGAAGCGCGTGGGCGGATAGAGGTAGATCGCGGCTTCGTCGAGGACGGGACGGAGCGGGGCGAGCGCAGGCGCGGGGGAGGATGGAGCGGGGGCCGTGGAGGAAGCGGAGCGGGCGGCGCGATGTTTGCGCACGAAGTCCTCGAGGGTGCGGACGCTGGTCGTGCCGACGGCGACGCGGCGCGTGCCGGGGGCGGGCGCGAGGACGGCGGCCTGGGTGGCGGGAGGGACCTCGTAGATTTCGCGGTGGATGGCGTGTTCCTCGACGGTGGCGGTGGCGATGGGTTTGAAGGTGCCGAGGCCGACGTGGAGGGTGAGATCGGCGGCGCGGACGCCGGCGGCTTGCAGTCGGGCGAGAAGCTCGGGCGTGAAGTGGAGACCGGCGGTGGGCGCGGCGGCGGCGACCTGACGGGCGCGGTCGGCGTAGACGGTTTGGTAGCGCTCGAGATCGGCGGCGCGCTCCTCGGGCGTATGTTGCCGCTCGATGTAGGGCGGGAGGGGGACCTCGCCGACGCGGTTGGCGGCGGCGACGATGTTGGCGGGCGAGCCGTCGGGCGCGGGTTCACAGACGAAGGTGACGCGCGCGGCGCCTTCGGGGTCTTTTTCGCGGACGGTGCCGGTGAAGGCGCCGGCGATGCCAAAAGTGGCGCCGACGGGGAGTTTTTTCCCGGGACGGACGAGGCACCACCAGTCGTTTTCGTCGCCGGAGGCGGCGGGGCGGAGGAGGAGGCACTCGACGGCGCCGCCGGTGGGACGGTGGGCGAGGAGGCGGGCGGGGAGGACGGCGGCGTTGTTGCGGAAGAGGGTGTCCCCGGGGCGGAGGTATTCGCCGATGTCGGAGAACACGCGGTGCTCGACGCGGCGCTCGGCGCGGCGGACCACGAGCAGGCGCGAGGCGTCGCGGCGGGCGGCGGGCGTCTGGGCGATCAGACGCTCGGGCAGGGTGTAGTCGAAAAGGTCGGTGGAGAGCGGCGGCATCGAGGCGGGCGGGGACGGAAACGGAGCAGAAGAGGCAGGGCGAGGCTGTTCCCCGACATGCGGACGGCGAGGCTCGAAGGCGTCGTGGCGGCGAGGAGATGCGTGTTATAGATAAACCGCGCGGGGGCGTGTCGGGGAAGGCCGGGCGCGGGAAAAGAGCGGGCGACAAGCGGCCGGGCTTTGCGCGTAGGCGGGTTTCGGGCCGCGACCACGTATTTCATTTTATGAGCTCCTTGCGCAAGCTGGCCGCCGATCTGGGCGTGTCGCATTCCACCGTTTCCGCCGCCCTGCGGGGTTTGCCGGGGGTGAAGCCGACCACGCGCGAGCGGGTGCGGAGCTTTGCGGCGTCGAGCGGCTACCGGCTCAATCCGCTGGCGAGCGCGGTGATGGGCGAGCTGCGGCGGGCGAGGGGAGGCGTTTTTCGCGGGGTGCTCGCGGTGTTGCGGCTCGAACCGCGTGCGTTGCTGGCGGCGGAGACGGAGCGGGCGCAGCGGCGGGCGGCGGCGGGCGTGGCGGAGCGCGCGGCGGAGCTGGGGTTCGGGATCGAGGAGATCACGCTCGGGCAGCGGGGCCACGAGCCGGCGCGGCTGGAGGACATCCTGGTGAGTCGCGGGGTGGACGGCGTGCTGGTGTTCGCGCCCGAGGACGACGAGCGGATGAGGCTGGTGGACTGGAGCCGGCTAAACGCGGTGGTGATCGGGCCGGCGGCGGCGGAACACGGGCTGTGCGCGGTGTGTATCGACCATCTGGATGCGGCGGCCCGGGCCTTGGGAAGGCTGCGCGCGGCGGGTTATCGGCGGCCGGGGTTGGTGTTGCGCTCGAACGAGTCGGCGGAGAGCCGGCGGCGTTGGGCGGCGGCGTTTCAGGTGGCGTGGGCGGCGGGGGCGGGCGAGGCGGCGGGACGGGGCGGTGAAAAGGCGCCGCGGCTTTTCGTTCTGGAAGCCGACCACGGGGAGGAGTTCCGGCGCTGGGTGGAGACGGAGCTGATCGACGTGGTGGTGAGCGGCGCGGACAAGCGTTCGCGTTATCCGATCCCGGCTTTCTCGCTGGACCTGCCGGGCGAGCGGACGACCGAGGCGGGCATCGACCAAGGGCACGAGCGATTCGGCGCGCGGGCGGTGGACCTGCTCACGGAGCAGCTGATGCGGAACCGGGAAGTGACGCGGGAAGCGAGCGTGACGCTGTTGCCGGCGCGGTGGCGGTGAGAGCGGGCCGGGAGCGGAGGCGGCGAACGGGCGGTGGCGGGAGCTGGTTTGAGGGCGGACCCCGGAGGCATGCGCGGACGCCGGGGACGGCGTCCGTCCAAGAGTGGGACGCGAGGCGGGGCGACGGCTCGCGGGGGGGCGAGCTCAGTGGTGGCGCGGGCCGGACTTGGCGCGCAGGACGGAGGCGACGGACCGCGTGGTTTGCGACGTGGTCGAGGCCGTTGGCGCGTCGGGCGTGGCGTCGCCGTCGAGGTCGGTGCGCTGCCGGACGACCTCGAGGCGGTCGCCGCGGTCGGCCATCTCGTAGAGCTTGCCGCGGGCGTTTCGGCCGAAGGGGCGGTGCAGCACCATCATCAGCTGGTCGTCGAAGGTGCGGAAGAGCATGCCGTGGCCGGAGTCGCCTTTGACGAGCGGCGCGAGCTGTTCCCACGGGCCCGCGAGATCGCCGCCGCGGGAGCGGGCGTGGGTTTGCACGTAGGAACCGTTTTCGTAGCTTGACCAGAGCATGAGGAGATGGCCGTCGCGGCTGCGGTGGAACTGCGGGCCGTCGGTCACGTAGTGGAGGGGGCGCGCGTCGGCTTTGAGCGCGCCGTTGATCCAGGGCGCGTCGGAGGCCTTGAACAGATGGATGGGCTCGCCGTCGGCGCCGGAGAGGTCGGCTTTGAGCGGAACGGCCTCGATGGTGCCGTCGACTTTCTGGACCCACTCGTGGGCGTAGACCATCCAGGGCTTGCCCGCGCGGTCGAGGAAGAGGGTGCCGTCGAGCGTCATGAAATCGGCGGGGGCGACGGGGGCTTTCTCGTCGAGCATGACGAAGGGGCCGTCGGGAGAGTCGCTCACGGCGACGATGGTGCCGCGGACATGGGTGGCAAAGGGGACCTCGGGCGGTTTGGCGAGGGTCTTCTCGTCGTTGTGAAGCGTGGTGAAGAGGTAGTAGCGGCCCTGGTATTCGTGGACCTCCGGCGCCCAGCCCCCTTGGCGGGCGAAGGCGGTTTCGGGCGCGAGGAAGACGACCCTGGCCTTTTCCCAGTGGAGCAGGTCCTTCGACTTGTAGGCCATGGTGCCGACGCCGCGCACGCCGCTGACGTTGGCCCGGTTGGACGTGTAGAGGTAGTAGGTGCGCGACGCCTTGTGGGCCAGGATGAACGGATCGTGCAGCGGCATGTCCGGCAGTCGCATGAGGGCGGAGGCCGCAGGGCCGGCGGAGGCCGGCGAGGCGGGCACGGGCGTGGAGGCGGTCGCGGGGGCCGAAGAGGAGGCGGGCGCGGCGGCGAAGGCGGACGATGCGGCGAGGATGAGGGCGGCGAAACGGGGGGCGTGGTGCATGAGGGGGCGGACGCGCGGGGGCTTGCGACTTCAGGTAGGGACGGACCGTCGGGCCGTCCGCGCGTATGGACGGCCCTCGCGGTTCGCGGCGCGCCCGGCGGTCGCGCCCTGCCTGGCGAAGAAACTCAGCGACGGGACTTCGCGGGGGGCAGTTCGGTGCCTTCCGAGGTGAGCGGGACGCGCTGCATGGTGCCGTCGCGGTTGTAGTAGAGGTAGTCGACGCAGACCGCGCGACGGAAGCTGCTGCCGCCGCCGATGGGGCTGTTATGCTGCGTGCCGCCGGTGTGGTAGAAGAAGTAGTCCACGCCCTTGAAGGTGATGATGCCCTGGTGGATCGTGTTGCTGTTGAAGGCGCCTTCGGAGAGCAGGCCGCGCGCGGTCCAGGGGCCGGCGAGACTGGTGGCGGTGGAGTAGGCGATCTTCTCGGGGAAGCCGGTGGCGTAGCTGAGGTAGTAGAGCTTGCCGCGTTTGTGGATCCACGGGGCCTCGGTAAAGGCGTGCAACTGGTCGTCGGGGATGACCTCGATGGGGCTGTCGAGCTCGGTCATGTTGGCCTTGAGCTTCGCGTAGTAGCACTTCTGGTTGCCCCAGAAGAGCCATGCCTGGCCGTCGTCGTCGATCCAGACGGTGGGATCGATGTCGTCCCAGCTGATCTTGGTGGCCTTGGTCATGTCGTTGGTGACGAGGGCGGAGCCGCGGGCGTCCTTGAAGGGGCCGGTGGGGGAGTCGGAAACGGCGACGCCGATGGCTTTGCCGGGACGGGTGCGATCATGCTCGACGGTGGCGAACCAGTAGAATTTTCCGTCGCGTTCGATGACCTGGGAGGCCCAGGCGTCGCCCTTGGCCCAGGCAAAATCCTTCGGCGTGAGGGGAACGCCCTCGTCCTTCCACGTCTTCATGTCCGTGGTGGAATAGCAGCGCCAGCGGTTCATCACGTAGCCGGCGTGGCGGTCGTTGGGCGCCTCGTCCTGGCCGGCGTAGAGGTAGACGGTGTCGCCGACGACGAGCGGGGCGGGATCGGCGGTGAAGGCGGAGTTGATGATCGGGTTGGCGGCGCGCAGGCCGGCGGCCGCGAGGAGGGCGGCGGAGGCGGCGAGCGCGGGACGAAGGAGCCGGGGCAGGGCGGGGTGGAGTTTGGGCATGGTCACGGGATGAAAGGGGCGGAATGGAGCGGGATGAAAGATGCGGAGGGGCGGGCGGCGCGATCACGCGGCCCGGCGGCTCACCCGTAACCATGGCAGTCGAGCAGGTTGCATCGAGGTGATCTGGCGGCGCCTTTCAGGGCGCGCTCCCTGCGAAATACCGTCCGGGTATTCCTCGGTCGCCTGCCTCTGAAATGCACTCGCCATCTCAGCTCGCTGCTACGCTTTCGACCGCATGGTTACGGGCTCAGGGGCGATACGGGCCGTCGGCGACGGGTTTGCCGAAGTCGGGCGAGCCGTCGGCGCGCCAGCGGAGGACCTGGGCGCGGGTGGCGCGGTCGGGGTTGCGGAGCGGGTCGCCCTGGATCTTTTCGTAGTTGCGAGAGTGATACACGAGGATGTCGGTCTTGCCGTCCGGGGTGGTCGTGAAGCTGTTGTGGCCGGGGCCGAACTGGCGGGCGGCGGGGTCGCTGCGGAACACGGGTTCGCGGGACTTGGTCCAGGAGTCGGCGCGGAGGAGGTCGGCGTCGGCCGGGGCGGACAGGAGCCCGAGGCAGTAGTTGGCGTCGGTGGCGCTCGCCGAGTAGGTCATCCACACGCGGCCGTTTTTGACGATGACGGCGGGCGCCTCGTTGACCCAGTGGCCGACGCGTTCCCAGGGGAAGTCGGGTTTGGTGAGCCGGGTGATGGGGCCGGTGATGGACCACGGCGTGTCCATGCGGGAGATGTAGATGTTGGTGCCCTTGACGCCGTCCTCGACCTGGGTCCAGGCGAAGTAGCGCACGTCGCGGTGGACGAAGGTGGTGCCGTCGAGGGAGAAGGATTCCCAGCCGAGCTTGAGGCGGCCTTTTTCGGTCCACTTCGCCTCGAGGGGATTCTCGCCCTCGCCTTCGAGGACGTAGGGGCGGATGGCCCAGATGTTTTCCGCCTCGCCGGCGGTGAAGTAGACATACCATTTGCCGTCGATGAAGTGGAGCTCGGGCGCCCAGATGTGCGCGCCCATGGGGCCGGTGCGGTGCTTGCGCCAGACGACCTTGGCTTCGGCGCCGGCCAGGCCGTCGATGCTGCGCGCTCGGCGGAGCTCGATGCAGTCGTAGGCGGGGACGGTGGCGGCGAGGTAGTAGTAGCCGTCGGTGTGCAGGGTGACGTGGGGGTCGGCGCGCTGCGGGACGAGGGGGTTGTTCCAGGCGAGAGGGGCGGCGGCGACCGCCTCGGGGTCGGGCTTGGCGTGCGCGTTCTGCAGGCGGGCGAGCTCCCCGGCGGTGAGCGGGAGGACGGAGCCGTGGCGGAATTTAAAGGGGAAGGTGAAGCCTTGGCCGGGCTCGAACTTCCCGCTCGCGAGGTCGTGGGTCACGTAGGGCTGGTAGCCCCGGCCCTGGGCGTAGTGGTCGAGGATCAGGCCCCAGACGGGCGGTTTGCCTTCGGAGGCGGGCTCGATGAGGTAGCATTGGGGGCCCTCGTAGCCGGTGAGCCGGGAGAGGGAGAAGTTCGGGACATCGGTCCACGGGCCCTTGAGCGCCCGGGAAGTCTCGAGGGAGATGGCCTTGTGTTTCTCGTCCTTGCTGAAGCGGTAGTATTTCTCGCCGTCGTGGACGATGGTGGTGTCGATGACCGTATTCGGTTTTTCGATATAGATGAAAGGCGCGCCGAAGGTGCGGAAATCTTTCGTGCGGGCGGCCCAGATGCGGTGTTTCTTGAAGTCGTCGCCCTTGGTGGTGGAGGCCCAGAAAACGAGGTAGTCGCCGGTGTCGGCGTTGTAGATCGCCTCGGGCGCCCAGGTGCAGCCGGCCTCGGCGGGCGCGACCTCGACGAGACGGGGCTCGGACCATTGGACGAGGTCCGTCGATTCCCAGACGACGATGGAGCGGCTGCCGGCGCGGACGGCGCGGCCCCAGTTGCCGTTGTGGTGGATGGAGAGGTCGGTCGCGATGAGGTAGAACTTGGAGTTGTCGTGGGCGCGGAGGAGGTAGGGGTCGCGCACGCCTTTTTCGCCGAGGTTGCTCACGAGTGCGGGCTCGGAGTTGTTGAGCGCGTTCCAGTTGCGGCCGTCGGTGCTGAGGGCGAAGTAGATCTGCTCGGAGAGCGGGGTCTGTTCGCCCTTGAAGGTGACGAAGAGAAATCCGGCGGGCGCGGCGGAGAAGGCCGAGCAGGCCAGGGCGGACGCGACGGCGAGGGCGGAGAGGAGTTGTCGGAGCGGCATGAGAAAGATCAGCGGGTGGAGGGGATGGGGAGGAGGGCGGGGGAGTTTGCGGGGATTTCGTGAACGAACTCAGACGAAACGGGGACGCGGGCGGTTTCTGGGCGCGCGACGGGCGGACGATCATCCCGCTCGCGCCGGGCGAGCGTGCTGTATTCGAAAGATCGATTCCGCACGAGTTCTGCGAGGAAGCCGTCGTCCGCGGCGTGGCTCGGGTCCTCGAAGAAAACGCCCACGAGATCGCGGCTGATCGCCTTGCCCGGCGCGGAGGCGTCGACCGTGAGAGTGGTCGGCTGCGCGAACGCGGGAGGGAAAAAAGCGAGAAGCGGGCAGAGGAGGACGTGCGCGCGAAAATTCATGACATGGCGGGGAGGTGGGCGCGGGTGAGGCGGGTAAATCGGAGGAGCGGTTTTAGTGGGCGGGAAAGCGAGGCGTTTACGCCCGACGCAAACAAGCCGGGAGGTCAGAAAAGAGAGTAGCACGCCGGCTCGGCGGGGAACGGTGAAAGGACGAAATGGCAAACGGAGCAACCGTTTGAGACGGGAGGGTAAAAGGGGGCTTCACGCAGGGATCGAAGATGCGAGCAGCAGTTCCGACAGGCGTTAATGATAACTCGACGCCAGATTCGACGGAACCGGCGGTTTAGCGTAATCCCCCTGATGTCGATCCTGGCCGACCAAGGCGAATGGGTGGTCGTCGTGAAAAGAAATGCTTACCATAACAATTAACAGCGCTGATGGCTTGCTTGGAGGGCACGAATGCCCCATGCATGGATGGCATACCCCGTCGTGTGTTTGGTCGCCCCACCAACTCCGCTCTTCGCCCGCAGCGTCCGCTTGGCCCACTTCGGCCCGAGGCCATGTCGTGTGCGCATAGAGAGCCCGCCCCTCCTCACGGCTTCGTGTCCGGCGTCCGGTCTTCTCCGTCGGTTCCCCTATTTCCCCAGCCCAACCCCATGAACATCCAGCCAATGATACAATTGTCTTCGCACAAGACCACCGCGTCCGCTCCGGCCCTCGGCGCCGCAGGTGTTTTCAGTCGTCCGGCAAGCCGTCGCTCCACGCTGCGCTTGCGCGCGTTGATGCTCGCCGCCGCAGGCGCGGGCATCGTCTCGTCCGCTCATGCCGCCAGCGATGCCTGGGATGGCGCGACGGATTCCCTATGGTCGACCGCGACCAACTGGGCCACCGACACCTCCGCGCCCGGTGCGGGTGAAACCGCCACCTTTAACGGCGCCGGAAGCGGCAACACCACGATCGACCTCGGCGCGGGCGTGAGTGTCGGCTCGGTGGTTTTCGACAGCCCGTCCGCCGCAGCTTACACCATCGGCGCCGGCGGCGCGGGCGCGCAAACCCTCAGCCTCGGCAACGCGGGCGCGATCACGATCAATTCCGGCGTCACCACTTCCCAGACGATCAGCTCCAATCTCAGCCTCGATAGCGCGGTCAACGCGGCGGCGACGCTCACCAACAACGGTTCCGGCCTGCTTTCCGTCTTGGGTGGCATCAATGCCAACGTGGCGAGCGGCAACGGCGTGCTGAACGTCAACGGTTCGGGCAACACGTCCATCTCCGGCGCGATCACCAAGAGCGGCGCCGGTTCCAACGCCCTCTTCAAGACGGGCGCCGGCACTCTGACCTTGAGCGGTGGCAGCGCCTGGACGGGCGCGGGCGCGGTCCAGACCGCCTTCAGCGGCCCCTTTACGGTTCAGGAGGGTAACTTGCGCCTGAACGGCGGCACCCATGCGGTCACCGGCGAGCTGGTTATCGGCGGCGTGGTCACCCACGGCGGCGCCGGCCAGAACGCGAAGATTCAAGTCGATGCCGGCGCCCTTAATATCTCCTCTTGGCTCTCCGTGGGCCGCGGCAATGGCACCGGCGTCGCGACCTCCGACCTCGAGCTTAACAACAACGCCGTGGTGACCGCCGCGAATTTGTCCGCCGGCTTCAACGCTGGCAACGCGTTGAACATGCCTCGGGGCACGATCACGCTTAATGGCAGTTCGTCGCTGTCCGTCACGACCTCGGTTTTTCTCGCGGAGTCGGCCGGAACGAACTTCACGCTTAACCTGAACGGGACGTCACAATTCACCCAGACGGCCACGGGCGGCGGCGACACCCGCGTCGGCTCGTCCAACGGCTCGGTCGGCACGATCAACGTCAACGGCGGCACGGCCAGTTTCGAGCGCGATCTGATTCTCGGCTACGCCAACGCCAGCACCGGCAACATGGAGATCAACAGCGGCGTCGTGAACGTGGCCAACGCCACGGAGCGCTGGCTGATCATCGGCCGCGCCAACGGAGCTTCGGGCAATCTCACGGTCAACGGCGGCAACCTGAACCTGAACGCCAACACCGATATTCGCTTCAGCACGACCAATACCGCCGTGGGCACCAACGTGGTGACTTTGAACGGCGGCGCCATCAACGGTGGCGTCGCCAGCATCGTCGATCTGAAGCAAAACACCGGCGCGACATCCAACAGCACCTTCCATCTCAACGGCGGAACGCTCAACATCTCCCAGGTCATCACCACGCAGAACACCGCCACGGCCACCGCCGTGTTCAACTTCAATGGCGGCGTTTTGAAAGCCACCACCGCGACCGCCAACTTCGTCGACCTCGGCGGCGCCCTCCAACGCGCCAACGTGCGCAACGGCGGCGCCCTCATCGACAGCAACGGCTTCAACATAACCATTCCCGAACCGCTCCGCCACAGCGACGTCGGCGGCGACAGCGCCATCGACGGCGGCCTGACCAAGAGCGGGGCCGGCATCCTGACCCTCACCGGCGCCAACACCTACACCGGCGCCACCTCGGTGAACGCCGGCACTCTGGCGCTCGGCGCCGCGGGCACCCTTGTCAGCACCGGCTTGAACATAGCCAACGGAGCCGAGTTCGACGTGTCGAGCAAGGCCGCCTACGCGCTGGGCGGAGCCACGGTGAGCTTCGGTCTCGATGCCGCCACCGGCGGCTTCTTCGACGCCGGCGCCGCCGCGCTCGATTTTGGCGGAGCCTCGGTCAGCTTCAACTTCTCGACCTCCTCGCTGGTCGACGGGCAAACCTACAACCTGGTCGATTTCGGAAGCCAGACGGGCGACTTCGCCAGCGTCGCCCTGACCGGATCGAGCTTCAGCGGCTCTCTCGTGCGGACCGGGCAGATCTGGAACGGCGTCTCCGGGGCCTTCGCCTTCTCGTTCGACGAGACCAGCGGCGTGCTCTCCGTCTCGGCCGTGCCCGAGCCCTCGGCCTTCGCCGCCCTCGCCGGTCTCACGGTTCTCGGCGTGGTCGCCTCGCGCCGACGCCGCCGCTGAGCCGGCCGGCGATTCCGTTCGCGTGCCCCGGGCCGCGCCGATCCACCGGCGCGGCCTTTTCGTTTTCGCGCGGGCCATCGTGTATCCGGGGAATGGATAACGAGAGGCGTGCGTTACAGTTCACGCCGCGCGCCCGTTGCGGTCGGCGGGCGACGACGCTTCCACTCGGCGCGTCCCCTGTGCCTCGTTTCGCCGAGCGACTCCCCTTCGCCCGGCGGCGCGCCTCGTTCGCCCCGGCGCGTTCCATCCCCGACCCCAAAACATGAAAACCACCCGCCTCCGCGGCCGCGCGTCCACGCTCGGCCTTTCCCTGTGTCTTCTCGTCGGCGCCCTCGGCGCCGATCTTCTCGCCGCCGTCCATCCCGGCATGCTCCACACCGAGGCCGATTTCACCCGCATGCGCGACAAGGTGAACGCCTCCGCCCAGCCCTGGACCGGGAGCTGGGATCTGCTCGTGGCCAATCCCAATTCGCAAAGCACCTGGGGGCCGCGCGCCGTCGCCACGATCAACCGCGGCACCTCGCCCGACAACTGCGCGCTGCTCTACAACGACGCGGCGGCCGCCTATCAAAACGCGCTCCGCTGGAAAATCTCGGGCGACACCGCGCACGCCGACAAGGCCGTGCAGATCCTCAACGCCTGGGGCTCGACGCTCACCGCCATCACCGGCAACGCCGACCGATTTCTCGCCGCCGGGCTCTATGGTTACCAGATGGCGAACGCCGCCGAGATCATGCGGACCTACCCGGGCTGGGCCGCGGCCGATTTCACCCGGCTCAAGAACATGATGGCGGCCGTGTTCTACCCGCTGAACAACGACTTCCTGCTGAACCACAACACCGCGCACATCCAGAATTACTGGGCGAACTGGGATCTC
>CBINJQ010000070.1:0-13813 GCA_966251015.1 uncultured Akkermansia sp. | reverse complement strand
GCACCGTCGACATCAACTCTTCTCAGCTGGCGCGGGAGCGGGCGACGGCGCGGGAACGGGAGCCGGCTCCGAAACGGCGGGCGCCTCTTTTTCTCCCCAAAATTTCCACCACTTGCGGCTGTGCTCCGCGCGCTTGGCCTGTCCCGTCTCGGAGCCCTTCCCAAGTTCCTTGCGTTCCTGCGCGGCCTTTTTCTCCGCCTGCTTGGCCTGCCCCTTCGCCGCTCCATCGGCTTTTTTGGCTGCTTTGCGCGCCTCGTCTTCTCCCTCCGCCTTTTCTTTCCTGGCCCGCTTCTCCGCCTTCTCGGCCGCTTCCTGCGCCTTGGTATTCGCCTCCGCGGCTCTCGCCTCCGCTTCAGCCTTGGCCTGCTCGGCGGACTCGGGTTTGCCCGCTTTTTCCGGCTTGGCGGCGAACGCGGTCGCAGGGGAAAACAACAAGCCGCCGACGACCGCGAGAACGGCGACAAACGACACGGGGCGTTGAGTAAACGTGGGAGTCTTCATGGCTCCCCAAATTCATTTCACCTCGGCGCAACCGCAATTTCCCCGCGTTGCAATTTACCGTAAATCCCGGCGGGCCAATCTATGCGTGTCCGGGACGACCTCAGAATCGAGGCGCGGAAACCGCCGTCTCAATCACCGGCGTCCGGCTGGCGCCGGTGCGTGCGCGATACGCCTCGCGCACCGCGTCGATGTCCCCGCGCTTGGCCGCGTTGTCGGGATGCACGATCACCAGCACCCGGCATCGGCTGCGAACGATCTCGCCGCTCCGGGCGGTGTTGTCGCGCCGCTGCCCGTAAGCGTCGACCACGGTGACGCCCTCGGGAAACCGCGGAATCACGTCCTCGTCGAGAAACGTCCTCCACGTGCCCTCCGCCGCGGCCAAACCCAGCCCCTCCGCCTCGTAAGGCGCGAGCTCGAAGACGAGCTCGGTGCGCACCCACTTTTCGGATTCGGGCGCCGGCACGACGACGCCGACGGAAACCGCCGGAGTGGCGGCCGGCTTGGGCGCGCTCTGGCAGGCGGCAAGCACGGCGCAAGCGGCGACTAGAAGGACGGACCGGAGCATCATGGGATCGCATCATCCTCGTCCTGCGCCGGACCGTCAACGGCGGCCGCCCGTCCTTGGCTAAACCGCGTGCCGGTCCAGGTAGTCGCGTATCGCCGCCGCGCTCGCCGGCAGCTTGTGCTTCACCAGCGGCTTCGCCTTCAGCGCCTCGAGGCCCGGATGCGTGGGCTCGACGCCGATCGCCGAGACGATCGTCTCCGGAAACTTCGCCGGACTCGCGGTGGCGAGCACGATGCTCGGACGCTCCTTGGAGAGCGACTTGAAGCCGCAGGCGGTGTGCGGGTCGGCGATGTAACCGTAATCCTGATACACCTGGCGGATGATGCCGGGGATCTCCGCGTCGTCCGTGCGCGAGGCGGTGAAAGTGTCCCGGTCGAAGTTCTCGAAGGTGTATGCGCCCGTCTTTTTGAAGGTCTCCATGACCTCGCGCACCTTCGCCGGGTTCTGTCCGACGCTAAAGTAGAGGAAGCGCTCGAAGTTGCTCGAGACCTGGATGTCCATCGACGGAGCGAGCGACGGCGTGACCTCGCTCGTGCGGTAATCGCCGGTAGTGAAGAGCCGGTGGAGGATGTCGTTCCGGTTCGTCGCGACGCGGAAGCCGTGCAGCGGCACGCCCATCTTCTGGAGCAGCCAGCCCGCGAGCACGTTGCCGAAGTTGCCTGTCGGCACGACCCACTCGATCTCGTCGCGCAAGCCGACGGGCAGGCGAAGGTAGGCCCAGAGGTAATACACGCACTGGGCGAGGATACGGGCGAGGTTGATGGAGTTCACCGCGCTGAGGCGGTGGCGGGTGCGGAACTCCTGGTCGGCGAAAAGCTCCTTCAACGCGGCTTGCGCGTCGTCGAAGGTGCCGGAGATCGCGAGGGCGTGGACGTTGGCCGCGCCGGTGCAGGCCATCTGGCGCTCCTGGAGCGGCGAGGTGCGGCCATCCGGATAGAGGATGAATATGGCGGTGCCGGGCTTGCCGAGCAGGCCGTGGATCGCGGCCGAGCCGGTGTCGCCCGAGGTCGCGCCGAGGACGTTGATGCTCTGTCCGCGGACCTGGCACTGGTGACCGTAGAGGTTGCCAAGTAGCTGGAGGGCGAAATCCTTGAACGCGAGCGTGGGGCCGTGGAAGAGCTCGAGCACGTAGGTGCGTTCGTCGAGCTTCACGACCGGCGCGATGTCGGCGTGCGAGAAGGTCGTGTAGCTCTTCGCGATCAGCGCGCGGAGCGTGTCGGCCGGGATGTCGGTCGCGAAGCGCGAGAGGAACTCGTAACAAAGCTCCGGATACGAAAGCGGCCCAAACCGCGCGAGCTCGGCGGCCGAAAAGCGCGGCAGCGACTCGGGCAGATAGAGGCCGCCATCGGGCGCGAGGCCGGTGGCGACGGCGTCGGAGAAGCCGAGGGCGGGAGCTTGGCCGCGGGTGGAGATGAACTTCATTGGCGAACGAAAAGGAGCTATCGTTTGGGAATTTCCAGCTGAACAATGCGGAACTGGCAGACGGCATGATCCACCCAGAAGGTGATGCCTACGCGATCGATCACGACGTGCCGCAACGGGCGCCCTTCCGCGTCTTCTCCGACAGAACGGGCCTCTGCTTCCACCGAGAGCGGCAACTTCGTGAGGACTTCAATTACCCGTTCTGCTCGGCTGCGCCGCATGCGCGCCAGTAGTCTCAAAACGGGCACGCAAGCGACCGGTTCATAAGCGCGCATGGACTCAGGAGCGCTTCCGGTCGAGCACGGCACGCACCTCGTCCATGGTGTAGAAGTTGCCCGCCTGCATTTCGTTGATGCGCCGAGCCATTTCGCGACGCCAAGCGGCTGTTCCCGCCTTTGGCTCCATTTCCAAGTCGGCGAGATACTGCCGAATTTCGCGCCGCTGTTTGGCGTTCATCTTGGCAATGCGCTCTTTGACCTCCGCGATGCTCATGGCGGGAAATTAGGTCAAAGGGACGGAGCGTCAACGGCGGCGAGGAGCCGGCTCAGAGGCTCTCCAACGCGAACGCCTTGTGCGCCACGCGCGCCGCGTCCTCGGCCTTGGCCTTGTCGATGACGATGGAGATCTTGATCTCCGAGGTGCTGATGAGCTGGATGTTCACCCCCGCCTCGGCGAGCGCGGTGAAGAGCGTCGCGGCGACGCCGCTGTGGGTCTTCATGCCGACGCCCACCACGGAAAGCTTCGCGACGGCCTCGTCGATGTCGACCTGCCCGCCGCCCAGCGCGGCGAACACGGGCTCGAGAGTCTTCTTCGCCTTGTGCGTTTCCGTGCCGGGAACGGTGAAGGTGAGGTTCGCCACGCCGTTGCGACCCACGTTCTGCACGATCATGTCGACGATGATGGACGCGTCGGCGAGCGCCTTGAAAACCTTCGCGGCGGTGCCGGGCTGGTCGGGGATGTTGCTGATGGTGACCTTGGCCTGGTCCTTGTCGACGGCCACGCCGCGAACGACGACTTTTTCCATGTAGGCGACTTCTTGTTTCACGATGGTTCCGGGGTTGTAGTTGAAAGAGGAGCGGACTTCGAAAACGACGTCATACTTCGCCGCGAACTCGACCGAGCGCGACTGCATGACCTTGGAGCCGGAGGAGGCCAGTTCGAGCATCTCGTCGTAGGAGATTTCCTCGAGCTTCTTGGCGTCCCTCACGACGCGCGGATCGGCCGTGTAAACGCCATCCACGTCGGTGTAGATCTCGCACTTGTCGGCCTTGAGCGCGCCGGCGAGGGCGATGGCGGTGAGGTCGGAGCCGCCGCGGCCAAGCGTCGAAATGCGCCCCTCGTCGGTGATGCCCTGGAAGCCCGCCACAATCACGACCTTGCCGGCCTTGAGATCGGCCTCGATCGGCTTGGCGTTGATGCCCTGGATCTTTGCTTTCGTGTGAACCTTGTCCGTCACGATGCCGGCCTGCGCGCCGGTGTAGGAGACGGCCGGGACGCCGAGGCCGTGGAGCGCCATGGCGGTGAGGGCGATGGTCTCCTGCTCGCCGACGGCGAGGAGCTGGTCCATCTCGCGATCATCGGGATGCTCGCACACGGCCTTCGCGCGGGCGATGAGCTCGTTGGTCACGCCGGAGCGCGCCGAGACGACCACGACGACGTCGTGGCCGTCGTCACGGTAACCCTTGATGCGGGCCGCGACCTTCTTGATGCGTTCGACATCACCGACGGAGGTGCCGCCGTATTTCTGGACGATCCGGGACATGGTGGTTGAAGGGGTTGGAAAAGACGAAAGGGCGAGAGGCAACTCGCCGCAGGGCCTCGACTCAAAACAAAACGGGGAACACCCACGCAACCTATTATACGGCAATCGCCTATCCGCCCGCATCCGGCGGGAAGGCCTGCCGGTAGCGCCGGGAAAAATAGCCCGGCGAAAGGCCCACCGCATGCGCCACCTCCGCCTGAGTCTCGAAACGGCGCTCCGTGATCAGCTCGCGAGCCCGACGCAGACGCCGCCCGAGAATGAATGCCTCCGGCGTCGTTGCCATCAACTCCAGCACGCGCCGCCCGAGCTGGCGACTGCTGTAGCCCATGCGTCGAGCCAGCGTCTCCACGCCAAAATCCGCCGAGCCAAGATGAGCGTCCACGCAGGCCTCCAGCCTCGCCTGCCAAGTGTTCGTCTCGGCGGCGGTTTCATGCGAAGACGAGAGGGCGATTCCCGGCCGGGGCAGCCGCGCTCGCAGCCGCTGCAAAAGCTCCGCGACCGAGAAGGGCTTGGCCACGTAGTCGTCCGCTCCCGCCATCAAACCCTCGGCCCGCTGATCCGCCTGCCCCTTTGCGGAGAGGAGGACCACGGGCAGCGAGGCCAGGCGTGCGTCGGCGCGCAGTCGCCGGCAAAGCGCCAGCCCGTCCATGCGGGGCATCATCACGTCGGAGAGCACGATGTCCGGCCTCTCCCGCGCGAGCACTTCCAGCGCCTCGGCGCCGTTCCCCGCTTCGCGCACCGCGTAGTGGGGATCCAACAACAGACGCAGGTAGCGACGCATGTCCTCGTTGTCCTCCACCAATAGCAGCCGGGGCCGCGAGGCCTCGCCCTGTGCGTGTTCGCCGGGACCTTCGCCGCGCGTGGCCGACCGCATGCCCGCGCCGTCGACCCCGTGCGGCCTGGGCTCCGGCGCGGCCGAGGTGTCGATGTCATCCGGGTCCAGGTGGGCGCAGCCGAGCGGAAGCGAAAGAGTGAAGGTGCTGCCGCGCCCGGGCTCGCTCTCCACGGTCAGCGCACCGCCGTGCATCTCGGTCAGTTCGCGCGCGATCGCCAGGCCGATGCCCATGCCCTCGTGCCCGCGCGCGAGGCCCGCGTCGCCTTGGAAGAAGCGCTCAAACACCCGTGTTCGCGTCGCCTCGTCCATTCCCGGGCCCTCGTCCCGCACGCTCAGCTCGACCCGGCCCTCCTCGGCGGAGTCCGCGTCCGATCCCAAGCCGTCGTCGGGCAGGAACCGCATCCCGGGCACGCGTCGCAGCGAGACTCGCACCGTCGTCTCGGACGGGGAAAATTTCAACGCGTTCCCGATCAGGTTGCCGATCACCTTCTCCAGCTTCCCCCCATCGAAAAACGCCTCGCAAGTCGCGGGCGCGTCCAGGCGCAGCTCGATGCGCCGCGCCGCCGCCAGCTCGGCGAACCAGGTCGTCTGCCGTCGCGCGAAGTCAGCAAGATCGTGCCGGCGCGCGCGCAGGGAAAACGCCCCGGCCTCCAGCCGCGCGAGATCGATCAACTCCGTGAGCAGAGCGTCCAGCCGTTCCACGTTTCGTCCGACCAGACGCCACGCCTCGGCGCGCCGCTCCGGGGCGATCCCGTCCGCGGCGAGATCCGCGAGCGGGCCGCGGATCAGCGTGAGGGGCGTCTTGAACTCATGCGACAGGTTGGTGAGGAAATGCTGCTGCATGCGCTGCGCCCGCTCGGCGGCCTCCTTCGCGCGCCGCAACTCGCGCTCGGCGTCGAGGCGCGCCGTCACGTCGCGAAAATTGTTCACGAGCCCGTTCACCCTTGGATCGTCGGTCGCGTTGAGCACCGTGCCCTCGAGGTAGATGTAGTGGCCGGCCTTGTGGCGGAAGCGCACGATGTCGGTCTCCACCACGCCCGGCCCCTCGGCGAGATGGACGAAGCGCGGCATCACCCGGGCCATGTCCTCCGGGTGGCAGAAATCGAAGAGATTGCGCCCCTCCATCTCGTGCGCGTCGTAGCCGTGGATGCGCTTGTTCGAAGGGCTCTCGTAGAGGATCTTCGCCCGCGCGTCGAAGATCGATATGCCTTCCGCCGAGCGCTCGATCAACGCGTGGAAATGCGCGCCCTCGCGACGCATGCGCTCTATCTCGGCGTGCTCGCGCGTCACGTCCTCCACCTGCAACGCCACGTCGCCCGCCACCACGCCGCCGCCCAGCACGCGCAGTCGCAGCCAGCGCAGGCCGCCCGCCGCCGCCGCCACGCGCGACTCCCCGCCCTCCGCCGCGGACAGCCACGCCTCCGCCGCCGTCGCGTCGTCGAGCCCCAGCGCCCCGGCCCAGCCCGAGCCCACCGCGTCGTTTATTTTCGGATACAAGCCGGCCAGCCCCGCGTTCGCGCGCAGCAGTTTGCCTCCGCTCGCGACCAGCAGGGCCAGATGGGGCAGGTTCCAGGACTCTTTCACGATGAACGCCGAAGCGGAGAAGGTAGCCATCGGAAGATTCGCACACGGTCAAATCCCCTCGAAGCCGCCTCCGAAACCCCGAATCGCGAGGCCTCGTTTTCCCACCGGACATTTCACACCCTCCATCGGACATCGGTCGCCACAGGTTTGCACCGGGGAAACATCTGCTCTCGGGATGCGACGTCCACCTCACGATCATGCAACACATCACCATCTCGCCTCGCCTCGGGCTCGCCATGCTCGGCCTCGCCGCCGCCGCCCCCCTCCAGGCCCAGTTTCAATTTGTGGAGTCGGGCGGCACCTTCCGCGGCGACGCGACCAACCTCGCCGCCGTCTCCCAAGGGGCCGACGCCATCGGGCAGGACCAATACGGCACACCCCACTTCATCGCGGGAATCAACGACGGCACCTACGGCAACTCCAACAGCTGGCTCGCCGCTTCCGTGGTCGACCCCGTTTTTTCTTTGGCGGAAGCGCAGTCATGGGTCGGTGTTTCGTGGACCGTTCCGGTGAACATCGCGTCCTTCGCCTTTGGACGTGACAACACGAGCGCCTACAACGACCGCTCCGGCGGGCCCTATTCCATCCAGGTGGACCAGGGCAGCGGCTGGGTGGAGGTCGGCGTCCTGCATTACGGCGTCAACATAGGGGTGGACACCCCCTCCCGCCGAAATGTGTTCAATTTGACCGAGCCGCTCTTCGCGGTAAGCGCCTTTCGAATCGTGACCAACGCCGACGCGCTGCTATTCAGCGGATACGATGAGGAGGACAACGACATTTACGCCTACATTCCCGGCCAAGCAATCGACGAGTTGGAGATCTACTCCACTCCCGCCACCGCCGTTCCCGAGCCCTCGGCCTTCGCGACGCTCGTCGGTCTGAGCGGTCTCGGCCTTGCGCTCGTCCGTCGCCGCCGCGCCTGAGGTTTTCGATCCGTCTCGGCGCGCGGAAGGGAACGCCCATCCGCCGAAAACTAAAGATTCGGCTACCCACATCCGATCGAATCCTCCACGGTGCGGAAATGTTCGAAATCTCCGGCACCATCAAAAAAGTCTTCGACGAGCAGACCTTCGGCAGCGGCTTCAACAAGCGCGAGTTCGTGCTCACCATCGAGTCCGGGCGCTTCCCGCAGGACATCAAGTTCGAGTGCGTCAAGG
Source organism: uncultured Akkermansia sp. (assembly GCA_966251015.1). Classification (GTDB taxonomy): domain Bacteria; phylum Verrucomicrobiota; class Verrucomicrobiia; order Opitutales; family Opitutaceae; genus IMCC26134_A. The sequence goes on along the minus strand of CBINJQ010000070.1, from coordinate 5,987 downwards.
ACAAGGTCGCCCTCGTCGCGACCCTCAAGCCCGGCGCCAAGGTAAAGGTCTCCTTCGACCTCCGCGGCCGCGAGTGGAAGGAAAGTTACTTCGTGAACCTCAACGCCTGGAAGATCGAGCCGGTCGGCGGCGGCAAGGACGAGGCTCCGGGCGCGGAGGACGACGGCGCGCCGCTCCCCGAAGAGCCCGGCGTGTCGGTGGATGACGACGTGCCGTTCTGAGAAATTTCTTTTGCGATTCCGCCCAGCCAGCCGACTCGCTCTCGGCCATTTTTGCCCTGTTCTCCGGCTTGGTTTCGGTGAATCACTCGTTGCGTATGAACTTGAACGAAGCCGCCAGACTGCTCGGCCTTTCGCTCGATGTGAGCGCCGAAATGCTGGACGAGCGCCTGGCCGCCTTGGAGCAAAGTCTCAAGGGCAAGATCGAGGCCGCCTCCTCCAATACCGTAAAAGAGAAGCACCGCGCCGCTCTCGTCCAGATACGGGCTGCCGGAGAGCTCTTCAGACTATTGCTGGAGGTCAACAAGGGCGGGACTCAGCCAGTCTCCTCCGCGATGTCCGACGCCATGGCGGATGCCCCCGCAGCCCCTGCGGCGCCCGTGCCGGAACCGCTCTCGCCCACCCTTGACGTTCCGCCCTCTCCCGCCGCGCCTGCCGTGCCCGCCTCCGCAGAGGTCGCTCCACCGGTTGCTCCGGCTCCTCTTGGTGGCCAGAGGGGCACCGGCGTGCGCATCCTCGTCGCACTGGTTGTTTTAATCGTCGGCGGGGTTGGGGCCGCGCTCCTGATAACTCGACAAAAGAACGAAGCGCGCCTGTCGGCCGCGATCGGCCACCTCGACCAACAGCTCCGCTCCGCACAGGCCCGGTGGGCCGCTCTCGAAGTTGAACTCGCGACCGCCGACCAGCAGCTCGCCGGCCACCAAACCGCAGTTGACGGCAATCCTCTCCTCCCGAGTAAACCCGCCTTGGCCGAGAGCGAGGCTCGCGCCCGCGCGTTGGGCGATTTCATCGCGTGGTATCGTCCCTTGTTAAAAGAACGCGCCGCCGGTCCGCTTCTCGACGAGCTCACACGGGCGATCTCCGCCAAGGACCTCGCGGAGGCGTCTCGGATCGAGCCCAAGCTCCGCGCGCTTCTCGATCTCACCGAAACGGAACTGACCCAGAATAAACCGCGCCTGCTCGCAGTGGGGCGTCCGCTCGACATCGTCTCCGAACCCGCCGGGCTGCGCTACGTCTTGACCGATGCCTACGGGCGGGTGGTCGAAGGCGCGACTCCGGCCAGCGTCGAGGTCCCGTGGGGACTCGCTTCGGTGTCGATCACGGCCCCGGACCCGGCCTGGAGCGATTGGCGGCGCGAATTTTCGGTGACCCGCGAGACCGCCGTCGAACTGAAAGCCGTTTTTGCGCGCACCACGGTTCTCGTGACCTCCGTTCCTCCGGGGCTCGCCTACGAGCTGCGCCGCCCCGGCGCGAGCGCCCCCCTGTTCCGCGGCGTCACCCCCGCGTCCCTTGAGGACGTTCCCACCGGGCCGGTCGCTCTTCGGGTTTCCCGCCCCGGCTGGCCGGACGAGGAGAAAACGGCCGAAATCCCGGCCACGCCCGCCACCCTTTCCGTCGAGTTTCTCCCGGGCTCGCTTAGTCTCGTCTCGGAGCCTGCGGGAGCCGAGGTGTCGCAGAATGGCAAGTCGCTCGGGCGCGCGCCCCTGAACCTGCGGGACCTCGTTCCGGGCGACCACGAGTTTGCCATGAGGCTCGCAGGGTATGAAACCGGCCTCGTCCGCGCCCGGGTCAAGTCCGGGGCCGTGGTCGAGGCGAAGGTGGAGCTCGTCCGCTCGCCTGTTCTGGAAAAAGGCCGGCCTTACACTGTATCCAAAATCGGGATGCGCTTAATGCCGGTTCGCGCCGGACGGTTCCTGATGGGCAGCGATAAAAAACATTCGTTGCGTCGCGAAGACGAATTTCAGCACGAGGTCGTGATCAGCCGCGATTACTGGCTTGGACGCTTTGAGGTCACGCGGGCCGAATGGAGCCTGGTCATGAATCCAGTCGAGCCCGGGCCCGTCGATCCGCAGCTCCCCGTCACCGGAGTTTCATGGGAGGATGCGATGGCCTTCTGCCGAACGCTCACCGCGCTCGAGCGGGCCTCGGGCCGTCTGCCCGAAGGTTACATGTATACCCTGCCGACCGAAGCGCAGTGGGAATATGCATGCCGCGCGGGAGGCCAGACGGATTTTCCCGACGAGGGATCACTTGATGAATTGGGCTGGTTTCAACTAAACAGCGGCGGGCGTTTGCACCCCGTCGGGGAGAAACGGCCCAACGCGTGGGGTTTCCATGATATGCTCGGGAACGCCTCGGAATGGTGCTCGGACTGGTTTCAACCCTACGAGATCGGCGATATCACCGATCCCGAGGGGGCGTCGGCTGGGAGTCGGCGGGTCGTTCGCGGTGGTGACTGGGGGAGCCTGGCCTCTGGAATGCGCTCGGCGAGTCGCCAGAATGAGGCGCCCACCGACCGTTCAGACAGCCTCGGGTTTCGCGTGGCGTTGACGCGCGAAAAGCAGCCGGTCGGGATTTATGTGTCGCCTCCGAAATCCTCCGGTTCGGGAATGTAGCCAAGCGTCTGTTTCGAGGTAGCAGAGGCGAGGCTCGCCTTCGTCCGGGGATCACCGTCTCCACGGCTTCGCGCTGGGCGAAGTAGTAAGGGAACGACGAAAGCGTGCCGGAAGCGGTTTCGAGAAGGTGTTCCGTTTCGAACCACCAGGTCAGCAAGGCGCGGGACGTGGACGAAGCACCGGCGTAGCCCGAGGCCCGCCACGCAAAGACCTCGCGGCGGACAGTGGCCACGAGCGGCGGGAGAAGCTTTTCGTAAGCCGTGGCACGAAGGGTCTCGTTCGCAGGGAACCAACGATGGTCGGGAACAAGCGGGGCGTAAGGCGAAACGGGAAACTCGGGGTGTAAAGCCACGCGACTTTCACTATCATTAGTAGGGTGATGTAAAGTCACTACCAATGCTCAGGTGTTTGGCGCCGCGCGGTCCCGCTACCTTGCGGAGTGGCAAATGACACGGCGACAAGACTGCTGGCGCGGGTGAAGGAGTTCCGGAAGGCGCGTGGACTCAGCCAGGAGGCGTTCGCCGAAAAAGCCGGGTTGGGCTACAAATACTACCAGCACGTCGAGTCCGGCCGGAGACGCGACGTTCGCCTGTCCACCTTGGAAAAACTCGCCAAAGCCTGCGGACTGAAGCTTGGCGAACTGTTCGATTTCGAGAACACCCCCGCTTCTTTGGCAGAGGATCAGGCTAAATACGACAGCCAGGCGTCGCCCGCCAAAAGCGAGTCGAAGTCGCCCAAGCGGCGGTCGGGCGCCCAAGGAACTTCAAAATAAACCACGGAGAGAACGGAGGACACGGAGACAAAAAAAGAGGCCGAGCCTGAGCGAGCAGAAGCTCCTCAAGCTCGGCCTCTTTGTTTTCCCCTCCGTGCTCTCCGTGTTCTCCGTGGTTAAATAAACCGGATCACTTGCGGATCTGGTAACCGGCGGCGGCGAGGTCGGCCTGCACCTTGTTGAAGGCGGCGTTGACCTCGTCGTCGGTCAGCGTGCGGTCGGCGGCGCGGAAGGTCAGCGCGTAGGCGAGGCTCTTCTGGCCCTCGGGCACGCCCTTGCCGGTGTAGACGTCGAAGATGTCGACGCTCTCCAAAGCGAAGGCGTTGCCGGCGGCGGCGCGGGCGTGTTTCGCGATGGTCTTCTGCACGTCGATCGCGGGCGTGGCGGCGGGCACCACGACGGCGAGGTCGCGCAAGGCGGCGGGCTGGAGGCCGAAAGGCTTGTAGCTCCGGCGCTCAGCGTCGGCCGTCACCTTCTCGGAGACGATGGCGAAGAAGCCGGCGTAAACTTTGCCCGTAATGCCGAGGGCCTTGAGGTGCGAGAGGCTCACGAGACCGAAGGTCGCGGTCCAGCCGTGCTCGATGTTGCCGGCGGTGGCGGCGTGGCCGGCCTGCCAGGCGCGGGCGGCGTCCGCCCCCTCTGCGATCAAGGCGGTGGGCTGACGGTCGAGCTCGATGCCGACGAGCGCGGAGATCGTGGCGGCGTGGCGCTTGGCGGTGTAGAAATCCGCCGCCTCGCGGGCGCGCCAGCTGCGTTCGCCCGTCTCGTCGGTGACGACGAAGCCGACGGCGACGCACTCGGAGAGCTGGCCCTTGCGCTCGAGGAATACGCGGCCGGTCTCGAAAAGGCGCGAGGCGGCGACGCCGCGGGCCTGGTTGAGCTTGAGCGATTCGAGCAGGCCGCCGACGAGCGTGGAGCGCAGGTGCGATTGGTCCTCGACGAAGGGATTCGCGAGCGCGAGCGCGCCGACCTGCGCGGCGGGCGCCCAGGCGGCGACTTCCTTGGCGGGGCGAAGGGTGTAGTTGACGCACTCGTTGAAGCCGGCGCCGACGAGGGCGGAGGCGACGGAGCGGTTGAACAACACGATGGCGTCGTCGTTGCCCACGAGGCCGGGCGCGGTGACGACGGAGGAGGGGATTTTCTCGGTGCCGTAGAGGCGCACGACTTCCTCGACGAGGTCGATCGGGCGCTCGAGGTCGTCGCGCCAGCTCGGGACGGAGAAGGTCCAGGCGGGGCCGCGGCTCTCGGTCGGCTCCTCGCGGGTGACGACGAGTTCGAGACGCTCGAGCGAGGCGCGCATCTCGTCGGCGGGGATCTCGAAGCCGAGCTTCTCGTTGATGTAACCGGGCGTGACGGTGATCTCGCGCTCCCAGGGGATGTCGGAGCCGACGCGGAAAATCGGGCCGGCGACGGCGCCGCCGGCGTGGGCGAGCACGAGGTCGATGAAGCGGTGCGCGGCCTCGTCGAGCGAGTGGACGTCGATGCCGCGCTCGTAGCGGTAGGAGGAATCGGAGGCGAGGCCGAGTCGCTTGGAGGTGGCGCGCACGGACTGGCGCTTGAAGGCGGCGACCTCGAGGACGACGTCCGTGGTGTCGGCGGAGACGCCGGAGTTTTCGCCGCCCATGATGCCGGCGATGACGACGGGCTTTTGCGCGTCGGCGATGACGAGGATGTGCGGGTTGAGCGCGCGCTCCTTGCCGTCGAGCGTGACGATCTTTTCGCCCTCGGCGGCGTGACGGACGACGATTTCGGCGCCGGCGAGTTTCTTGGCGTCGAACGCATGCACCGGCTGGCCGTATTCGAGCATCACGTAGTTGCCGATATCGACGATGTTGTTGATCGGGCGCAGGCCGACGGCGGCGAGGCGACGCTGGATGAACTCGGGCGAAGGGCCGACCTTCACGCCGGCGACGACGGTCGCGGTGTAGAGCGGGCAATCGTGCTGACCGGTGACGCGCACGCTCTTGAGCAGGTCGGGACGCGGAGCTGCGGAAACCTTGGCGGGGGTGAAGGAAACCTCCGGGTAGCGGAGCTCCTTTTTGAACCAGGCGGCGAGTTCGCGGGCGACGCCGAGGTGGCTGAGCGCGTCGGGGCGGTTGGGCGTGATCTCGATGTCGAACACGACGTCGCCGGCGGGAAGCACGTCGTTGATCGGCGTGCCGAGGGCGGGCTCGCCGGAGAGGATGAGGAGGCCCTGGGCGTCCTCGGCGATGGTGAGCTCCTTGGCGGAGCACATCATGCCGGCGGAAAGCTGGCCTCGGACCTTGGACTCCTTGATGACGAAGTCGCCGGGGAGCACGGCGCCGGGGAGCGCGACGGGGACGCGGTTGCCGGCATCGCAGGTGGGGGCGCCGCAGACGATGGTGCGAACGCCGCCGTGGGCCGGGCCGACGTCGACGGTGCAGACGGAGAGCTTGTCGGCGTTGGGGTGTTTGTCGCGGGTGAGGATCTGGCCGACGACGACGCCGGGGAGCGTGGGAGCGCCGGTGCGGACGACCTGCTCGACCTCGAAGCCGACCCAGGTGATGGCGCGGGAGATCTCGTCGTCGGAGATGCCGGCGAGGTCGACGTAGTCTTGGAGCCAGGAGCGGGAGAGTTTCA
>CBINJQ010000069.1:0-14134 GCA_966251015.1 uncultured Akkermansia sp. | reverse complement strand
GTTCAACGCGGAGGGAAGCGGCGCGACCATGCTGCGTCGCGATTCCTCGGGGGACGGAACCTGGCGGGTCGAACGTGCGGAGCTTTCCCAGACGCTCCTGGCCAAACTCGGACCGACGTCCCTGCGTCTCGCGCTTGAAGCGCGGCAGCCCGACCCCGCGGCTCCGATCGAGATCGTGTTGCGTCTGCCGGAGCTGAACCCCGCCGCGGGCCGTCTCCCCGGGGACGCGTCTCCGCTGGCGGCGCTGGACGCGACGCTGTCCGCGGAGGCCGCGCTGCATGTGACGCCGGAGCTGAAGCTCGCCGACGCGCGCGTGCGATTCTCCGCGGGTCCGGGACGGCTGCGGCCGATCTCGGAGCTTTCGGCCTTGGGGCGGGATTTGCCGTTTTCACGGATCGAGCTCGAGGCGATCTCGCCCGACGGAAAGGAGGTCCGGCTGGAGAAGGCCGACTTCGTCGCGGGAGACTCGCGGGTTTCCGCCGCGGGCAGCCACGCGACGCGGCGCGATGACGGGCGCGTGTCGCTCGAACTCAAGCTCGCGGCCGCCGCGCCCCGGCTCGACGAGTGGGCGGCGTGGCTGCCTCCGGAGGCGGAGGAGGCGCTAAAACCCCTTGGCTGGAGAACGGCCGACGTCGGCGTCGCCGAGCTGAACCTCACCGCGCAAGCCGTGATCGAACCCTTGGCTCCGGAGGCGGCGACCTTCGACCAGACGGGCGCGGCGCGTGTCCGCGTCGGCGAGAGCCTCGTGCCGGTGGAGTGGACGGCGCGCCGCGAGCTCGCGTCCGGGCCGCTGGTCTTCGGGCTGCGTCTGCCGCGCCTCGCTCCGGCCGAATGGCCGGGGCGTCCCGCGCCGGACTTCGCGTGGTCGGATCTGCGCCTGCCGGTGAGCGTGGACGCGGAGGGACGGCTTGAGCCTCCGGCGTTCGCGCCGCACGTCCGGGCGAAGGTGCGCGCCGGAGCGGGATCGGTCGTGCTGCCTGCCTCGGTGGCGCCGGGTGGAGAAGCGATTCCGGTCCGCGACTTTTCGGTCGAGGCCGCGGTGGCGGGGGATCCACTGAAAATCGAGGTGCCGGAACTGAGGCTGCGCCGAGACGAGGCGGTGGAGTTTGTCGCTACGGACGCCCGCGTCGAATTGCACGGCGCTCCGAAGGTCGAAGGACGCTGGGCGGTGTCGGCGTTGAATTTATCCGACGCGCTCGCGGCATGGCCCGCGAAGATCGAGCCGGAGCTGCGGGTGCGTGTTGAGGAGCATTTGAAAGGCGGACGTCTGGAGAAGCTGACGGGCGAATTTGCGGTGGAGCTGCCTCCGGGGGAGGCGCCGAGGATCGGAAAGGCGAACGCGGACCTGGTTATGGCGAATGTTTCCGCGGCGGGCGCTTTGCTGCCGGCGCCGCTGAAGCTGCGGCGCGCCGAGGGGCGGCTGCGCTGGCCGCACGTGTCGATGCGCGTCGAGGGCGTGGACGCGCCGGGACTGGCTGTTTCCCGCGCGGACGTGGCTCTTGCCGATCTGACCGCCTCGAAGCGGGCGGTGGCGACGCAAGTGGAGTTTGTCGCGGAGCTCGGCGAGTTGCCCGCCGAGCTGGGTCTGCCGAAGGGGATGGGCGGAAAGGTAACGGGGGACATCGCGGCCGACGCGAAGATCGGGCCGGAGGCGGGCATGCCGGACGAGGTGACGTTCTCGGCGCGAGTCGCGGTCGCCGCGCTGGAGATGCCGGGAGTGATGGGCGGCGAGGCGTCGACGGTGTTTGGCGGCGCGCTCTCGGGCGACCGAAGGTTTTCGTTTGAGGGAGTTGCGGACGCATCGGGTTTGAAATGGCGGATCCCCGAGCTTGATGGCCTCCAGGCTCCGGCGGAGCTGCGACTGAAAGGAGACGGCGCGTTCGACGCGGAGTGGCGTCCGAGCCGGGCGAACGCGGCGGTTTCCGCTCCGGAGGCGCTGGGGCGGCCCCTGGCGTTGCGGGTGGTCGCGGAGTGGGGGAACGGCGCGTCGACGTTTCCCGCCAAGGTGGAATTGGCCGAGCTCGCCTGGGGGCGCTCGCGCTTCTCGGGCGAACTGGTCGGCGCTCCGGCGCGCGTGAGCATTCGTTCCCCGCTGGTCGTCGTGCCGGAGATCGTGGAAGTGCTTCGTCCGAGGCTGGCGTCGGTGTCGCGGCCGGCGGAGGCGCCGACGGGCGACGACGCGGCGGCGCGCGCGACCGGGCGCACGGCGCTCGCCTCGCTGGCGGCGGACGTGAAGATCGAGCGGATCGAGCTGGGCGCGGAGCGCGTGCTGCGCGGTGTCGAGCTCGCGCTGACGTGCGATGAGAACGGCCAGCCGCGCTCGGTGTCGTTGGTCGCGACCGAGGGCGAGGGAAACCGGCTGGCCGCGACCCTGGAGACGGAGCCGCCGGAGCGGAATCGGCGCCTCGTCGTGCGGGTCGACGATGTGCCGCGCTGGGCGGCGGCGGCGTCCGCGCCGCTGCGGGTCGCGCAGCCTCCGCCGACCGCGAAGCTCGGCGAACTCGAGGCGGTCGCGGGCGTGATGCTGGGCAACCTGGACACGATCGTGAGCCTTCTCGCCGGCGGTTCGCTGGAGGTGAGCGCGGAGCTCCCCGAAAATCAGAAGCCGCCGCGGCTTCAGGCGGTCGTCGTGGTTCGGAACGCCACCGTGCTTCGCGCGCCGCGCATCGTGCAGTTGCTGGCGCTCAAGTCCGGTCGGGAGCTCGAGACGCGGCCCCTTTTGCGGGAGTTCTCGATTCGGAATCTTTCCCTGCGCGACGGACGGGTCGAGGTCGCCGACGTGAAGCTGGACGGCACCGGGCTGATCGACCGGTTGCGGATAGAAAAAGGCGGCTACGCGCTGGACGGCGAGGTGATCGCGGTCGACGGGACCTACTTTGGAATCGGCTTTGAAGTCGACGGCACGAGGCGAGACCCGCAGGTCTGGTTGAAGGACAATCTCTTGATCCGGGCGATCGGGACCGAGTCGAACCTGGATTTCGGGGAGTGAGGACGGCTTGGATCGATGGTAGGGCGCGACCGCCGGGCGCGCCGCGGCGGAGTGGTGGTCGTTGGCCCATGTGAACGCGCGGCGGTCCCGGCGGTCCCGTCCTGCCCGTGGACGCCCTTTTCCGTTCGGCCGTCGGCCTCAGGCGTCGAGGCCGTAAAGGCGCAGCGGGGTCTTTCGTCCGCGCGGCGTCGTCTCGCCCAGATCCTTCCAGGGCAGTTCGTCGGCGACCCGCGTGCGCGTGGCCTCGGTGGCGAGGATGACGGCGGGGAAGTCCTTGGTGAGCGAGCAGACGCGGGAGGCGACGTTCACGCCGTCGCCGATCACGGTGTATTCGAGCTTTTGAGGCGTGCCCACGGCGCCGGCCACGACGAGCGAGGTGTTCAGACCTATGCCGATCCTGACCGGCGGTTCGCCGCGGGCGGCGCGGCCGACGTTCCACTCCGCGACCGAGCGGACGATCTCGCGCGCGGCGCGGACGGAGCGGGTGGCGTCGTCGGGCTGGAGGAGCGGAGCGCCGAAGAGAACCATGACGCAGTCGCCGATGTATTTGTCCACCGTGCCGCCGTGGACGAAGACGGCCTGGGTGACGCGGCGGAAAAACTCGTTGAGGAAGGCGACCGAGGCCTCGGGCGACATGCCTTCCGCGCCGGAGGTGAAGCCTCGGATGTCGACGAAGAGCACGGTGACCTCGCGCGCGACGGGGCGGTCCAGCACCTCGTGGCGGCGTTCGAGCTCGTCGGCGACTTCGGGCGAGACGAAGCGTCGCAACCGGGCGCGTGCGCGGGTTTCGGCGAGCAGCCGGAGCTGGCTGTTGACGATCATCGACGCGAGGGCGGCGGTGATGAGGAGCAGCATCACGCCGCCGACCCGCACGCGGATGTCGTGCAGGTCTTCACGGAAGAACCAGTGGTAGCCGGCGATCATGGCGGCCGCGGAGGTCCAGAGCAGCGGGCGCGACAGGCGGAGCGAGTTGGTCAGAAGCACGAGGTTCGAAACCGCGACATAGGCGAAGGCGGCGGCGAGCGTGTCGCGATCATCGAGCTGGAAGGCGGCGTAAGATTGAAGGAGGGCGACGTCTCCCGCGGCGAAGAGCCAGCGCCAGCGCGGGTGGTGGCGACGTCTGCTCGCGACCAGGAGGACGGCGAGCGCGTAGGCGGGGAGGAGATAAGGGAAGCCGCTGGCGACGGTGGAACGGTCGATCGCGCTTTGCAGCAATGGGACGGAGGCGAGCACGAGGCGCCACCACGCCATGCGGTATTCCTGGCGGGAGCGCGCGCGGCGGAGCAGCTCGGCGGGCGCCGTCTCCTCGGACGGGCGAAGCCCGCGCGCCCACGCTTGGGCGGCTTTGAAGACGGTGGGAAAGATGCGCGGGAGGGGCACGGCGACGCGGCATCAGAATTCGGCATTGGCGGCCGGGCAAGGGCGGGGCGGGGCCTTGTCCGGCCGAGGGGGCCCGGAATGTGTTTGTCACGGGGCCGATTTTCGGCGGCAAGGGCGGCATGTTTAAGGCTCTGTTGCTGGTGGTCTTGTGGCTTGGGTCGCTCGGCTTGGCTTCGGCGGCCGGCGTCGGTGAAGGCATGACGCGCGCCGAGGTCGAGGCGGCGGTGGGCAAGCCCCTTTCGGTGCTCGAGCGAAACGGGGTGACGATTCTGCGTTATCCCAACGACGGGCGCGTCGAGCTCACGGACGGGCGCGTGACGCGCGTGGTTCGAGTGCGGCATGTCTCGGATCCGGCCACGCCGGAGGAGCTGGCCGCGGAGGAGGCGGCCAAGCTGGCGGCGGCGGAGGCCGAGGCGGAGAAGGCGGAAAAAGCCGCGGAGGCGCAGATGGCGAAGGAGGCGGCCGCCGCCGAGGCGGAGTGGGCGAAGGAGCAGGCGGACGCGCGCAAAAAGCTCGAGGAGGATGTGGCGAGACTGACCGCGGAACACGAGGCGGGTCCCGGCGCGACGATGGGCGCGATGACGGGGGAGACCTCGGCGCAGGGATTCTGGACGATGCTGGGGATCGGCGGGCTGGTGCAGGTCGCCGTGGGCATGCTTATCCTGAAACTCGCGTTTCGCTGGGCCGACGTCCACGCGGACTGGTCGCAGATGTTCTGGCCGGCGCTGGCCGCGATGGCGGGCGGAGCGGTGGTGCAAACGGTGGGTTTCCTGGCGTGGAACGTGACCGAGTTTTTCCGGGTGGACGACGCGGTCTCCTATGTGGTGCTCCTCGTGACGCTGATGAAGACGACCCACGCCTGCACCTGGCAGCGGGCCTTCGCGGTGGCGGCGGCGGCCAAGCTGATGACGATCGTCGTCTGGACTTTTCTCGGCGTGGCGTTGTCGAACGCGCTGTTCGCGTGATCGCCGAGGCGCGCGGGCGCGTGATCCGGTCGTCGGCCCGGAGCCGCGTATCCACTTTGCGGATAAACGGGCCGGGCCCGGACGGGCTAAGCGGACAACGCCGGGGCGCGGGCTTGTCTCCGGCGCCCGGGGGCCGTTCCCTGAGTCGCATGATTCGTCGTCTGGCAATGGGGTCGGTTTGGTTGCTGACATGGGCCGCCGCGTGCGCCTCGCAGATCGGCGTCGGTTCGACGCGCGAGGAGGTGATCGCGACGCTGGGCGAGCCGACGGGCCGGAGCAGCGCGGGCTCGCGCGAGGTGCTGAACTATCCGGCGGGCCAGGTGTTTCTGCGCGAGGGCCGGGTGGACGAGCTGGACGCGGCCCTGGTGCCGGCGACTCCGGAGCCGGCGTCGGCGGCGGAGCCGGAGCCGCCCGTCCCCGCCGCGCCTCCGCCGAAGCCCGCGGCCGCGCCGGCGGCCGCCCCGGCGCCCGCGCCGGAGGATCGGGCCTGGATCAAGCACGCGCTCATCGCGGTGGGCCTTTGCGTGATCCTGCTGCTCGGGCGGCACTGGATACGCGTGGCGAAGCGGGCGCAGGCCGAGAAAAAGGCGGATCTGCTCAGTCGTTGAAGCGCTGCCTCGGGTTCGTTTCGAGGAACTGCTCGATGAAGCGGGCGAAGGTGGAGCCGAACTCCTCGCGCTTCTTCTCGCCCATGCCGAAGACGCCCCGCAGGTCCTGCTCGCGCGTCGGGTATTCGCGGGCGAGCTGACGCAGGGTCTTGTCGCCAAAAATCACATACGCCGGCACCTCGCGCTCGTCGGCGAGGCGTTTGCGCAGCTTCTTCAGCTCGGCGAGCAGGATCTCGTCGCACTCGACGTCGCCCTCGCGCTTGATCGGCGAACGCTTCGATCTCGGCACGTGTTCGGAGGGCTTGGTGAGCGTGATCGGGCGGCGGGATTTCAGGACGTCGAGGCCTTCGGGCGTCAGTTCGAGGGTGGGATACTCGCCGGTGCCGGGGCAGACGTAGCCGAGGCGTTGCAACTCGCGGCCGATGGCGGCCCAGTGGTGGCGCGGGAGGTCGCCGCCGATGCCGTAGGTGCTGAGGCGGTCGTGGCCCCAGCGCTCGATCTTCTCGGTCTTGGCGCCGACCAGGACCTCGACGACGTGGTTGAGGCCGACGCCGAAGCGCGAGGCCTGGCGGCAGCGGAAAACGCAGGAGAGGAATTTTTGCGCGTGGACGGTGCCGTCGTAGGTCTCGCGCGGCTCGTTGCAGTTGTCGCACGCGGCGCAGTTGTCCAACGGGAAGGTCTCGGCGAAGTAGGCGAGCAGTTCGCGACGCCGGCAGCCGGTGCTCTCCGCGTAGTGCGACATGAGCCGGAGCTGCGTGCGCGCGCGTTGCTGCTCGGCGGCGTCGGTCATCTCGTCGATGAAGTGGGTCTGCTTCGCGATGTCGCCGCCGCTGTAGAGGAGGAGGCAGTCGCCGGGCAGGCCGTCGCGGCCGGCGCGACCGGTCTCCTGGTAGTAGCCCTCGATGTTTTTCGGGAGGTCGTAGTGGATGACCCAGCGGACGTTGGGTTTGTTGATGCCCATGCCGAAGGCGATGGTGGCGCAGATGATCTTGGTCTCGTCGCGGAGAAAAAGCTCCTGGTTGCGGGCGCGTTCGGCCGCCTCGAGGCCGGCGTGGTAGGGGCGGGCGGCGTAGCCGCGGCCGGCGAGGGATTCGGCGACGCGCTCGGCGGTGGCGCGCGAGGCGCAGTAGACGATGCCGCTCTCGTCCTCGCGGCGCTTCACCCACTCGATGATCTGCTTCAGCGGCTCGTCTTTCGCTAGGACCTTGTAGGTGAGGTTGGGGCGGTTGAAGGAGGCGACGAAGACGGCCGGGTTGCGCAGCCGCAGGTGTTTGACGATGTCCTCGCGCACGCGCTCGGTCGCGGTGGCGGTGAGCGCGATGACGGGCACGTCGGGCAGGAAGTCGCGCAACTGGGCGATCTGCCGGAACTCGGGCCGGAAGTCGTGGCCCCACTCGGAGACGCAGTGGGCCTCGTCGATGGCGAGGCAGGCGACGTTCCAGGCGCGCAGGTTTTCCTTCCAGTTGTCCAGCATCAGGCGCTCGGGCGCGACATAGAGCAGGCGAAACTCCCCGCGATGCAGGCCGGCGAGGCGCGAGCGCGCGGTGGCGGAATCGAGCGAGGAGTTGAGGAAGGTGGCGGCGACTCCGGCGGCCTGGAGCTGGTCGACCTGGTCCTTCATCAGCGCGATGAGCGGGGAGACGACGACGGTGAGGCCGGCGCGGTGCAAGGCCGGGAGCTGGAAGCACATCGACTTGCCGCCGCCGGTCGGCAGCAGGGCGAAGACGTCGCGCCCGGCGAGCGAGGTCTCGATGATTTCGCGTTGGAGCGGACGGAAACCGTCGTAACCGAACACGGTGTGGAGCGAGTGGAGAAGTTCTTCGAGGGACGGCACGGCGCGGGTGCCGGAGACCATCGGACGGCGAGGGGGCGCGGTCCAAGCGCGAAGTTTGCCGGCGCCGTTTCGCGGCCCCGCGGCGACCGAGGCGGAGGCCGCGGTCCGGGGTCAGGCGCCGGGCGTCTGGTCGGACTCGGACCGGGACTCGGGCGCGAGCCAGCGCGAGCCGAGCTCGCGGGCCACGTCGACGAGCCGCAGCATGGCTGCGGGTTTTGCGAAGTAGGCGGTGGCGCCGAGCCGTTGCGCCCGCTCGCGGTCCTCGGGGCGCCCGGACGAGGAGAGAACGACGACCGGGATGTCGTTCAAGGCGGGCCGGGCGCGAATCCCCTCCAGCACTTCGAAGCCGGAGCGCGCGGGAAGGTTGAGGTCGAGCAGGATGAGACGGGGCAGGGGACGGCCCGCGTAGGGCGGCTCCTCCTTGAGGTAGGCGAGCGCCTTGTCGCCGTCGCACACGGTGCGCAGATCGACGGCGAAGCCGGCGTGAGCCAGGGCGCGTCCCATGAAGAGCACGTCGTTTTCCTCGTCCTCGACATACAACACGTCGGCGGGGACGGGGGAGACGGGAGGGCTCGTAATCATGAGGTTTTGAATTCGAGCCAGAAGCGACTGCCCGCGCCGGGAACGGATTCGAAACCTACGCGGCCCCGCATGCGCTCGGCCACTTTTTTCACCAGGGCGAGGCCGATGCCGGTGCCTTCGTAGTCCTTGCTGAGACGTTGGAACATGCCGAAGACGCGTCCTTTCATCTCGGGCGCGATGCCTATGCCGTTGTCCTCGAACCAGAGGCGCACGACGTCGTCGCGGGTCTCGGCGCGTATCGTCACCTCGGGCACGCGGCCGCGCGGCACGAACTTGACGGCGTTGCCGAGGAGGTTGGAGAAACACTGGGTGAGCCCGGCCTCGTTCGCGACCATGCGGGGCAGGGGATGCTCGATGCGGATGAGCGCGAGCGGGGCTTGGAGGGCCGGGTAGGAATCGATGATCCCGACGAGCAGGGGGCCGGGATCCACGGGCGTGAGCTCCATTTGGTCGCGCGCGGCTTTGCTGAAGTGGAGCGCGTCGGTGATGAGCCGGTCCATGCGCGCGGCGGAGGCGCGGATGCGCTCGAGGTAGGCGCGGCCGTTGGCGTCCAGACCCGGCAGGCAGTCCTCGGCGAGCATCTCGGCGTAACCGTGCATGGCGCGCAGGGGGGCGCGCAGGTCGTGCGTTATGGTGTAGGAGAAATGCTCCAGCTCGTTGACCATCTCCTGGAGCTCGGCGGTGCGGTCGCGCACCAGGCGGTCGAGCCCTTCGTTCGTGCGCAGCAATTCGGAGTGAAGGCGGCGCACCTCGATCAACAGCCCGCATTGGACGGCCGCCCACTCCAGGATTCGGAACTGCTGCCGGGTCCAGGCCCGGGGCCGGTCCGAGTAAACTTCCACGGTGCCCTGATAACCGCCCGGCGTGCGCAGCGGGGTGACGAGGAGGGAGCGGAAGGGGGCGGCCGGGGCGGCGGGATGAGGCACCACGATATCGGGCCGGTCGGCGAGATCGGCGATGAAGGCGGTGCGGTCATGGGCCTGCACGACGGCCGCGAGGGAGCCCGCGTGGGCGACGGGCGGCGGACCGGCCTCGCCGAAGCCCGCGTGGGTGATCGGGCGGAGCGTTTCGCCCTCTTTGATCAGGATGGCGGCGGCCACCGCCCCGTCGAACAGGCCCAGCAGCGCCTGGCAAATGTGGTCCGGCATGCCGCGCTCGATGTCCGGCGCCTGGATCGAGCCGAGGACGGTCTCGAGCATCGTCTGGCGCTTGGTGAGCTCGTCGTTGAGCCGGTTGAGGTCGTCGGTTTGCGCCTGCAATTCCTCCGCCTGCTGCTGGAGTTCCTCGGTCTGCTGCTGGATCTCCTCGTTTTGCTGGTGGAGCTCCTCGGTCTGGCTCTGCAGCTCCTCGTTCTGGCGGCCGATCTCCTCCTCGCGCTCCACGAGCGCGCGGTTCGCCTCCTCCAGACGCCGCCGTTTGTTCTCCAGTCGGACGAGCATGCGGCAGACGAGGTCGACGGTCCAGGCGATCACCAAGATGTTCACCAGATGCATCCACCAGCCGAAAGCGTCGGTGTTCATGCCGAGCCGGTAGGCCTTGATCGTGGCGATGGCGGCGAAGGCCGCGCTCAGCGCCCACAGGAGTTTCCGGTCGCGATACCAGATGCAGATCAGCAGCGGCAGGCCGTAGGTGAGCGAAATGACCTGCTCCGCGAAGATCGAGAGGCGCAGCCACGCCATCAACCCCGTGCAAAGAACAAACAGGAGGATGGACTTTCCCGCGCCGGGCCGGAGCGGCGAATGATCGGAGGCGGGGTCGCTCATGAGTGGGCGCGATAAAGGGATCGGGCGACGCGAAGAAGGGGGATCGTCGACGGCGGCCTCTCGGCTTTTCCGGTCACGAGAAAACCTCCCGGGAGGAGCCGGGAGCGGAGCAGATCCCACGCGCGCGCGACCGGTTCCGGGGCGAGGTAGATCATCAGGTTGCGGCACAAAATCAGGTCGAAGCGCTCCTCCGGCAGCGAAAACAAGTCCGCCACCCGCCACCGCGCCGAATCCCGCAACATCGGCGTGATCGCCCAATTCCCGCCCACGGGCCGGAAAAACCGGCGCAGGCGGTCCTCGCCGACGTTTCGGAGGTCGTTCGGTCCATACAAACCGAGCGTGGCGCGCCCCACCGCCTCCTCGCGGCAATCCATCCCGTGCAACTCGCATCGGTCGAGGGCGCCCAGTTCGGCGAGCTGGATCGCGATCGAATAGAGCTCCTGCCCGTTTGAGCAGCCCACGCTGCAAACGCGAAGCCGCGGCCGATCCCGCAGCAGACGGGGCAACACCTCCGCCCCCAGCGCCCGGAAGAGCGCGTCGTCGCGGAAAAATTCGCTCACCCCGATAAGGATGGTCCCCAGCGCAAAGGGCACGCGCTCAGGATGTTTCTCCAACAGGGCCCGCGCCGCCTCCGGACTCGCCGCGCGCAGCTGCCGCAAACAAGCGGGCAGGCGCCGCTCCAAAGCCGCGGCACGGTAAGCCCTGTGATCCAGTCCCGCCTGCGCGAAAAGCCATACCAGAAAAGGATCCGGATCCCGGGCCGGTTCGACCTCGCGCACGGACGGCGTCGCGGTCGGGCGATCCGGGGCCGGACGCAGGATGGCGCCGACGCCTTCGAACGAGATGTGCTGCAAATCTATCACGCGTCGGCCTATCAATGAACCCGGGGAAGTCGGGTAAAGAGCTTATCCGGGCCGCCCGTAAATAGTGCCCGGTCCGAGCCTCTCCGGCTCGCGCGAGAATCCGGTCCCGCCACACCGCGACGAATCAGGCGTCGCGCGGTGGGGCTCCCGACGGAGAGGCGTCGGCGAATGGCATGATTTGGCAAAAAGTGATCGATATCTATCAAAATCTAGCACGCACCTGCCGCGATATCGGCGTAGAGTGCCGCCATGAAATCCATGCCAGACCGCGCATGGGCCCGCCTCGCCGGCCGCTCCATCCCGCTTCGCGGCGGCGTCTGATTTTTCGTCCTCGGCACCCCGCTCCCATGCTGCCCCCGCCCGTCCCCCATCGCGTCGAGATCGAGCACCAGGTGCGTCGCGCCGTTTACGCCCGCCTCGGTCGTCCGCTGCCGCGCCCGGCCGCCGCGCCGAATCCCCTTCTGGTCAACATCAGCGCCCGCCACTGCCACCTCACGCCCGAGGCGGTCGAAACGCTCTTCGGCAAGGGCCGCGCGCTCACGCCGATGAAGTGGCTATATCAGAAAGATCAATACGCCGCGCACGAGTCCGTCACCCTCATCGGCCCGCGCAGCCGCGTGATCTCGAACCTCCGCATTCTCGGCCCCTGCCGCGACCTCAACCAGGTCGAGCTCGCCTACACCGACTCCATCGCGCTCGGTTTCGACATCCCGGTGCGCCAGTCGGGCAACATCGCCGGCACGCCCGGCTGCATGCTGATGGGGCCGGCCGGTTTTCTCCGCCTCGACCAGGGCGTGATCCGCGCCGCGCCGCACGTCCACATGCACCCGGACGACGCCGCGTTCCACAAGGTGAAGCAGGGCGATTTCATGAAGCTCCGCGTCGGCGGAGATCTTGGCATGACCTTCGACCGCCTCCTCGTGCGCGTTCACAAGGACTTCAAGCTCGAGGTCCACATCGACACCGACGAGGGCAACGCCTGCGGCCTCGTGCCCGGCGTGCCGGTTTCGCTCGTGAAATGAGCACCGCATCCACGACGCCGCTCCGACCCGTCTCCGCGCAGTCCCCGTTTTTCCCGAATCCATAACCCTCCGTTCCCACCCTCCAACACCCCCTCACCATGAGTGATTCCATCGGCATGATAGAAACCCGCGGCTACGTCGGCTCCGTTGAAGCCAGCGACGCCATGGTCAAGGCGGCGAGCGTCACGCTCGTGCGCACCGTCCAAATCGGCGGCGGCCTCATCACCGTCATCGTCAAGGGCGACGTCGGCTCCGTGAAGGCCGCCGTCGACGCCGGCGCCGAGGCCGCCAAGCGCGTGGGCGAACTCGTCGCCTCGCACATCATTCCCCGCCCGCACTCCGATCTGCTCAAGCAGGCGGGTCTCTAAAACACCAACCCGGGCCGCCGCGCCCCGCGCGCTCCGGCCCCTTAAATTCTCCCGTCACCGTCCACCTCGACCCCTTCCCCGCCATGGCCCAACTCGCCCTCGGTATCATCGAAACCAAAGGTTACATCACCCTCCTCGAGGCCGCCGACGCCGCCCTCAAATCCGCCAACGTCACCATGACCGGCTACGAAGCCGTCGGCAGCGGCTATGTCGCCGCCATGTTCCGCGGCGACGTCGCCGCCGTGAAGGCGGCCGTCGACGCCGGCGCCGAGGCCGCCAAGCGCGTCGGCGAGGTGATATCCGTGCAGGTCATCCCGCGTCCGCACGACGAGCTCGCCGGCCTCGGCAAATGGCTCGCCGCGCCCGCCGCCTGATCGGCGTTTCGATCTTCCCTTTCGGGCGAGCGAGTCGTGACGCGCGCCCGTTGAACCCGGAGCGGCGGTTTCCCCTGCCGCCGTTCCGCCTCCCTTTCGTTCGTCCGCCACCCGCGCAACCCGTTCGGTCCTCCCCGCCATGAACATCCTCGTCGCCAATCTCGGCTCCACCTCGTTCAAATACCGCCTCTTCCGCTTCGACGGCTCGCAAGCCTCCGCCGTCGCCAAGGGCGGCCACGAGCGCGTGAGCGACCACGGCCAGGCCATCGACGACTGTCTCGCCGCGCTCAAGGCCGAGGGCAAACTCTCCTCCGGCGCCGATCTCGACGCGGTCGCGTTCAAGACGGTCTTCGGCGGCGCCCTCACCGGTTGCGTCGAGGCCGACGAGGCCGTTGAAAAAGCGCTCCTCGACAGCGCCGATCTCGCCCCCGCGCACAACCCGCCCTACGCCGCCGGCATCCGCCGCTTCCGGGAAAAGCTTCCCGCCGTGCGCCGGGTCGCGCTCTTCGAAACCGCTTTCTACCAGTGGCTCCCCGAGCGCACGCACCGTTACGCCGTGCCCGAGGCCTGGTATAAGGCCGGCGTGCGTCGTTACGGCTTCCACGGCGCCAGCCACAAGTTCGCCGCCGAGCGCGCCGCCGAGCTGCTCGACCGCCCCGACGTCGCCGAGATCACCCGCTCCCTCTACCAGTCCGGCCCGCGTTCCGTATCCGGAGCGCCGTTACGGATCATCTCCTGCCATCTCGGCGGCTCCAGTTCCGTCACCGCCACGATGGACGGCGTCGCCATCGGCACGAGCATGGGCCTCAGCCCGCAGTCCGGCCTGCCGCAGAACAACCGCGTCGGCGACCTCGATTCCGCCGCCATTCCCTTCATTCACCGCAAGCTCGGCATCTCCATCGCCGAGATAGAGCGCCAGCTCACGAAGGAAAGCGGCCTCCTCGCCCTCTCCGGCGTGGGCAACGACATGCGCGACATCCGCGCCGCCGCCAAGGCCGGCGACCGGCGCGCCGAGATCGCCGTCGAGACCTTCGTGCAGGCCGTCCGCCACTGGGTCGGCGCCTTCTGGTTCGAGATGGGCGGCTGCGACGCCCTCGTTTTCACCGGCGGCATCGGCGAGCACGACGTCCATGTCCGCGAGGCGGTTTGCGCCGGTCTCGCACGCATGGGCCTCATCCTCGACTCGCGTCGCAACGACGTCTCGCCGCTCGAGACCGACCTCACCTGCTGCGACTCGACCACCAAGGTCTTCGTCATCGCCGCCAACGAGGAACTCGTCGTCGCCCGCGAGGCACGCCGCCTCCTGCTAGCCAAACCCGCCTCCGCCCGCGCCGCCTGAGCGCCCGCGTCCTTTTCGTCCGCCCTCCCTCTCCGCCTGACCTTTAA
>CBINJQ010000068.1:0-14187 GCA_966251015.1 uncultured Akkermansia sp. | reverse complement strand
TGGTATCCGAAAACCCAGGCCGTCCCGCCCGCCCCGCGCCTGCCCGCGCCGCTGCGCATCGCCTCCGCGCTCAAGCGGCACGATCCGCTCGACGGCCGTTGGCAGACACTGCCCGTCGACAAGTCCCTGCCCGAGCTCGGCGTCAGCGACCAGCGCCACGTGCTCTATCGCGCGCGTTTCCCGCTCTCCGCGGCCGAAGCGGCCGATCACCGCCGCCTGCTCGTCAACTCCTTCAGCCGCGATATCGTCACCGCGCAGGTCAACGGCCGCCTCGCCGGGCGCCTGTATCCGGACGAGTCCTACGCCGCCGCCGCGACGCGCAACAAGAAGCTCTCCTTCGACCGCATCCGCCCCGACGAGTTCGACAACCGCTTCGACGTCGGCGGCCTGCTTCGCGCCGGGGAAAACGAGATCGTGCTGCTCTACGAGAACATCGGCCACGAGCACGGCTACATCCCGATGGAGGAGCTGAGCGGCGTCCGGCGCGCCGGGCTGGGCCTCGCCGCCGACGAGACGGCGATCGCGAAGCCGCTCGATTGGCAGGTCGCCCTGGATCTTGGCGGCGTCTCCGCCGGCTGGACGCGCCCCGACTTCACCCCGCAAGATTGGGAAAAGGTCGCGCTCGACACCGGCCGGGCGATCGCGCGCAAAGGCAACGGCATCCAGCCCCAAGGCCCTCGCGACGGCCTCCTCACCTGGTATCGGATCGAGTTCGAGTTGCCGGAGCTTTCGTCGCCCGAGGCCGCGTCCATCCCGTGGCGGCTCCTCTTGGACGCCTCCGGGAACGGCTTCATGTGGCTCAACGGCCGCGACATCGGCCGACACTGGGAACTCGGGCCGCAGCGCGAGTATTATCTGCCCGAGTGCTGGCTGAACTTCGGAGAGGGCCGCAAGAACGTCCTCATGCTCGGCCTGCGCCAGACGATCAACGGCGCCGAGCTGCGCGCCGCGGAGGTCTCGCCTTATCCAGTCAACTGATCGCATGCGGCGCCACGCCCGGCGGGCGAGGCGTCGGCGTGACCGGGCCCCGATGTTTCACCGTAGTCGCGTCGGCCCGCGCCGTCCTGCGGGTGAAAAACGACGGGGCCTCGCGCGACGTGCAGTTCAAGCACGCCTTTGCCCGGCCGCGCCGTTTCTCCTCTCACCCTAGAAACGGCAGTCGGATCGGGTCGTCTCGCGCAAGCTGTTGGCCGCCTGCCGCCCGCGTCACCCGCTCCATGCACCCGCCGGGTGCACGTCGGGGTTCCGCGAGCGCCATCCGACTCAATATCTTGCGCGATACTCCGCCACCCGACTGCCGTTTTCTAGGCTCGCAGGATTGCGCCTCCTTCGGCTCCGCGGTGCGGGCTAACTTGGTAACCGGGGCGACCATTGCCCATGGGCACGGCACGACGCTCCATGGAGGAGTTGTTCCACCCGTGAGATGCTAGACTCCGTTCTTCAGTTTGGCGCCGGCCCCTTTCTTCGTGCGTTTGCCGATCTGATCTTGGCGCAGGCGAACGTCGGAGCGGTTCCGATCCCGGGTTGGGCGGTCGTGGTTGCGGACGGAGGCGAAGCAAACGAGCTCGCCGCTTCGGCCGGCGGGTTCGAGGTCGCGGTCCGGGGCGCGTTCCAGGGACGGTTGGTCGATGCGGTGGAACGGGTGGACTCCATCTCGCGGGCTTTGCGCGCCGAGGCGGATTGGCTGGAGGTGCTGGACTTCGCCCGGCGTCCGGAGTTGAGGTGGATACTGCTGGACGAGCGGTCGGCGCGACGAGCCGTGAACGGTCGCGGCGAGCTCCGCCCGAGTCCGGGGCGGGCGCCCGTCGGAACCATCGCGAGGTTGCTGGATGTTCTTCTGGCGCGCCGGGAAAGCGGAGGAGTCCATGTCTCGATCGTGCCGTGCGGTCCGGGCGAAGGGGACGGCGGGAAGTTGCGCGACGCGGTCCTGGCCCTGGCGCGCCTCTGGCGGGTCGGGCCGGCGACCGAGTCCTGGCTGCGGGACGGCGTGCGATGGTTGAACACCTTGGCGGACCGGGTGGTGGTGGAGTCGCGGATCGGCCCGGCGCCGGACGCGGCCGGCCCGCGGCTCATGACGGAACCTTACGCGTTCTGGGGCATCGAGGTCGTCGGGAACGAACCCTTTTGGACGCACCCCGCGGTGGTTTTGACCGAGGATCTGGGTCCCTACCGGTTGCGGTCGGGACGCGTGGCGAAGGCGGCGCGGGCGGCGATGGAAGTTCGCGCGAGACGATTGGGCGTGGAGTCGCCGGCCCGGGCGCTCGATCATCCGGACTTGTGGCGATGGCTGGAGAGCGTGCTCCGGGAGGAGATCGTGCCGGTGTTGTCCGGACGCGTTCCCGAGCCCGACGCTTTTGCCTACCAGACATTGGAGAGGCTTCGGAATCCGCTCAGGCTTTCCTCGTCGTGGTCCCCTGATTTGGAGCGGGAGTCGGAGATCCACCTTCGGCCGACGCTTTCCGAATATCTTTTCCATCACGGGCGGGCGGCGCCGCTGCTTTCGGTCGCGCTGGATGGATGACGGAGGCGGGGCGCCGCGCGCACCCGGTCCGCGCGGATCGGCGCGACGGGCGCGTTCGCTCTCTGCGAGCTTGGCCCGGATGCCGAAAGCGCCAAGGATCGGCGTGGTGGCGAGGTTTTGTCTACTAGTGTGGATATGTCTGGGTTGGCCGGGACTGGTTTGGGCGAACCCGATACCGGCGTGGTCGGAGATTCCCGTCGCCGATGACCACCTCGTTCACGCCTGGGATATCGGCGACGGATTGCCGCACAACCGCATCCGGGGCGTCGCGCGGACCTCCGACGGTTATCTCTGGTTCGCCACCCCCCACGGGCTGGTGCGTTTTGACGGCGTGCGTTTCACGCCGTTTTGGGAACGGATATCCACGACGGAGGAGCGGGATCAGGTGGATGCGGTGCTGGCGGCCCGCGACGGCGCCCTTTGGATCGGGACGGGCCGAGGCGGCGTGGGGCGCTGGAGCGCCGGACGCTTCGAAGTCGTCGTGCCCGAGTCTCCGGACGGAGAACCGATCAACGCGCTCGCGGAGGACGGCGAAGGCGCCATCTGGTTCGGGGCTGGCGGTGCGCCGCGGGCGGGGCGTTGGAGCAAGGGACAGGTCGCTTGGTTTTCGCGGGACGACGGTCTCGGCACGGCGCGGAGGGCGGGGACCCGCACGAAGGTGGTCGCGACGCGCTCCGGCCGTCTCTGGTTTGGCAACACCGACGCCTGCGGGTGGTTTGACGGACGGCGATTCGTTCCGGTCGAGCCGGACGGCGAGCCCTACATCCACTTGGCGGCGGCCGGGGCGGAGGACGTGTGGGTGGTTCGCGGGGCGTCGTTGTTGCGCTATCATGCGGATGGGCGCCGGGAGGTGGTCGTGGCGGACATCGGAACCCTGTCCGTGCACACCCTCTTCGAGGACTCCTCGGGCACGCTTTGGCTGGGGACGAACAACGCGGGCCTCATCCGCTACAGGGACGGCGAAGTTTCGCGGGTGCCGGTCGACAGCGCGGTCATCTCCTTGCTCGAGGACGACGAGGGCGCGCTCTGGGCGGGCACCCAGGCGGGCGGGGCGCTTTGCCTGCGGCCCAGGCGCCTGCATCTGCGGACGACGGCGGACGGCCTGCGCGACGCCGACACGTATTCGATCTGCGAGGACGCCGAGGGCCGGCTCTGGCTGGCGGGGCGGAACCGCATGCTGGTGCGCGGCGACGATTCCACGAACCGTGCCTTTTCCCCGATACCGGGTTGGGAAAACGAGTGGCCCACCATGACGGTGAGCCGCGCGCCCGCGGGGGGGATGTGGCTGGGCACGCTGGGCGGTTTGGTGCGCTGGCAAAACGGCGAGCTCCGGCGCGAGGCCTTCCGGCAGCCGCTCACCGCCCTGTTGACCGATCACGCGGGCGACTTGTGGATGGCGACCACCGGCGGCGCGCTGTTTGTCCGCCGGAACGAGGAGTATGTCCCCGTCTCGGTGACCGAGGAGAGGCCGCGGCTCATCGCCCTAGCGGAGGACGGCGCCGGGCGGATCTGGGCGGGCGGCCTGGACGGGCATGTTTTCGTGCGAAGAGACGGAAAATTCGATCCGGTCGCTTTGCCCGGCGTCCGAGCCGGGGATCCGATCCGTTTCATCATCCCCGACGGTCGGGAAACCGTCTGGATCGGGGCGCACAAGCGCGGGCTCTATCGCTGGCGCGCGGGGCGGGTTTCCCGCCTGCCGGAAGGCGCGGGCCTGCCGATCGGGGACGTCCGCACGATCGCCCCGGGCGACTTTGACGACCTTTGGATCGGCACCGCCGAAGGGCTTTTCCAGGTTTCCCGCGCCGGATTGGACGCGGTGCTGGACGGGCGCGAGCCGACGCTGGCGGCGCGCGCCTACGGACGCGCGGACGGCGTGCCGAGCACCGAGTTCGCGCTCGGGTTTCGCGGGGCGACGACGCGCAGCCGGGACGGACACCTGTGGTTCGCCACCGCGCGAGGAGCTCTCGACATCGACCTGCGCTCGTTGATCGAGAAGCCGGTGGAGCGGCGGGTCGTGATCGAGGAGGTCTGGAGCGGGGACGCCTTGATCGCGCGAGGCGGCTCCGCGGATTCGTTCGACCTGCCCCCGCGCGCGGCGCGTCTGAAGATAAACTACACGCGGCCCGAGGCCGGGAAGGCGGAGCGTCTGCGCTTCCGCTATCGCCTGCTGGGGGGCGACGACGACGGCTGGGTCGAGAACGGAAGTCTCCGCTCGGTGGCGTTTTCACACCTTCCGGCGGGAGCCTATCGTTTCGAGGTCATGGCGGGGATGGACGACGGCTCCTGGTCCCCGGCGAGCGCGGGGCTGAATTTCACGGTGGGCGCGAGGTGGTGGGAGACTCCCGCGGCCAAATTGGGCGCGGTCCTCGTCGGCATGGGGGCGGTGGCCTGGCTGGTGCGCGGAATCGTGCTTCTGCGAGTCCGGTCGAGAATCCGGCGCCTGCGGCAAGCGCGCGAAGTGGAGCGGGAGCGCGCGCGCATCGCCCGCGACATGCATGACGAACTCGGGGCGAACCTGACGCAGATCAACATGGTCAGCCGTCTCGCCTGCATGGAGCCTCCGGAGGCGGCGCGCGGTCATCTGGAGGAGATCTCCGTTATCGCGCGCCGGTCGGTGGACGCGCTCGACGAGATCGTATGGGCGGTGAATCCGCGCTACGACACCCTCGCGGCGCTCGTCGAATACATCGGAATGTATGCGGCCGCCTTCCTGGCCTCGGCGCGGATCGCCTGCGAGACGGAGCTTTCCGAGGACCTCCCGCCGCGTCCGCTTTCGGCCAACGTCCGCTATCACCTTTTCCTGGCAGTGAAGGAGGCGCTCAACAACGCCGCCAAACACTCCGGCGCCCGGACGGTGCGCCTGCGGGCGGCTTGGGACGGCCGTCGGTTGAGCGTCGTGATCGAGGACGACGGCCGGGGCTTTGATGCGGAAACGGATCGAACGGGCTCGGAGGGCCTGCGAAACCTTCGCGAGCGGATGAAGGAGTTGCGCGGCGAATGCCGGATCGGGAGCGGCGCGGGGCGGGGGACCCGGGTCGTTTTGGGGTTGCCCCTTCCGGCGGAGCGGTCCGCCTTGGCCCCCTCGCCCGAATGATCCGGATCTGCCTCGTCGAAGATCACCAAGCCACCCGCGAGACCTTGCTGAAGCTGCTTCGGCTCGCGTCGGACATCGTCTGTCTCGGCGCCTACGCGAACGCGGAGGACGCCGAGGCGGGGATCTCGAAGAATCCGCCCGACGTGGTGCTGATGGACATCAACCTGCCCGGGCGCGGCGGCATCGAGGCGGTGGCCCGGCTCAAGCGCGCGCATCCCGGCCTCGAGTGCATCATTCTGACCACTTACGAGGACACGGACCTGATCTTCGACGCCCTGCGCGCCGGCGCGAGCGGCTACCTGTTGAAACGGAGCGCGCCCGAGGAATTGATCCCCGCGATCCGCGACGTGCATCGCGGCGGCGCCCCCATGTCGATCAAGATCGCCCGGCGCGTGGTCACCCATTTCCACCAGATTCGGAAACCGGCCAACGAGGTGGAGATGCTCACCAAGCGGGAGAGCGAGATCCTGGAAAACCTCGCCCGCGGGCTCTCTTACAAGCAAATCGCCGACCAGCTCGACCTCAGCCCGCACACGGTGAACAACCACTTGCGGCGGATTTACGAGAAGCTCCATGTGCAGACGCGCACGGAGGCGGTCGTTAAGTTTTTGAACAAGTAAGGGGCGGGACCGTCGTTCCGGGGAAGCGCCTGCGCTCGGCGCCAAGCGGCTCCGCGCCGAGGGCGGTCCGGCGCGGGCGCGCCCTCAATGGCGAATTCAAGTCATACCGCGCCGGGCCGGGATATGGTTTGATCGGGGTGCCCCGAACCTCCGGGCGATCTCCGTCCTTCCGTCGTCCCGGCGGTGGACCGGGCCCGCCCGAAAACACCCCGCCCCATGATTCAACTGTGCTCCAGTCCCGCGGACGAAAACGGCGTCCAACCCCCGCATGACGACAAACGGGTGACCATGCGCGATATCGCCGCGAAACTGGGTGTTTCGCATGTCACCGTCTCCTACGCCCTGCGCGGAGTGCCCCGGGTTTCCCCGGCCTTGCGCGAGCGCATTTGCGAAGAGGCGCGAAAGATGGGCTACCGGCCCGACCCGATGCTGCAGGCGCTGAGCACCTACCGGAGGACCAGCCGGGAGACGCGCATCCAGTCGGCGCTCGCCTGGCTATGCTGCTGGGATCCGCCGGAGCAGATGCACACCCGCAAGGAGTTCCACGCCTATTGGCTCGGGGTGAAACACATCGCGGAAAAACACGGCTACCGTCTGGAGCGTCTGGTGCCGAACGAGCGGCTCTCGGTGGCGCGCATCCAGCAGATCATGGAGGCGCGCAACATCCGCGGCGTGTTGATTCCTCCGCCGCAGAGCACCTTCTCCCAAGACCTGGGCGCCTTCGATTGGAGCAGATTCGCCATGGTCAAATTCGGCCACGCCTTCGACACGTTGCGCGTCAACCTCGTGACCAGCGCGCACACCTACAACGCCGCGCTGGCGGTCCGAAAAATGACCGAGCGGGGATACCGCCGCGTCGGTTTCGTGAGCAGCGAATACTCGATCCGTCGCACGCTGTTTCTCAGCGGAGTCCTGCTCGCGCAGGCGGATCTCGCGGAGCGCGACCGCGTGCCGTTCCTGAGCCTGCCCGAGGCCGAGGTGAAAAACGGCGATTCGGAACGGTTGCGCGCGTGGATAGAAAGGGAGAAGCCCGACGCGATCCTGAGCAACTTGAGCGAGGTTCCGGCCATGCTCGGGAAGGCCGGCTGCGAGATCCCGCGCGACGTGGGTTTCGCGGCCTTGAGCGTGCATGACGGCAACTCCGACGCCGGCATCGACCAGAAGCCGTTCGAGATCGGCAAGGCGGCGTGCGAATCGGTCGTGTCGCTCATTCTGCACAACGGGTGGGGCAGGCCCGAGGCGCCGCGCGAAGTGCTGATCGAAGGCGTTTGGGTGGACGGCTCCATGCTGCCTGCGCGCACCCCGGCGATCCCGGCCTAGCGGTGTTTCGGAGCGAGTTGTAGCAGCCGCGCCCGTGCCGGGCGCGTTCCGATTGTCGTGGGCACGGGCGGCACGCCCGCGGCTACAGTAGCCGTGTTCGTCGCCTATCGAGGCAGGGCGGGCCCGCCCCGCCTTTTCGTCGCGTCGGATGCATGCGCATATCTTGCCGAAGAATCGCCGTTTCAGGGGTGTCTAACATAGTAAGCAAGCGGACGCGTCGCGGGTCGCGGGGAGGGAAACTACAAGAACCCACCTCCACCCGGTCCGCCCTTGCGCGAATCGGAGCCCACTCCGTCCCCATGATCCTGCCTTCCACCACGAGCCCCGCCGATTCCTCCGCCGCCCAGGCGTCCATCCGCGGGTCGGGGCAACGCAAACCCAAGGCCGCGTTTCTCCTCGACCCGGCGAGCCACCGGCTGATCTACGGCCCGGAGGAGATGGCCGAACTGCGGCGGCTTACCGAGCTGGATGAGACGGTGATCCCGTTTCGCGAGTGGTCGCGACACGCGGACCTCTTGTCCGACGCCGAGGTTCTTTTCTCGGGATGGAGCGCGCCGCTGATGGATGAAACTTTTCTGGACGCCGCGCCGAAGCTGCGCGCCGTTTTCTATGGCGCGGGCTCGGTGCGCTACTTCCTGACGCCCGCCTTCTGGGCGAGGGAGATCGTCATCACCAGCGCCGCCGCCGCCAACGCCGTGCCCGTGGCCGAATACACCGTCGCCACCGTGCTCCTGAGCCTGCGCGATTTCTGGAACCGGGCGGCCCTGGCCAAGGCGGGCAAGGGCTGGGGGGACCACACGCGGACCATCGCCGGCTCTTTCCGGGCCACGGTGGGCGTCTTGTCCTTTGGCGCGATCGGCCGCGCGGTGGCCCGCCATCTCAAGGCTTTCGACGTGCGCGTGTTGGTTTACTGCCCCTACTTGCAAGCCGCCGAGGCGGCGGCCGAAGGCGTGCACCGCGTGGGCTTGGACGAGTTGTTCGAACGCTCGGACGTCGTGTCGATCCACACGCCGGTTTTGCCCGAGACCATCGGCATGGTGGACGGGCGCCTGGTTTCCTCGATGAAAGCGGGCGCGGCTTTGATCAACACCTCCCGCGGGGTGATCATCAACCAGCCCGAGTTGGTGGCCGTCTTGCGTCGGCGACCGGATCTGCACGCCGTGCTCGACGTCACGGACCCCGAACCGCCGCAGGCCTGCGATCCTCTGCTGGACTTGCCCAATGTCACCGTCACCTCGCACATCGCCGGCTCGCACGGGCGGGATTGCCAGCGGATGGGACACTACATGGTCGAAGAGCTTAAAAGCTATCTCGCGGGCCGCCCCTTGCGCTGGCGGGTGACCCGTGAAGCGCTGGAGCGCATGGCCTGAGCGTCGGCGTGTCGGCGACGCCCTTGTCGCGCCGGTTCAAAAGATCGCCCGAGGCGTGGACATGCACGCCGACATGCGCGGCGTCGCCCGCATCGCACGCGATTGTGCGCGCCATGCCAATAGGTGATCTTTCCCGCCGCCGTGGCCGACATCGTGTTAACTGGGTAAGCGTGCCCGGGGGTGGAACGTCCTCGTTTGCCGCGTCCGCCTGTTCAGTCTCGCCTGTCGTCCCGCCGATCCGCCCTGTTTGGACCGCGCGATTTTCCCCCGCATCCCATGTTTCGTTTCTCCACGTTCGTCTTTTCCGTGCCCGGCCCCCGGGGGCTCCCGCTGGCCGGCCGCCTCATCGCGGTCGCCTGCCTCTTTTCATCGGCTTGCGCGGCCGCCGAGGCGACGACTCCCGGATCGGATCTCGTGTTGTGGTATCGCGAGCCCGCAGACGCCTGGATCAAGGCGTTGCCGATCGGCAACGGGCGTTTCGGCGCGATGATTTTCGGTCAGCCGGAGAAGGAGCGTTTGCAGCTGAACGATGTCACCGTCTGGTCCGGCGATCCGCAGCCCGACGCCGACCGCCGCGACGCGTGGAAAGATCTGCCCGAGTTGCGCCGCCTCGTTCGCGAAGGGCGCCACGACGAGGCCACCCGCCTTGCCAACGCCCGCTTCAACGGCCCCGCTCCCTACCACAGTTCCTACCAGACGCTGGGCGACCTGAACTTCGATTTCACCCTCCCGGCCGGCGAGGTCTCGGACTACCGCCGACAGCTCGACCTGGGTCGGGCCCTCGCCGCCGTGGGGTTTAAAATCGGAGGCGCCGTTTTTGAACGCGAGATTTTCTCCAGCGCGCCCGACCAGGTGATCGTGCAACGCGTCTCCGCCGACCGGCCGCGGGCGATCTCCTTTACCCTCGGCCTCGGCCGGGTGGAACGGGCCGGGACCGTCGCGGAAGGAAACGACACGCTCGTGATGACCGGAAACACGGGCGACACCCTCGGCTTCGAGGCGCGCGTCCGCGTGCTGACGAAGGGCGGCCGCGTCTCCGCCGGGTCCGACGGGCGGCTCCGCGTCGAGCAGGCCGACGAGGCCGTCGTGCTGCTCGCCGCCGCCACCACCTTCGTCCTCGACCACTCGGCCGGCTACAAGGGCGGCGACCTGTCGGTAACGAAAAAACGGATACAGTCCGCCTCCGGAAAGCGCTACGCCGAGCTGCGCGACGCGCACATCGCCGACCATCGGCGCTATTTCGACCGTCTTCGTCTCGATCTCGGAGCGCACGATGACGCGCGCTCCACGGACGAACGTCTCCGGGACTACCACGCCAAGCCCGACCCCGCCTTCGCCGCGCTCTTCTACCAGTATGGGCGCTACCTGCTCATCTCCTCCAGCCGGCCCGAAAACCCGCTGCCTTCCAATTCCCAAGGCATCTGGGGCGACGGCCTCGATCTGCCGTGGAAGTGCGACTACAAGTCCAACATCAATTACCAGATGAACTATTGGGCCGCCGAGCCCTCCAACCTCGCGGAGATGCACGCCCCGATGCTGCGCATGACGCGGAATCTGGTCGCGCCCGGCACCAAGACCGCCCGCGCCTACTTCGGCCCGGACACTCCCGGCTGGGTCGTCGGCTACACGACCAATGGCTGGAGCTGGACCTCCCCCGGCGCGCGCCTCCCTTGGGGAGTATGGTTCGGCGGCGGCGCCTGGATGTGCCAGCACCTTTGGGACCACTACGCCTTCGGCCGCGACCTCGATTACCTCCGCTCGGTCTATCCCGTGCTGAAGGGAGCCGCGGAGTTCTGGCTCGCCAACCTCGTCGAGGGCGCCGACGGCAAACTCGTCACCTCGCCCTCCAGCTCGCCCGAGAACGAGTTTCGCACCGAGTCCGGCATGCGCGCCGCGATCTGCGAGGGCGCGACCATGGAAAAATCCATCGTCTGGGATCTGTTCTCCAACACCGCCCAGGCCGCCGCGCTTCTCGGTGACGAAGCGTTCCGAAAAAAGGTCTCCGAAGCCCGCGATCGCATCCGTCCGCCGCAGGTCGGACGCCACGGGCAGATCATGGAATGGGGCGGCGACTGGGACGACCCGAAGGACGAACATCGCCACGTCTCGCACCTTTTCGCCCTGCACCCCGGCCACGAGATCACGACGCTCGGCACGCCCGCGCTGGCCGAGGCCGCCAAGGTCACCCTCAGGCATCGCGGCGACGACGGCACCGGCTGGGCCCTCGCTTGGAAGATCAATTTCTGGGCGCGCCTGCGCGACGGCGACCACGCCCATAAGCTGATGACCAACCAGCTCCGCTACACCGAGGAGCTGAAGACCGTCATGCAGTATGCCGGCGGCACCTACCCGAACCTTTTCGACGCCCATCCGCCTTTCCAGATCGACGGCAACTTCGGCTTCGTCTCCGGCGTGAACGAGATGCTGCTCCAGTCCCACGAGCGTTATGTCGATCCCGCGGCGCCGGACAAAGATCGTTATTACATCGACCTGCTGCCCGCCCTGCCGTCGGCCTGGCGGACCGGCTCCGTGACCGGCCTGCGCGCCCGCGGCGGCTTCACGGTCGACCTGAGCTGGCGCGACGGCGCCTTGACGGCCGCGCGCTTCAGCAATCCCGGAAAGACCTCCGCGGCCGGCCGAGTGCGCGACGGCGGTGTCGTCACGGATCTGCTTCTCGAGCCCGGCGAGAGCCGTCTTCTTCGGAAGTAATTTTCGTGGCGTGCCCGCACGCCGTCGCTCCTGCGGGGGAACGAGGAGTGTTTCCGGCGGCGAACACGCCTCCCCAGCCCGCGCCCATGGCGCGGAGCCCGGTCGTGTTTCCCGGCGCCGTCGGGGAGCGACGGCGAGTGTTTTGGATCGCGCTTGAAGCAACTGGGTAAGCAGCGGACCCCGTTGATCGCGGGTCGGATTGTCCCTGCCTTTTCGTTCTCGCTCCCGAACCGGGCCGCGAGGACGCCGACGCGCGGCGACCCGCTTTCCTCCAGCACTCCCACCCCATGAAAAAAACCATGACGACCCAGTCGTTCGACCAAACCTCCTCCGTCAATTCCGCCGGCGTATCGCGCGCCCCGGGCCGCCCCCGTTCCACCGTCCGTCTTCAGGCGCTCCTGCTCGCCGCCGCAGGCTTCGCGCCCATGGCCCATGCGCAGGCCACCTGGACCGGCTCGGCGGACCAAGACTGGAACAACGCCGCCAACTGGAGCAGCAGCCCCGGCAACCCGACCGGCGCCTTCACCATCAACATGGGAACGGGCAACCATCCGGTTCTCGGCGCGAACTCCGCGTTCGGTCCGAACAATGTTTTGCTGGGCGACGGGGCGAGCCAGACGGGTCGTTTCGACCACCGCGCCGGCTCGCTCTCGCAGGCGGTTGTCGGCGCCAACGGCAACTGGTTCCAAGTCGGGACCAACGGCGGCGTCGGCGCCTACAACCTCGCGGACACCTCCGGCATCGGTGGCACGCTGACCGGCTTCGCCCAAGGCACCGGCAGCCTCACCGTGGGCAAACTGTGGGTGGGCGGCGTTTCCGGCGGCGCGGCCGGCACGGGAACGGTGAACATCAACACGTCCGGGACGATCAACGCCCAGTCGACCTCGACCTTTTCCAACCATGGCGGCGTCTCCATCATCGTGGGAACCAGCGGCGGGAGCGGCACGCTCAACCTCGACAACGGCACCGTCAACGCGGCCGGTATCGTCGACGTGGGATCGTCTTTTGCGGGAACCCAAGCCACGCAGGGCACGCTTAACATCTCCGGCGGCGTCCTGAACAGCGAAGGCGATTTCCGGACGGCCTTCGCCGGCAGCTCCGCCGCGCAGGCCACCGTCAATCTGGCCGGCGGCACCCTCAACGTGGGGAGCGCCACCAAGCGCTGGATGATCCTCGGCCGCTTCGACTCCGCGAAATCCACGGTCAACGTGGACGGCGGTAACCTGAATCTGAATACGAACACGGACATCAGGTTCGCGCAGGGAGGAACCGGCACGCACGTCATCAACCTGAACAGCGGCGCGATCACCTCCTACGGCGGAAACCAGACGGGGCTCGGCGCTGGCGTGGTGGACATGATGCAGGGAAATGTCGCGGCCAACAACACCTTCAACCTGAACGGCGGCACGCTCACCGTCCGGCAGGTTATTTCCAATTTCAGCAACGGCACCCGCACGTTCAACTTCAACGGCGGCCTGCTGAAGGCGACGGGCAACGCGACCGGGGCGCTGAACGCCTCCTTCTTCAACCTCGGAACCGGAAATGCCCGCGCGAACGTGCGCGACGGCGGCGCGAAGATCGACACCAACGGCTTCAACGTGACGGTCGTCCAGTCGCTTCTGCACAGCAACATCGGCGGCGACGCGGCCACCGACGGCGGCCTCACCAAGAGCGGCGCGGGCACGCTGATTCTGAGCGCGACGAACACTTTCAACGGTTCTACCAAGGTGGAGGCCGGCACGCTCGAACTCGCGAACGTCAACGCGCTTCAAAAGAGCGCCCTCGACCTGACCGGCGCCGGCGCCTTCACCTTCACCGTCACCGGGACGAACACCTACAACATCGGCGGCATTAGGGGCGCCGGCGCGCTCGCCATCGGCTCGAACTCCCTCGCCATGGACGCGGACGCGGGCTCGGCCCTCGCGATCGCCGACGCCTCGGCTTATCAGAGCTCCCCGGCGGTTTCGGTGGCGGGCGCCGGTCTCGCCCTCAATGGCGCGCTAAGCGTGTCCGTCGATTCGTCGCTCTCCCCGGGCTCGCACACCTTCGATCTTTTCGGGGGCTCCGCGGCCTTGTCCGGCGGGTTCACGAGCGTCAGCATCGGCGGCAGCTACGCGGCAACCCTGGATAGTGGTAATTCCTATTCGTTCACCGACGTGGCGGGGAACATCTTCTCGTTCAACAACGCCACGGGCGATCTTGCGATCACCGCCGTTCCCGAGCCTTCCGCCTTCGCCGTTCTCGCCGGCCTTGCGGGCCTGGCCGCGGGCGGCCGCCGCCGCCGCCGCCGCTAGGGCGTTTTGAGTGGAACCGTAGCCGAGAGGCGACGATACGGCTACGGTTTTACTGGAATCGCCGTAGCAGCCTGTCGCGGTTAAGCACGCCTTTGCTCGGCCGCGCCGTTTTTCCTTTCGCAGGCCCGCGCGCTCCGGCTGTCCGGTGAAATATGCGGGCTGGCGGAAGCGCGGCGCTTTTTCGCCCGAGGTTCTATCCCCAGAGCCGCCGGCGTCACAACGAGAAGACGAGCCGGCCGAGCGTCCACATGATCGACGG
>CBINJQ010000067.1:0-14199 GCA_966251015.1 uncultured Akkermansia sp. | reverse complement strand
TCCGCCAGTTCCCCATGGAATACTCGGTCGAGCTCAAGCGCCTCATCGACCTCGAAATGGAAGGCTCGGTGGGCTGAAGCCCGCCGAAATGACCAATGTCCAATGTCCAATGACCAACGAGGTCGGCGGGCGCGGGCCATTGGTCGATTCCGTCCATTGGGCATTGGTCATTGGACATTGGTCATTATCCGAAAACTCACATGTCAGCCTCCGCACTTCCCGCTTCCCCTTCCCTACCCGGCCTCGATAGCTCCCGGTTCTCGCAGCACCTCTCCCAGCGCGCCTACCTGCCCGCCTGGTGGCTCGAGGCGAAGAAGGCCGCCTTCAACCAGTTCAACGCCCTCCCGATGCCTTCCCGCACCGACGAGACCTGGCGTTTTTCCAACCTCAAGGGGCTCGACCTCGCCGGCTTCGTTCTCCCCGAGGACCCCGCGACGCAGATCCCGAACCACACGCGCTTCCCGCAAACCGCGGAGCTCGTGTTCTCCAACCGCCAGCTCGTCGGTCGCAGCACCGTGCCCGCCGACCTCGCCGCCAAGGGCGTGATCTTCGCCCCGCTCGACGAGGCCCTCCAACAGCACGGCGATCTCGTTAAGCGGTATTTCCAAAAACATCCGGCCAAGCTCGGCTCGGAAAAATTCGTCGCGCTCAACACCGCTTTCGCCGCGTCCGGCGCCCTGCTCTACGTCCCCGCCGACGTCGAGGTCGCCCTGCCCTTCGTCATCCAGCACACGCTGACCGGCAACAACGTCGCCGCCTTCCCGCACACGATCGTCGTCCTCGGCCCCCGCGCCAAGGCCACGCTCGTCGAGTTCTTCATCTCCGGCGGCTCCCCCGCCGACCGCCAGCTCGCCTCCGGCGTGAACGACCTCCACGCGTCCGAGGGCGCGCAGCTCACCTACGTCGGCGCGCAACACTGGAGCCGCGAGACGCTCGCCTTCCAGGTCAACAGCATCGCCGCCGAGCGCGACGCCCGCGTCCTCTCGCTGAACCTTCACCTCGGCGGCCGCCAGGCCCGCCACGAGTCGCACAGCCGCCTTCTCGGCCCCGGCGCGCATTCCGAGATGCTCGCCCTCACCGTCGCCGACGGCGCCAAGGAGTTCGACCAGCGCACGCTCCAGACCCACGCCGCGCCGCACACCACGTCCAACCTCCTCTACAAAAACGCGCTCCTCGACACCGCGAAGACGATCTTCTCGGGCCTTATCATCGTCGAGCCCGACGCGCAGAAGACCGACGCCTACCAGAAGAACCGCAACCTGATGCTCTCCGACACCGCCGAGGCCCACAGCCTCCCCGGCCTCGAGATCCAGGCCAACGACGTGAAGTGCTCCCACGGCAGCACCTCCGCCCGCATCGACGCCGAGCAGGAGTTTTACCTCCAGGCCCGCGGCATCAGTCCGGTCGAAACCCGCCGCCTCCTCGTCGCCGCCTTCTTCGAGGAAGTCCTCGAAAAGCTCGAAAACGAGGACCTGCACGTCGCCCTCACCGGGCTCATCGCCGGCCAGTTCAAACGCTGAGCCTCGCCCGGCAAAGCTCGGCTCCTCATCAATGAACCCCGGCGCTTATTCCGCCGGGGTTTTTCGTTTTCGTCTCTTGCGCGCCCAAACCGGCGGCGAAGCGCCGCATCGTTCGTCCAACACGTTCAACCAAACCGAACAAATGGACGCTCCCGCATGACGAGGGGCGGCCCCCCCTCAGTTGTTGATGCGCGTCCAGCGATCGCCATGCGCGAGGATGTCGCTCTGCGTGATCTTGGAGACATGGCCGTCGCCGAAGGACATGTGCGCCCAGCCGTTGTGCCGATCCTTCATGGCGTCCGCGAACAGCGGAGACACGTAGGTGGTGAGCCCTCCGGCGCCGATCAACGCATACCCGTTTGGCACGGTCGCCGTCACGTCGATGTCCACCATCAGCATGAAGTGGCTGGGGTTGCGCACGCGGCTGAACGGAACGGCGTCCAACGGCGCGGGGGTGTTCCCGTTCACGTAAGGCCGGTTCAGGAAATAGCTCGGCCCCGAGTTTCCGTCCAACCGCGCCGGGCAATTGCGCAGGGTGCCGATGGTCGTCGACGCGGGGAGATACCGACCATACAACATGCGCGGAACCACGTTGGACACCGCCACCCAGGTCTGCCCCGTGGTTCCGTCCTCGGCCGTGCCACGAATGATGTAATTTCCTTTGTTGTCGTTGGCGTAGAGCATCACCGCCTGCGCCCACTGCCGCAGGTTGGAGGCGCACTCCGCGTTCCTGGCCGCCCGCCGAACCTTGGTCGAAACGGGAACAATGATCGCCGCCAAAATGCCGATGATCGCGATGACCGTCAGCAATTCGATCAACGTAAACCCGCGACGCGCTGCGCCGCGACGAGGGGATGAATGAGCGAGGGAGTTCATTTTGGTTACCATGTTGCGATAAGCTCCGCACGCCCCGAAGCGCATCAACCGGCAGAGGCCAAAAAACGCGGGAGAATACCACGCACGCGTTCCCATTGGCGAAAACACCGTCTGCGACATAGAGTGTCTTTCCGCGTCTACGCTTGTAGGGCCTGCTACAATACAAGGAACGCTCTGTAACACGGCCTCTTTCCGGCGCCATCTACGCGGCCGGTCGGCGCCCGGACGGCGCATCTCCCGCCTTCCCATCGCCCGGACGGGCCGCCAAGTTTCCCCCGATGCCATCCCTCTCCGACATCGTTTCCTTCTGCGACCAGGCCACCCGCCGAACCGCGTGGAAAGACCACCCCAACGCGCTGAACGGGCTGCAGATCGAGAACGACGGACGCGTCACCCGCATCGGCGCCGCCGTCGACGCGGGCCGTGTTCCCTTCGAGCGCGCCGCCGCGGCCGGCGTCGATTTTCTCATCGTCCACCACGGGCTCTACTGGAACCCGCCGCAACCGCTCGTCGGCGCGCACTACTCTCGCTTCGCCGCCGCCATCCGCGCCAACCTCGCCGTCTATTCCTGCCACCTCCCCCTCGACGGCCACCCCGAGCTGGGCAACAACGCCCTTCTCGCGCGAAAGCTCGGTCTCGTTCCCGACAAAACCTTCCTCACGCCCGCGGGCGGCGAACCGGTGGCCTGGACCGCCCCCTACGCGGGAACCCGCGCGGAACTCCATGCGGCCCTGGCCCGCGACCACCCCCGCGTCGTCGCCGTCGAGCACGGCTCGGACCGCCCCGCCCGCGTCGCCTTTTGCAGCGGCAGCGGCAACAGCGCCGTTCCCGAGCTGCCCGCGTTGGGCGTGGACACGCTCGTCACCGGCGAACTCCGCGAGGAGTGGTATAACTTCGCCGAGGAGCACGGTCTCAACCTGTATTGCTGCGGCCATTACGCCACCGAGGTGCATGGCGTGCGCGCCCTCGCGGAGCTGGTGTCCCGGCGCTTCGGCCTGCCGTGGGAGTTCGTTTCCACCGCCAACCCGTTCTGAAGGCCGGGCCGTCCCGGTTTGACAATCCGGTGATGGAACCTCCCCCTCGCTCCCGGGCTCAGTAGCACCTTTTCCCTTCATCATGAAACGCGGCATCACCATCACCATCGTCGTCCTCCTCCTTCTTCTCGGAGCCGTCTGGATCTGGCGCGGCTATTCCAAGCGTCAGGAGCAAACCGACACAGCCCGCGCCACCGCCACGGAAGCGGCCGACGCCGATCGTCTTGCGGCGGAAAAGAAGGCAGCCGAACAAGCCGCCGAAGCCGCCCGCCTCGCCGAGGAACAGGCCCGCCTCGCGGCCGCCGAGCGCGAAGCCGCCGAGCGCCGCCGCGTCGAGGAGGAGCAAAAGGCCGCCGCCGAGCGCCTTGCCGCCGAGGAGGCCGCCCGCAAGGCCGCCGCCGAACGCGAGGCCGCCCTCGCCGCCCAGCGCGCCGCCGCCGACGCCGAGGCCAAGCGCCTCGCCGAGCAACGCGCCCGCGAAGCCGCCCAAGCCGAGAAAGACCGCCTGGCCGCGCTCGAAAAACTACGCGCGCAAGAAATCGCCGCCAAGGAGGCGGCCGACCGCGAAGCCGCCCGCCTCGCCGCCCTCGAGGCCCAGAAAGCCCGCGAGGCCGCGCTCCAAAAGGAGCTCGCGAGCCTTCGCGCCGAGCTGGTGAACCGCATCATCTACTCGACCGACTTCAAGCGCCGTCCCCACTATAATCAGACGCTCGATCTCACCAACGCCCAGATCGAGGCGCGCATCAAGGCGCTCAACGCCCAGATCGAAAGCGCCGCCGCGACGACGGCCCCCTGAACGACGCCCCCGCCGCGAACAGACGCGCGGACGAAAACGCCAGGCCCCGAAGGCTCGGCGTTTTTCTTTGGCCGGTTCGGCGCCGACCGCCGCCGCCGTATACGGCAATTTTAACCGAACCGTAGCCGTATTGGTCGCCTCCCGAGGTAGGGCGGGATCGCCGGGAACCGCCGCCCTTGCCTCTCAACCCTTGCCGCTCCGCCGCGGCGCGCCCGGCGGTCGCGCCCTGCCTTTCGGCTACGGTTCTCATTAAAACGCCCTATATCTCGTAATCCGAAACGTGCTCGGTCGCGGCGCCCGCCGTCCCGCCTCCGCCCTGCGCGTCGAGGCGGTTGCGATCATAGAATATTCGCACGTCCGCCTTGGAGGTCGCCCCGTCGGCGGCGAGAAGCCGCTTGGCCCGCTGAAGCGCCCGCTTGGTGCTCATGGTCAGATTCGCCTCGGCCGGAAAGATGTTCTCCGGGCCGAGGACCGCCCACGCCCCGCTGCGCCGCAGCACGCGCTCCACGTCCGGATTGATGCCGCTGACGAGGAGATGGCGGCCGTTCTTCTTCAGCGCCTCGTGCAACTGCAACAGCGACATCACGGAGGTGGCGTCGAGGTGGCGCGC
The DNA here is from genome assembly GCA_966251015.1 of uncultured Akkermansia sp. GTDB lineage: Bacteria > Verrucomicrobiota > Verrucomicrobiia > Opitutales > Opitutaceae > IMCC26134_A. Next base: position 9,363 of record CBINJQ010000067.1, on the reverse strand, counting down.
GTTTTTCATCCGCAGGATCACGACGCGGATGTTCTCCACTTCGGCCCGCAATCGGACCTCTTCCTGAAACAAGTCGGCCGCCCCGAAGAACAACTCCCCTTCCACGTGCACGATCGAAATGGTCGAGTCGTTCCGCGAAGCCGAAGGCTCGAGCTGGGAGAGCTGCCCCTGCTCGTTGAACCCGTATTCGACCAGCGAGGGCGCGCTCGCCTTCTTGAGGAAAAGCACGACGGAAAGCCCGAGCCCGATGTAGATCGCGGCATCGAGCTTGAAGAGAAAGGCCGAGCCCATCGTTACGACGAGCACGGTGGCGTCGGAGCGCGTGGCCTTCCACGCGATGCGCAACTGCTCGCGGTTGATCATTTTCAGACCGATGCGAATCAAATGCGCCGCCAACGCGGGGATGGGCAGATAGTTGATCAGCGGGGCGACGAAAAACAACGCGCCGAGCACGATCACGCTGCTGGAGATCGCCGCCACCTGGGTGAGCGCGCCGCTTTGGTAGTTGGCGGCGGAACGCGCGAACGACGCGGACCCGGGCATCGCGCCAAATACGCTGCATCCGAGATTGGCCACGCCCATCGCCATGAGTTCCTGGTTCGCGTTGAAGGTCTGTCCCGATCGCGCGGCGAGGGTCTTGCCGATGGAAATCGCCTCCAGCATGCCGAGGATCGAGATCGCGAGCGCCGTGCCAAGCAGCGCGGGGACGGCGGCCACGCTGGCGTCGCCAAAAGGCATGCCGATGAACGACGGCAGCGAACCGGCCAGCTCGCCCTCGCCCGCGATCGTTTTCACGCCCAGCACGTCGAGACCCGCCCACCGGGTGAAAAGAGAGATAAGCACCAGGCCCAGTAGCTCCGCCGGCACCCAGCGCGCGAGCCGCTCGAGAACATGAAAAAGCAGCAGCGTGACCACGCCTATCGCGAGCGAGTAGCCGTTGATCTCCAAGGCGACGATATGCTGAATCGTCCCCTCCAAGGAGCGGAGCAGGTTGCCGCGGGTGACCTCGGAACCGAAGAGATGGGGCAGCTGGCCGACCGCGAGAAGAATCCCGATGGCGGTGCCGTAGCCGATGACCACCGAGCGCGAGACGAATTGCGTCAGTTTGCCCAGCTTGGCGAAACCGGCCCCCAGCTGGAAAAGGCCGATCAGAAAAGCCATGACCAGCGCGAGCTCCGGGCTGGTCAAACCGAGGGCGGGCAAGGTCGCCACCGCGCTCGCGGTGAGCAGGCTGATCGAATTGGTCGGACCAAAGACGAGGTGATGCGAGGTGCTGAAGATGGCGGCGAGAAACCCGCCGACCACCACCGACATGATGACCATCTCCGGCGGCAGGCCGGCGATGAGCGCGAAACCGATCGCCTGCGGGATCGAGACCAGAGCCACGGTCGCGCCGGCCAGCAGATCCGCGCGAAGCTTCTTCTTCGAATAGCGTTTCGCCTCGCGAACCACCGGCGGAACCGGGTCCAAACGCAGGTAGTCGACGGCGTCATACAGGACGTCGCCGGCTTGGTTTAGGACGCGCGTGGCGTGGTCGGTGGGCGAAGTGGCCAATGCGGGGGACGCGGTCGGAGGGGGCGCGGCCGTGGATGGGTTGGAACGGATCTAAGGAGGGGACGGAAGAGACGGGGAACGCTGACGCACGTCCACGTTAGCGCGGTTGTCGCGGAGCTCAAAGCTCCACGCCGAGTTTTTCGAGGATGCGCTGCAAATCGTCGTTGCCCGCGTAGGGGATGACGATCTGGCCCTTCTTGCCCGCGTGTTTCACCGCGATGCGCGCGCCGAAATGCGAAGTGAGTCGCTTCTCGATGCTCGCGATGGCGGCGGCGTCGGCGGGGTTGATCGATTTCGCCGGGCCCTTGCCGGAGTCGGCGCCGGGCGCGGGGGCGACGGCCGAGTGCTTTTTCGCCTGCACGAGCGCCTCGGTGGCGCGAACGCTCAGCCCGTCTTCGATCACGCGGCGCGCGAGCAAGGCGCGCTGCGGGGCGTCCTCGACCCCGAGGAGAACCTTCGCGTGGCCGACCGAAAGCAGGCCCTTCGCGACGTAGCCTTGCAGTTCGCCGTCGAGCGACAGGAGCCGGAGGCAATTGGCCACGGAGGCCCGGGGTTTTCCGACGCGCTCGGCGGCGGCTTCCTGCGTGAGATCGAAGTCGCGGATCAAGCTCGCGTAGCCATAGGCCTCTTCGAGCGGATTGAGGCCCTCGCGTTGGAGGTTCTCGATCAGCCCGAGCGTGGCGGAGGAGGCGTCGCCCGCGCTGACCAGGCGGGCCGGGATCGTCTTGATCTTGAGCAGCTGGAAGGCGCGCCAGCGGCGTTCACCCGCGATGAGCTGATATTTTCCGTCGGCGAGACGCCGCACGACGATGGGCTGCAACAAACCCTCCGCGCGGATGCTGTCGGCGAGCTCCTGAAGGTGTTCGGGCGCGATCTCCTTGCGCGCCTGGTAGGGGCTCGGAACCACCGCCGTGACGGAAACCTCGATGAAACCGCTCGGCGCCGGGCTTGGCGCGGACGACGCGGGCGAAGGCGCGGCCGGGGTGGTCGGAGCCGGGGCGGACGCGGCCGGCGGCGGGGTGGCGGGCTTGGGAGTGGCGGCGGCGATGAGTCCGCCGAGACCGCGACCGAGACGGGATTTGGAGTTGGCCATTTAAAGCAGGGAGATGGAAGCGAGGAGCAAGGAGCCGGACGGGACGGCAAGGCCTTATTTGCCTCCGGGGATGAAGAGAACCTGGCCGACTTGGACCTTGGCGGGGTCGACGATCTTGTTCGCGTTGACGATGTCGGCCACCTTGGCGCCGGTTTTCTGGGCGATCTTCGAAAGCGTGTCGCCGGCCTGCACCGTGTAAGGAATGCCCTCCTTCGGGAAATTATCGGAGAACGCGACCGGCGCGGCCGCGCTGGAGGAGCCGGAGGAGCGGCCGCGCGAGATGCCGTCGAGCGCGGCGTTGGTCTGCTTGGCGAGGTTCTCCATCTGGGTGGCCACGACGGCGAGCACCTCGGACTTGGTCTGGGCGTTGGCCGCCTTGATGTCGCGAGTGAGGTCGGCGATGGCGGTGTTGAGATGGCTGAGCGTGGCGGCGTTTTCCTGGGCCCCGGACGCGAGCTTCGAAAGCCTGGCGTTTTCATCTTCGAGCCGCTCCACGCGGATCGAGAGATCCCCGACACGCTGCACCAGCATGCGCACGTCCTCGCGCAGGTTCGCCAGCTCGACGGCGGGCGACTGGGCGGGCTGGGCGAACAAACCGAACGGAAGCGCCAGCATGGGCGCGAAAACGAGGAGTCGGAAGGAACGCGGCATAAGAGCGAATGCGTAACGAGTCCGCCCGGCGGCTCAAGCGAGGAGGTGAAGGCGGCTTCGGTAGCTTTGAGGCTTCGGTTGGACGGGCCGGGCGCTCCGCCCGCGGCCCGGTCTCCAAGCGGCGGGCGCCGGGACGCGCCCGTCCACCTTGAATCCCTCCCCCTACTCAGAGAGGCGCCAGTCGACCAGCTCCAGCTGGATCGATTTACGGTCGTTGAAGAAATTCCACGTGAGCTCGACGGCGAGATCGACCGCGCGGCCCACCGGGGGCAGCCGCTCGGCCATTTTCCAGGCGACACCGTAAAGGCGGCGGCGGCCGTCGCCCACCTCGACCACAAAGCGGAAGTGAGAGGTCTTGAACACCTCCGGACGCTGGCGAAACACCACGCCGCGCAGGCCGAAGACAGGTTCCGGATTGGACTGCCCGAAGGGATGCATCTGCGCGAGCTCGTCCATCAACCGCTCGTGGATGTCCTGGGGCGCCAGCCAGGCCGCGATGTTGAGCTCGGGCTCGGGGGTTTTCCCGCCGGTCCAGGCGCGCACGCCCTCGGCGAAGCGAACCCGAAATTTTTCAAGATTCTCCTTCGGCAAGGCGACGCCGACCGCCATCGGGTGGCCGCCCCAGCTGGTGAGAAGATCAGCGCAACCGCCCAGAACTTCGACGAGGTTGATGCCGTCGACGCTGCGGCCGGAGCCCTTCGCCTGCGCGCCCTCGTTGCCGAGAACGATGCAAGGGCGGTGGTATTTGCGAGTCACGCGGCCGGCGACGATGCCGACCACGCCGGGATGCCAGCCATCCGCGTAGAGCACGATGCCGGGCTGATCGGCGAACTGGCGCTCGACCAGCTTCTCGGCCTCGTCGGTGATGCCGCGCTCGATGTCCTGGCGCTCGCGGTTGAAGTCGTCGAGCTGCCGGGCCGTCTCGCGACAAAAACGGGCGTCCTCGCTGAGGATGAGCTCCACCGAAAGCGCGGCGTCGGCGAGACGGCCGGAGGCGTTGATCCGCGGCCCGAGCCGGAACGAGATATCCACCGGCATCAGGTCCTGCCCCGGGCGCACGCCGGCGACGTCCATCAACGCCCGCAGCCCCGGCCGCGCGGCCTCCTTCAAGGTCCGCAACCCGTAGCTCGCGAGGATGCGGTTCTCGTGCTGGAGGGGCACGAGATCGGCCACGGTGCCGAGCGCCACGAGATCGAGGTAGTCGCGCAACTTGATCGCCTGCGCCTCGGCGTTGCCCTCGGCGCGAAGCTCCTTCACCAGCCCGTGCACGAGCTTGAAGACGAGCCCGACGGTGCACATGTGCCGCCACGCGTCGTCGCCCGGGAGATCGTGGGCGTGCGGGTTGATCAGGATGCCGTGCTCGAGGCTCTTTTCCTTCGAACGGTGATGGTCGACGACGATCACGTCGATGCCGCGCGACGCGAGGTAGGCGACCTCGTCGTGGGAATTGGTGCCGCAGTCGAGCGCGACAAACAGCTGCGGCAGGCCCGGCTCGAGGGCGCGGTCGATCGCGCTGCGCGAAAGGCCGTAGCCGTCCTCCATGCGGCGCGGCACGACGAAGCGAGGCCTGGCGCCGAAACGCCGGAGGATGCTGACGAGGAGCGCGGTGCTGCTCACGCCGTCGACGTCGTAGTCGCCGAGCACGACGATTTGTTCGCCGCCCGCGATGGCGCGACGCAGACGCGCGGTCGCGCGGTCCAGGTCCTTGAGCAGAAACGGGTCGGCCAAGCGCGCGAGGGCCGGACGCAAAAACGCGTCCGCGGCCTCCGCGTCGGCATGACCGGCGCGCAGGAGGAGTTCGGCGAGCACGGGGCCCGCGCCTAGGGAGGAAGAGAGTGCGGCCACCTTTTCGGAAGGCGGCGCGTGGTAGATCCAGCGCATGAGCGTGGCGTCGGGAGTTGAGCGCGCGCAGGCCGCGGAAACGCGGCGGCCATCGGCGCCTGTCGGTTCTCCCGCCGGGCGCGGTCGGCCGTGCATGCACGGCAAACGCGCGCGAGGCGGGACCTCGCAAAGCGCGCCGTGTCGGGCCGCGAAGGGCCGGAAGGCGGCGCGCGCAGCTGTTACTGCTTTTCGACGGGCTTGGCGCCGGAGATCTTCGCGCCGACGTCCCAGTCGTAGACCGGCTTCACGTCGTGGCTCTTCTCCACATGGTCGCGGTCGCCCTTGTGCCACCAATAGAACACGGGGCTGGCGATGTAGAGGGAGGAGAAGGTTCCGACGAGGACGCCGATGATGAGCGTGACGGCGATGTCCTTGATGTCGCCGCCGCCTACGACCGCGAGAACGATGGCGGTGAGGAAGGTGGTGCCGCCCGTGATGATCGTGCGCGAGAGGGTGAGGTTGAGCGACTTGTTGACGATGTCGCGAAGCTTCGCGTGCGGGTCCAAGGCTAGCTCCTCGCGGATGCGGTCGAACACGACGATGGTGTCGTTGATCGAGTAACCGACGATGAGCAGGATCGCCGCGACCATCGGACCGTTGAACTGGCCGCCGAAGGCGACGAAGAGGCCGATGACGATCAACACGTCGTGCAGCGTGGAGACGACCGCGCCGACTCCGTAGCCGATCTCGAAGCGGAAAGCGACGTAGATCAAGATGAGCACGAGCGACCAAAAGATCGCCCAAGCGGCGTTGGAGCGGATCTCGGCGCCGACGGTCGCGCCGATGCGGTTCTCGCCGACGACGCTGAACTTGGAGTCGGCGTGGGTTTCTTGAAGCGCGGAGACCACCGGCCTGGTTTGCTCAAAGGGAGTGACGACGCGCAGCAGCTCCACGTCGGAACCGATCTCCTTGGTGTAGGAAATGGAAATATTTTCGACGCCTTGGGCGGCGGCCACGCGACGCACTTCCTCGATGGGGAGCTTCTTTTCGAAGGCCAGGGTGACCTGGTCGCCGCCCTTGAAGTCGATGCCGTAGATCGCGTCGCCCTTGTAGATCACGACGCCGATGCCGAGCAACACGACCAGCCAGGAACCGATGAACGCCGGGCGGGAGTATTTCAGGAAGTCGAAGCGCGTGTTCTGAAGCACCGAGAACATCCGGATCTTTTTCACCAGCCCGCCGTTGATCGCCATGTCGAGGAAGACGCGGCTGATGACCAACGCGGCGAACATGGTGGAGAAGATGCCGATCGTGAGCGTCACGCCGAAGCCGGCCACCGGCCCCTTGCCGAGCACGATCATGATGACGGCGGTGAACAAGGTCGTGAGATTGCCGTCGAGAATGGCCGAGAAGGCCTTCTCGAAACCGGCGTCGAGCGCGGCGGAAAGCGATTTGCCGAGCTTCAGCTCCTCGCGCATGCGCTCGAAGATGAGGATGTTCGAGTCGACCGACATGCCGATGGTCAGGACGATGCCCGCGATGCCGGGCATGCTCAGCGTCGCTCCGATGCTGGCCATGACGCCGAGGATCAGGAGAACGTTGAGCGCCATCGCGCATACGGCGAGGAGGCCGCCGGTGGTGTAGAACACGATGATGAAGGCCGCGGTGCAGGCGGTGCCGATGACGAAAGCGAGCGTGCCGCTCTTGATCGAATCGGCGGCGAGGCTGGGCCCGACCTCGTATTGCTCCTCGACCTTCAGGTTAACGTCGAGGGGGTTGTTGAGGACGTTGGCGAGCTCCTGGGCCTCGAGGGCGGAAAACTGGCCGCTGATCTCGGCGGAGCCGCCGGTGATTTCTTTTTCCACGCGCGGCGCGGAATAAAGGCGGCCGTCGAGCACGATCGCCAGGAGCGCGTCGACGCCGTTCTCACGACCTAGCTGGGCCACGCGCCGGGTGGCGTCGGCGAACTCCTTCTCGCCGGCGGAGTTGAACTTGAGGATCACGCGATAGCGGCCGAACTCGTCCATCGTCGCGTAGGCGTTGGTGACGTTCTTGCCGTCCATCTCCCACACGCGCTTCACGAAATACTCGAAGGTCTGGCTGCGACCGTCGCGGCCCTCGTAGTCCATCGTCTTGATCTCGTAGCCGACGGGCGTTTCGCCGGGCGGCGTGGTCTCCGGGCGAAGGGTCGGGTGAACCAAATGGAACGAGAGGCGCGCGGGCTTCTTGATGCTGTTCAGCACCTCGGGATTGTCGCGGGTGTTGACGCCCGGCATCTGAACCTCGATGCGATTCGCGCCGACGGCGCGGATGATCGGCTCGGCGATGCCGAAGCCGTCGACGCGGTCGCCGATGATCTCGATCGCCTTGCTCAGCTTCTCGCCGCGCTCGGCCTCGCCGAGCGCCGCGGCCTCGGCGTCATCGACCGCAAGCGTGACGGCCACGCCGCCCTTGAGGTCCAGGCCGAGCTGGAGGCGCCCCTTGGACTGCTCGAGCAGATGTTTGAGCAGGGCGGTGTTCTTCTTGGTGACGTTGGTGAGCGAGGCGTCCATCTGGACGCCCGGGAAATACTCTTTCGCGAGGTCGACCTTCCGCTCGTTCGCGATGTCGCGGAGCGCGATGAAGACGGACGGGGCCTGCTTCGCCTCGAAGCGCGTCCGCGCGTCCTTCAGGAGGGTTTGAAACTCCGACTCCTTCGTCTCGACTTGGTCGGCGATGTAAGTCGGCACGTCCCGGTCGGTCACGGGGACAAGCGACATCACGGCCCAACTCACTAACAAGAAGCTCAGCACGAGCTTCCACAGGTTGCGTTTAAGCATGGTGTTTTATTGGTTTAAAAAGGGGGCGTGCGCGGTGCGGGACGCAAGCGGTGCGGTCCAGGCCGGCAAGGGGTGGGCGGGCAAACGGGGCGAAAGCGAAACGCGCGGAAACGGCGGGGAAATTCGACGGAAAGACAGGGGCGAATCTGGCAAAGCAACAAGGCACCGGCGATCCGCCGGTGCCTCGGAAAAGGCGAAGGACCTCAGCTCTTCGAGCCGGCCTTGCGAACCACCTCGTGAACGTGGCCCTTGGAAAGCTCGACCTTCACGCCGTCGGCGATGCGAACCACGAAGCGGTCGTCCTTTTTGTAGGTGATCTCCCCGTAGATTCCGCCGGTCGTGATGATCTCGTCGCCCTGGTCGAGCGCGGCGAGCATCTTGGCGTGCTCCTTCTGCTTCTTGCGCTGGGGCGCGATCATCAGGAACCACATCGCCAAGAACATGAATCCATAGACCAACAACATGAACTGGCCGTTGCCTCCACCGCCGGCGGGCGCGGTCGTTTGGGCGATGACGATCAACGAATCGGACAGGGAAGTCATTTTCTGATTTGCGGGACGTGGTTTTTAGACGAGGAATCGCGAAATAACCGCGTCCGTCTTCACGAACGCAAGCCATAACCCGACCACGCTTCCCCCGCCCGCTCCACCCCTCCGCCCGATCCCTCTTTCCCACTAGTGAAAAGCAAATCCGCCCCCGCCGCGTCCGACTGGTCCACCGAAAAATCCGAGGAGCTCTACGGCTTCAAACGCTGGGGCGCGGGCCACTTCGGCGTCGGCCCCGACGGGACGGTCACCGTTCAACCGCTTTCCGACGGCCGCTCCATCCGGATCATGGACGTGGTCGACGAGGCCGTGTCGATGGGGCTGAAGGCCCCGCTTGTCATCCGCTTCCAAGACCTGCTCCGCCACCGCGTGGAGCAACTCAACGCCGTATTCAACCAAGCGATCAAGGAGGAGGGTTACAAAGGCGGCTACCGCGGCGTGTTCCCCATCAAGGTCAACCAGCTCCGCGAGGTCGTGGAGGAGATCGTCGGCGCGTCCAAGGGCTTCAACTACGGCCTCGAGGCCGGCTCCAAGCCCGAGCTCATGATCGCCCTCGCCATGCACGAGGGCGCCAACTCGCTCATCGTTTGCAACGGCTACAAGGACCACGACTTCATCCGCATCGCCCTCCTCGGCCGCAAACTCGGCAAAAAGGTCATCATCGTCGTCGAACAGCTCGCCGAGCTCGACGACATCATCCGCGTCTCCGAGGAGGTCGGCGTGAAGCCCCTCATCGGCTTCCGTGCGAAGCTCCAAACTCGCGGCGAAGGCAAATGGTCCTCCTCCACCGGCGACAACGCCAAGTTCGGTCTCAACACCGCCGAAATCCTTTTCGCCTGCGAAAAACTCCGGAAAGCCAAGCTCACCTCCGCCCTGCGCC
>CBINJQ010000066.1:0-14224 GCA_966251015.1 uncultured Akkermansia sp. | reverse complement strand
TGCCAAAATTTAGAAGCGAGCATCGCCACGCCCACCCAAAAAAATGCGCTAGGCAAATAATGAAACCTTTCGGCGCGAATGCTTCCGATGCGGATCAACAAATTTGATGTCGGCAGCATCGAGACGAAATAGGCCAGATACACCCAAGGCTCCGTTAGTCCCCTCGTCTTGAACGCCCTCCATCCGACACAACCAAGAAACAGAAAGGCCAACAAAGTTATCCAACCCCATATAGCGGTGGCATTTCCGAATGGAAGAATCGCCACCGGAATGGCATTGAACGAATAATCGTTCGATAAACTCAGCGGCAGAAAAAGAGTGCCTATCTGCATTCCCCAAACACCAAGGGCGGATACAATCGTAACCCATCGACCCTCCGCCATAAGCGGGTTATCGATGAATGGATGATCTGTCACTCCCCCGTCCGAAAATATCCAGCGCGTTACCAGAAAAAATGAGGCGGCCGGCACCATGACAAAAGCGACCTGCCACGCATCGCGAAGCCAAATCCGGCGAAGCTCTCCGCCCGCGCGCCATTCCGGAAACCGCAACAGTCCATGGCCGGCCACCAGACAAGGGAGCACGATCGCGCTTTCCTTGGCCATCACTCCGGCTAGAGCGCAGAGACCCGTCCACGCCAGGCGCACGGTGCGCTTCCGTCCTGCCGGCAATTTCAAAGCGGACAAATACAGCGACATTCCGCCCAAAACCGCGGCGGTCGCCATCAAGTCCGAACGGCCCACGATATTCGCGACCACTTCCGTCGCGATCGGATGCAAAGCGTAGACCGTCGTCGCGATAAAGGCCCAAATCACCGAAACGTTCAACTGACGCGCCAACAGGAACAGAAGGAGGGCGTTGCCCCATTGCATAACCAGATTGGTGAGCTGGTATCCGAGCGGCGAGCTCCCGTAACCAAGAAAGGAATACTCGATCCAAAATGAAATCGTCGTCAGCGGTCGAAAAAGATTCGAGGCCATGGAAGGCCACCAGTAGTCGAACTTGAAAATCGCCACGAAAGATTCTGCGACGAAGAGCCGAAGCCGGGTATCGTCGCCGATGATAAACCCGTTGTCGAAGGTCAGCTCCTCCGCAGGCATGCCCGCGTAAACCACCAGCAACGCGACTGCGGAGAGCAGCGCGACGCGACGAAGCGGGCACGCTTCCAACCACGCGCAAAAGACCCTCAACGAGGCGGAAAAAGACGACATCTCGCGAAACTAATGGAGTCACGCGCTTGCCTGACAACCCTCTAAGCGCCAGCCCTGCTGTTCGCCGATGTCGCCCCCCACTTCCCGTCGCTTGCTTCCTGTTTGGTTCGCGCTTGGCGGACTCTTTTTCGCCACATGGCTGGCCGTGTTTTTTCACGATTCCGCGCGACCGACCTTGCCCCAGGAGCGTGCCGACCGCTTGGCCGCGCAGAACTATCTCGCCGCCGCCCTCTCCGCGCCGACGCCCCCTTCTCCCGGCCATTGGGCACAGCTACACGTGTGGCAGGAACCGGAAACGGGGGCGCGACACCCGGCTGCCCGCGAGGCGGCTGCTTTGGTATTGGCCGCAACAGGAGGGCGTCCTCGCATGTCGGGCGTCATAGCCTTTGGTTTGGCCGCGGCCGCTCTCGGCTGGCTGCTCCAAGCGCTCCCGCGTCTCCCTTCGGGCGCCGCCGCAATCCTCGGAGCGGCGGGATTGCTGGCGGTCGCTCACGGTCGAGCTTGGCAGATGAGCGACCCCGCGCCGTATCTCATCCTGGCGGCTTCCGGGCTCAGCTTCGGGGCTTGGTGGCGGCACCGATCCGGCACCGATCCGCGGACCGGATGGCTTCTCGGCTTTGGCATCGCCGCCATGTTTCTTTGCGAGCCGGCCTTGGGATGGCTTCTTCTTGTTTTCTTCGGAATCGACTTGGTCTGGTTGCTTGGCTCATCCACGCCCGCCGCTCGCCGATCACTGCTCCTCCACCTGTCACGAGCCATCTTGGTGCTGGGCCTCCTGTTTTTTTCTCAAGCGGTTCGAAATCAAGCCGCCACGGGAAACTTTCTTTATTCGCCAGCCCGGGCATACGACAAACACTACGTCTCCGCCCCGCACTGGTTGTGGGAAATGATTCGTCCGCCGCCAGAGCAGCTGGATCCCGTGATCGAGCGCTACGATGAACTCGTCGCGATTCCCGCAGCCCGCTGGGAAAGCCCGGTTTACCGGGCGTGGTTGAATCGCCTCACGGACGGAATCCAGTATGCCGCAGGCATCGGGGTGGCGCTGGGGGCTCTCGCGGTCGCGATCGCCCTTCCCTCGCGCGACACCCGACCTGCTTGGTTAATCTGCATCGGCATGGCTGGAGTGGCTCTTGTCCGCTATCCCTTGTCCTCGTCGTGGTGGGCGTTCGCATCTCCCGCGTTGCTCGCCTTGGTCGCGCTCGGGCTAGCCCGACTCCACGCTATTGCGCCGACGCTGATCAAACGACTCATGATTACAGGGGTGTTTCTGCAAGTTGCCTTCCTCGGGAGCGGCCCAACGGCTCGTCCCTTGGCGGTGGAATACCAATTCACAAAGCAGTTGAAAGAGATCGCCAAAAAGCTGAGCGAGAAGCCCGGCCCGCACCTTGTGTTCGCCCAGATCGATGATTCGGCCGATGCTCGTTTGGAACCCGCCGATCTACCGCGCGATTGGGAGCGTGAACCGATTCTTTACGCCCGGGATCTAAGTCCCGATCAGAACGCCGTGTTAGTCGCGGCCCTCCCCGCCTACACCCCGTGGACCATGGTCGTCCTTGGTGATCGAATCGGACTAAAGCCCTGGACACCTCCTCCGTCCCCCCAGCCTAAGCGCGAAGAGAATCCAACGCCATCGCGGTAAATCCCCGCTATATCGCAAACCACGACCGCGCCGCATCGCGGTCGCGCACGATCTGCGCGCGGAGCTCGTCGACGTTGCCGAATTTTTTCTCGGGCCGAAGAAAAGCAAGCCACTCGACCCGAAGTCGGTCACCAGGCCCATAAGGGCATTCGTCCGACAAAACATGCGCCTCCAACTGCGGCTCGGCCACCTGCTCAACCGTCGGCCGCAGGCCATAGTTCGCCACCGCGCGCAGCGGTTGCTCGTCGCCGTCCGCGCGGCAAATCGAGACCACGTAAACGCCCAGGCGAGGCCGCAAGTCAGGCGACCAAGGCAGGTTTAAAGTCGGAAACCCGATCGTCCGGCCAAGTTGCTTTCCACCCCTGACCACGCCTTCGCTGGCGTAGGCCGCGCCGAGCAACACGTTCGCGGCGTCGATCCGGCCTTCGAGAAGCAAACTCCGGATGCGGGTGCTGCTGATCGGCTCGCCGTCACCATTGATGCGCGGCGCGCTCACCACGTGCAGCTTCAGTTTTTTCGCTTCGGAGACCAACATCGCCACATCTCCGGTTCTGCCGCGTCCGAAGCGCCAGTTTTCGCCGACATAGACGGTGTGCAAATCAGGCAACGCCGCCTTGAGGCTCGGTAAAAAATCGGCGGCGTTGATCGCCGCAAACTCGGCGTCGAAGGGTTGCACGATCACGGCGGAAACCCCCAGCGCCGCCAACGCGGCGACACGGCGCTCCCGATCCATTATCAACCGCACAGGATCGTCCGGACGGAAAAGTCGGCTCGGATGGGGATCAAACGTGAGCACCGCGGCCATGCCGTTGCTGCGGTGGGCCGATTGCACCGCCGCCTTGATCACCGCCTGGTGCCCGAGATGCACGCCGTCGAACATGCCGATGGCCAGATGCAGCGGACGTCGTCCCGAAATCGGGCAGGCGGAGGAAAGGCTGTCGAAAATCTTGGCCACGTCTGCTCGATCTTGGACGCCGGTCAGCCCAGCGCGACAGAAGGGGCCGCCTCGTATCCGGGGATCAGCGCGGCCTGCACCTCGGCGGGGGTCATCTTTTGGAGGACGTCCAGCGTGACGGCGCGGCTCACATTGAGTTGGCCGGAAGAGATGCGCCTCAACGCGCTGAGATGCGCGCCGCAACCGAGTTTCTGGCCCAGATCGTGGGCCAGCGTGCGAACATAGGTGCCTTTGGTGCAGTCCACCACAAAATCCAAGGTGTCCGGCGCGGCCCAGCGGGTGAGATCAAAACGCTTCACCCGGATAAAACGCGGCTCACGCTCGATCTCCTCGCCTGCGCGCGCCGCCTTGTAGAGCGGCTGGCCGTTGATCTTGATCGCCGAAAACATCGGCGGGGTCTGGTATTGGTCGCCCACCATGCCGCGCAAAGCCGCCCGGATCTGCTCTTCGGAAAAGCCGGGCACCGGACGCGTCTCCAGCACTTCGCCCTCCGCGTCCTGGGTGTTCGTGATCTTTCCCAGCGTGACGGAGCCCGTGTAACACTTGTCCACGCTCATCAAGAACTGGGAGAGCTTGGTCGCCTTGCCTAGCAGAACGACCAGCAGCCCGGTGGCCATGGGATCGAGCGTGCCGGCATGCCCGACGCGTTTCATTTTCAGAATGCCGCGCACACGGGCCACCACGTCGTGCGAGGTGTGTTCGGTCGGCTTGTCGATCAGCAGGACGCCGTCGAATTCGGGAGCGGAGGTGCGGACGATCATGAGACGGCGATGATGGCGTTTCTCGATGGACGGACTCGAACCACGGATCAGGCCCGTAAGGCACGGTTTTGCCGAACCGCATCGACCTGGGCGATCAACGCGGTCCTCAGCCGAGGCAGAAAACTCTCCAACGACTCTCCTTTGACGTTGAGCCCTGCGGCGCAGGCGTGGCCGCCGCCGTTGAACTTGGCCGCAAGCTGGTCCACCCGGTAGTCCGCGTGCTTGGCGCGCAAGCTTCCCTTGATCGCATCCTGTCTCACCTCGACAAGCGCGCCGATCTCCACGCCGTCGATGGCGCGGGCATAATCGACCAAACCCTCGGCGTCCTCGATGTTCGTCCCGGTTTGTTCGTAAACCCCCTCAGGAAGGATGCCGATGCATACGCGTCCGTCGGCGCATGTCTCCAGCGAGGCGAGAAACCGCTGCAAAAGCTGCAGCTTGCCGAAGGTCTCACGTTCGTAGAGCTCGAGTCCCATGCGCGCCGGATCGGCGCCGGCGGCCACCAGCGCGGCGGCAAGCCGGAAAGTTCGCTCGGTGGTGGCCGCGAAGCGGAACTGCCCCGTATCCGTCGCGATGCCGGTGTAGAGACCCGTCGCGATCACGGGATCAATCGCCAGCCCCGAGTCCTGCACCAGTCCGGCGAGGATCTCCGCCGTGGCCGCGCTCGGCGTGTCGACGAGATTGAATTCGGCGAAATTTGGATTGGAAAGGTGATGATCGATATTGCCCAGCGGACGCGGAAAAGCCTCGGCGAAGCGTGGCGTCGCACGATTACGGTCGGCGCAGTCGACAAAGATCGCCGCCCTGCCCTCCGCGAGCACGGTTTCGAGCGAGACGAACGAGAGGTCGGCCGGAACGAGAAATTCCAGGCGGCGGGGCACCGGATCGGGGTTGCAGCATACCGCGTCCACCCCGCGGGCACGAAGGAGACGGGCGAACGCGACCTGCGAGCCGATGCAATCTCCGTCCGGACGGGCGTGTCCGATCACGACGACCCGGCGACTTCCGCAAGCGGAGAGAAGGCGGGCGAAGCTGTCGTTGAGCTGCGGATACAGATGGGACACGGGAAAGAAATAACTTGGATGGGACGGGACCGCCGGGCCCGCCACGCGACTTGGACGACGGGCCCGGCGGTCCCGTCCCGCCTGCGACTACGACGCCGGCTTCCGCTTCTCCTGATCGGAAATCTCGTCGAGGATGCCGAGGATGCGGTTGCCCCGATCGGTCACGGTGTCGACCTCGTAGGTCAACACCGGCATGTGCTTGAGGACGATGATCTCCCCCAGCGCCAGGCGGAACTCCTTGGCATGCTTTCGCAGCCATTTCATCCGCTCCTCGGTCTGTTCGTCGTCGCCGGTGATGGAGACGAACACCTTTCCTTGGCGGGTATCCGGCGTCACCTCCACCGCGGTGATCGTGATGGGGGCGGCGTCATCCTTGTAGCGCCTGCGCAACAGATTGCTCAGCTCGCGCTGGATAAGCTCGTTTACGCGTAGAGTGCGATTGGATGACATGGGACCTTGGAATGGGAGGGAAGCAGGCGGAGACCCGCGGCTTCCGTTCCCGACTTAGAGCGAGGCGCGAACCTTCTGGATCTCGAACACCTCGATGATGTCGCCGATTTCGTAGCCGTTGAAATCGCCGAGCTTGATGCCGCACTCCAGGCCGGCGCGCACTTCGTTCGCGTCGTCCTTGAAGCGCTTGAGCGTGTCGATCTTGCCCTCGGTGACGATCTCCTTCTTGCGTCGGAGACGAGCGTTGCCGTTGCGGGTGATCTTGCCCTCGGTGACGAGGCAGCCGGCGACGAAGCCCTTGGCCAAGGGGAAGGTGGCGCGAACCTCGGCCGCGCCGAGTTTGACCTCCTTCAAGTCGGGTTCGAGCAGGTCGGCCATCATCTCCTTCACCTTGTCGGCGAGTTCGTAGATGATCCCGAAGGTCTCGATCCGCACCCCATGGTGTTTGGCGAGCGGCGTGACGCCGTTCTCGAGCTTCGTGTTGAAGCCCAGGACGACGGCTCCGCCGGTGCCGGCCATGAGGACGTCGTTCTTGGTGACGAGCCCGACGTCGGTGGAGACGATTTCGAGGGAAACCTTCGTCGATTTGATGCCCTCCAGCACATGGCGGACGGCCTCGGTCGAACCAAAGACGTCGGTCTTGATGATGACCTTGAGGACCTTGTTCTGGCCGGCCGCGATGTCGGCGAAGAGCTGGTCCACGGAAACGTTTTTCGGGGCGGACGCCTGCGAGGCCGCATCCTTGCGGATGCGCTGCCGTTCCTCCTCGGCGAGATTCTCGGCTTCGCGGGCGTTCTTCACGACCTTGAACTGGGCGCCGCTGTCGGGCGCGCCGGACCACCCGATCACCCGAACGGGAGTGGACGGCGCGGCCTCCTTGAGGTTGGCGCCCTTGTCGTCGAACATCGCGCGAACCTTGCACCACTGGGCGCCGCACACGAGCGCGTCGCCGACCTTCAGCGTGCCTCGTTGCACGAGAAGCGTCGCGAGCGGGCCGCGGCCCACGTCGACCTGCGATTCGATCACGATGCCGGAGGCCTCGGTCTTCGGGTTTGCCTTCAATTCGAGCACGTCCGCCTGGAGGAGAATCATGTCGAGAAGGTCCGAAAGCCCGGTGCCCTTGAGCGCGGAAACGGGAACGGTGACGGTCTCGCCTCCCCAGTCCTCGGGGGCGATGTTGCGCTCCTGCATCTGCTGCTTCACGCGGTCGATGTTCGCGCCCTTCACGTCCATCTTGTTCACCGCGACCATGGTCGTGACGGCGGCGGACTGGGCGTGCTTGAGCGCCTCGTCGGTCTGCGGCATGAAGCCGTCGTCGGCGGCGACAACGAGGATGGCGACGTCGGTGACGGAGGCGCCGCGCGCCCGCATCTTGTTGAACGCCGCGTGGCCGGGCGTATCAAGAAACGTGATACGGCGGCCCTGGTGCTCGACCTGGTAGGCGCCGATGTGCTGGGTGATGCCGCCGGCCTCGCCGCCGGCCACGTTGGCCTTGCGGATGGCGTCCAGCAGCGAGGTTTTGCCGTGGTCGACGTGGCCGAGGATGCAGACGACGGGGGGACGCGGGGCGAGGTTCTTGACCTCGTCTTCCGCGGCCTGCTTCGCCTTGGCCTGCTCCTTCTCCTTCTTGGAAACCTGGGGCTGCTGGGCCTCGCCGCGATGCTTGATCTCGAGCAGGAAACCATGCTTCTCGGCGACCTTGGCCGCGACGGCTTCGTCGATCGTTTGATTGATCGACGCGAAGATGCCGGCCTCCATCAGCTCGGAGATGAGCTTGAAGGGCTTCATGCCGAGGGTCGTCGCGAAGTCGCGCACGATGATCGGCGGCTTGAGGTGGATGATCTTGACGCCGCCCTCCTCCGTGATGGTGGCGTTGGAAGCCGGGGCGGACGCCGCGGGCACGAAGGCCGGGCGGGGGGCGCCCGTCGTGGCGGGGAACGCGGGGAGCGCACGCGGAGCCCCGGCCGCGGGAATCGCCGGGGCCGGCGGCGGTCCCGGGGGCCGCGGCGGCGCCGAGAATGCCGGCGGAGCGGACGGCGCGGATACAGGGGCGGGGACGGCCGGCGACTGGACCGGTCGCAGCGGAACGGGCGCGGGGGCGGAAACAGGCGCGGGGGCGCGCAGGCCGGGGGTCGCCAAAGGCGACACGGGGCGCGGCGCATTGATCGCGGGCGGGGCCATCGGAGCGGAGACAGGACGGGGCGCGCTCACGGGGGCGGACACGGCCGGCGGACGTGAGACCGGCGCCGGAGGAGCGGAGACAGGGCGAGGGGCGTTCACCGGGGCCGGCGAAGCCGCGGGGACGACGGCGGGAGCCGGGGGCGTGGAGGGAGCGGCCGGGGTCGATGGGGCGGCGGCGGTTTCAGTCGCGGCCTTGTCCGCGGCCGCCTTCGCGGCGGCCTCCGCTTTTTCGCGGGCGATGTCGTCGACGCTCTTCACCATCGGCACGCGCGGCGCGGCCGGGGCGGGAGGGGGAGGCGGAGACTCGGCCGCGGCCTTCGCCGCCGCCTTGGCGGCGAATTCCTTGTCGACCTCTTCCTCGTAGATCTTGTTGACCGTGCTGGAGACCGACTTGGTATCCGGCGACACGTAGCCCCGCTCCTTGAGCAGCGCCAACATGTCCTTGGCCTCCATGTTGTGACGTTTGGCTAGTTCGTGGATACGGATACTCATTCGGCGGGCGGCGGTCGGTAGATTACGGGCGAAACAGGAAGACTATGCGTTAAAAGCGGGGATGGAACCTGCGGGGCGAACCGGCTCTCAAGCGCCGGAAACGCGTTGCATGATCGAGGCGGCCTCTTCGGCGCTAAAACCGGCCTCGACCAGCGCTTCGGCGTCGACGCCCTCAAAGGCGGCCGGAGAGTTGATGCCGACGGAGACCAAGCGCTCCGCGAGGGCGGCTTCGATGCCAAAGGTCTCTACAAGCGAGCGGGACGCCTGGGCGCGCGGATCGACGACCACGCTCCTGTGCTCCTCGATGTCGATTCGCCATCCGATCAGGCGGGAGGTGAGCCGGGCGTTCTGGCCCTTCTTGCCGATCGCGATCGCGAGATCCTCGGTGGCGACCTTGAGCAGGATGCGCTTCGAGCGGTCGTCCAAAACGATCTCGCGCGGCACCGCCGGCTTGAGCGCCTCGAGCACCATCTGCTTCGGGTCCGCGAACCAGTTGATGATGTCGACCTTCTCGCCGTTGAGCTCGCGCACGATGGTCTTCACGCGGGCGCCGCGGGCGCCGACGCACGCGCCGACCGGATCGACCTTGGGATCGGTGCTCGTGACGGCGATCTTGGTGCGATATCCGGGCTCGCGGGCGAAGGCCTCGATCTTCACGGTGCCGTCGGCGATCTCGCCCACCTCGACCTCGAAGAGACGGCGGACGAACTTAGGGCTTCCGCGCGAGAGAATGAGTTCGGGCCCGCGCGGCGTGCTTTCGATCGCGAGCAAAATGGCGCGGATGCGATCACCGGGCTGATACTCCTCGCCGGGAACCTGCTCCCGGCCGGGCAGAACCGCCTCGGATTTGCCAAGATCGACAAAGATGTCGTTGCGCTCTTTGCGACGGACGGTGCCGGTCACGATGTTGCCCACCATGTCCTTGTAGTCGTCGTAAATACGGTCCTTTTCGAACTGACGCAGTTTCTGCATCACCGCCTGACGCGCCGTCTGCGCCGCGATACGGCCGAGCTCCGACGGATTGATCTCCCGTTCGATCAGGTCGCCGACAAGAACCCCCGGCTTCAACGCCTGGGCCTTCTCCAGCGCGATCTCCAACTTCGGATCGCTCACCGAATCGGTGACCTTCAAGATCGACCACGCCTTCAGCTGGCCGTTTCTCGGGTTGATTTCGATCTTCAGCTCCTGACCGGAATTAACCCCCTTCAGGGCCGCCGCCTTGATGGCGTTGACGATCGCCGCGATCATGTCGGCACGCGCGATGCCCCTTTCCTTCTCCATGTATTCGAGGACGGTAAGAATTTCGCTGCTCATGAGGGTCGTGAGGGGAGTGGTTAGGGAAAAAAAAAGCGGGCCAGAGGCCCACTTCTCGTAAAGTGAACTGTAATAACGAACGGGCAGTAAGCGACGCCTGTAAAACGCTGTCAAGTCCCGCGCCCGGGCAGCGCCAACAAGTCCGCCAACCACCCCAACAACCCCTGCAAGTCCCCTTGGCTCAAAGGCTCTCCGTCCCGCGTCCCGCCGACGCCGAACTCCCCCGCCAACCGGATCAACTCCGCAGGCGCGTCTCCTGGCGGCCAATCTCTCCACCATTTTTCCAAGGCGCCTCCCCCGCCCCGCGCGTCCGTCATCCCCGAATTCGCCGCCAAAAGCGGCAGCCACGCGTCGCAAACCAGGGTATCGAATCGCGATCCGCCCACGGAATCCGCCGCGACCTCTTTCGCCAACCGCTTTCGCCAAACCCCGAGCCCTCGCCGACGACGCCGCTCCTTTAGGCCAAAATGGGCCGGGCCCGCCTCGTCCGGTGCGATGGTCGCCAACTCTTCCCCCAGCCGCGCAAGCCCTCCGGGCCAATCAGGACTCCCCTTCATCCAGGCGGCGTATTGACCGAGGCGCAGTCGAGGTTGGTTCGCGGGCCGCACACCGGCGCGCGTCCATCCGCCTTCCTGGCTTTGAAACGCGTCCTCGACGCGTATTTCCCCCGCCCGCCATGCGTCGATCGGCCAACGCTCCGCCACCGCCAGCATCGGCGCACGGTTTCGTCGATACCCCAGCACCTCCAGGGCGGATTGGTGGCAGGCCGCCTCCCAGCCCGAGGAGTCGATCCGACGCCTGGCGAGAGCGACCTTGTTCGCCCACCGCCTTGTCGCGTGTCGCTCCACCGCGGCCGCCAGGGCCTCGTGAGGCGTGTCGGCGAGCGCCGCGCGCAATTGACTGTAGGGCCGCCCCGCCAGCTCCTCCACCGCGGCCTCTTCTGCATAGGCCTCGAGATCCCGTTCCAGCAGCGGCAACAACTCCAGAATCGGAATCCGCCTCCCGCCCGCCCCGTCCGTCCATTCCCTCGGAGCCGGAAACAACACCGCGTGCAACACCACCCGGTCGTATGCCGGGTCCGAGGCGTGCCCGTGCTGGTCCCAATCCCCCGCCCGCAAATGCACCTCGACGTCCCCCCGCCAGATCTCGGCCGACGCGCCCTCGCCGACACGAAACTCCGCCTCGAAAAAATCCGGCCCCGGCAGCCGGTTCCAACGACCGCGCCGCACGATCTTCAACGTCCTTCCGTCCCGAAGCCGCAGACCGCGACCGTCGAAGTCGCCCCTCAGCCATATCCGTTGAAGCAAACGCTCCGGAAACACAAAGGCGCCGTGCAGCCCCGTGATCTCCTCGAAGACCAGCGCGCGCCCCGCATCCTCGTCCGCCGCGGGACAACCCGGCGATGCCTCGCTCATCGAACGATTCCTCCGCCCGCCCCGCCCGCGTCACGCCACGCCCGCTCGCTCGCGGCGTTCCCCCGCGCCACCCGGCGCGCCTGCCTTGTATTCGCTTGATCGATACGTCGGGCCAGCTCCTCGGGCGAACACCAGGCCGCGCCCGCCGCCTCCACCGTGGCGCGCTCGGCCTGGTCGGCCGTGGCCACGAGGCAGGCCTCGGGCGCCGCCGCCCGACCGACCAGTTGCTCGATCATGTCGTCGGCCGTGGCGCCCGCCGGCGTATGCACGCAGGCGAAATCCGCCGCGTCTCCCACCCCCTCCACACGGAGGTCCTCTCCCCGCCCGTCGAAGACCACCGTCACCCGCCAGCCCGAGAAATCATGCAGCACCCCCGCACGCCGCAGGAGCAGAGCCTTCGCCGCCTCCCGGTCGCGCCGCGCCAGCGCGCGCGTGTCGGGCCACGCATGCAGGACGTTCGATCCGTCGATCAGCAGATGCGTTGGAGGATTCGACATGTTAACGGTTTGCGCCCGCCCGCCATTCGAGCGGCCGCTTCCTTCGGGGCAAGCCCAACTCTCGCGCGCATCAAGTCGTTCTCCTTTCCGGATGCGCTTGCCGATCGACCCCGCGGTCGGATTGTCCGTGCCATGCATCCCTCCACCTTGGGCAAGCTCATCGGCAGCGTCATCCTCATCCTCGTCCTCGTCATCGCCGCCTCCCAGGCCACCTATGTGATCGAGCCCGGCACGCGCGGGGTCCTCGTGACGCTCGGCAAAGTCTCCCCCGCCGCCTTGCCGGAAGGCTTCGGCACCAAGGCCCCCTTCATCTCGCATGTGCAACCCGTCCTCGTGCGCCAGCAGACGCGGGAACTTCCCGCCGAGTGCTACTCGTCCGATCTTCAACAGGTGAACACGGTCCTGCGGGTGCTCTACCGCATCCCGGAAAGCTCGGTCGTGAAGATCTACCAGGAGTTCGCCGGCGAGCCTTTCGCGAGCCTCGTCGCGCCGCGCGTGCAGGAAGCCCTCAAGGAGGTCACCGCCCTGCAAAGCGCGGAGCAGATCGTGAAAAAACGCGAGGAGATCAAATCCCGCACCCTCGAGGCCGCCCGCCAGAAGATCGACCAGCTTCTCATCGTCGAAGACATCGTCATCGAAAACATCACCCTCTCGCGCGAGCTCGAGGCGGCCATCGAATCGAAAATGGTCCAGGAGCAGGAGGCCGCGAAAGCGCGCTTCACCCAGCAAAAGACGCAAATCGAGGCCGACACCGCCATCATCAGGGCCAAGGGCGAGGCCGAGGCCATCCGCATCCGCGGCGAGGCGCTGCGCGACACCCCGGGCCTTATCCAGCTCCAGATCGTCGAAAAGTGGGACGGCCGCTCCCCGCTCGTCGTCGGCGGAGGCGGCGCGGGCGGCGACGGCGCGGGGACGAACTTCATTCTCCCGCTCAACCAACTCCCCGCGGCCGCCGCCCCCGCCGGAAAGCGCTGAGCGCGATCATCCATCTGCCCGACTTTCCGCGCCCTGCCATCGCGATGAAACGCCCGCTCAAAAACGTGACGCCCCTGCCCGCGCGCGCCCCGCGGCTCATCCGCGCGCTCACCGCGGTCGTGGCCGTCGTGATCATCGTGGTGCTCTGCCTGCTTTTTCCGCGCGCGCTCGCCTTCGTCGAACTGGCCGCGCGCGAGCTCCGCTACTTCTGGTGGCTTGTCCTCCTCGTCGCGCTCTCGGCCTACTTTTTCTTTTTCTTCGGCCGGAAGAAAGACTGATGCGCGGCGCGTTCCGCCAAGTCGCCGCCGCCCGACCCCCATCGAGGGCAAAAGCTGGCGGAAGGGGAGGGATTGGCTGACCTGCGGTCACCGCTGCGCGGCGCGCTTCGCGCGGCCCATCTCCGTTCCGCTTCGCTCCACTCCGTCGAACCCCGGGTTCGCATCCCTCGTCACATTGGCCTGCATCCGCCGCGGCCTCGCCAGCCGTGGCCCGACGGGCAAAAGCTGGCGGAAGGGGAGGGATTCGAACCCCCGGGGCCTTTCGGCCCGCCAGATTTCAAGGCTGGAGCATTAGACCACTCTGCCACCCTTCCGAAACACTGCTCGGCGGATTTGGAAGGCCCGCCCGCCCTCGGTCAACCCTGTTGCAGCCCGAGTTCCTCGACACGCTTCCGCAGCGTGGCGCGAGTCATCCCGAGCCGCTCCGAGGTGCGGGCAAGATTCCCGTCCAACTCTTTCAAAGTCCGAACGATCATCTCGCGCTCAAGCCTCTCCAGAAGGGGCTCCGCCTCCTTGCTCAATTCGGTGTGAAGAAAATCCAGCGCCCGCGAAACCGTCAGCTCCGCTGCGGGTGTCGCCACGGGCGCGGGCGCCATCGCCGGGGCCGGCATCGGCGCGACTGACCCGCCGACGGACGGCGCCAGCCTGATCGGAGGAACCGTTAAATTCAGCGGCGCGGACGCGGCCGGCTCCGGCGCGCCCGCCGGCGCGGTCGTCTGGGCCGGCGCCAACGCCGACGCCGCGGGCGCCACAGGACTTGCCGTCCCCGCGCTCGCCAGCACCTCCGGCGGAAGGTCCTTCACCAGAATCGCGTCGCCCTGCGCGATCACCGCCGCGCGATAGACGAGGTTCTCCAACTCGCGCACGTTGCCCGGCCATTCATAACGTGCGAGCATGGCCCTCGCCTCGGGCGAAACTTTCGCCACGCGCGCTTTCTTCTGCTTGACGAGGTTATGCAGGCAAAAATCCACGATCTGCGGGATGTCCTCCCG
>CBINJQ010000065.1:0-14317 GCA_966251015.1 uncultured Akkermansia sp. | reverse complement strand
TCCATCTCTATTGAACCTGACTTTCATCGGCTACAACTCTATTTGAAGCGCTCTAGTGCGCGTGCCCGTGGCCGTGCTCGATGAAGAGCGTCATCGCGCCGAGCAACAGAAAGACGGCCGCCAGCATGCCCGCCTCGAACCGCTCCACTTTTCGCAGATCAAAGCGCGACAGCCCGCGCAAGGCCATCCACGTGAAGAGGGTCATTCCGCCAAGCGTCGCGGCCGCCAGAATTCCGCTGAGCACGAGGAAGCCGGTCCAGCCGAACTCCACGCCCTTCAGATAAACGGGGAGAAAGGCTTCGCAGGGCGAGAGAGTCAGCATCACCAGCAGTCCGCTGATCGCCGCCCAGTCCCCCGTCTTCTTTTCCACCAGCGGGCTCTCCCGCAGTTCATGCTCCAGGTGGCTGGCGTCCTCCTCGTGTCCGCAAGCCTCGCTCGGATGATGATGGCCGCCGGGCAAATGGTGATGGCGCAACCCCGCCACCCGAAGCTGTTGCACGGCGAAATAGACGCCCACCGCCAGCAATCTCCCGCCGGCTATCCATTTAAACCACCCGCCGAAATGCTCGTCGATCTCCCGTCCGAGCAGCGCGACCACCAATCCGAGCAAAGAGGTCAGGGCGACATGCCCCAACCCCGCCGCGACCGCCACGCCCATCGTCTTCCGCTCGCGCCAGCCGCGAGCCCGCGCCACCAGCACGAAAGGCAACCAATGCGTCGGCAGCGCCGCATGGATAAACGCGACGAAAAATCCGGAGGCGGCGAGAGTCGCGAGGACGGGAATGTTCATTCGTAGGGAAAAGCTGGGCCGGCGAAGCCGGAGTGCGAACCGTTACCCATCGCCAACCCCGCCCCCGCTGTCGAGCCCTCGCGCCCTCGCAAAGTCGTCAAGCCCCGCCCGCCCTCCCCGCGCCGCGTCTCCCTCCTTCAAAAAATCGGGTTGGAGGCGCTCGCCGGGGATGGATTGTCTTTTCCCCTCATGTCCGCAGCCCCCGATCTCGCCGCCGTCAAAAGCTACCTCCTCGATCTCCAGGACCGCATTTGCGCGGCGCTCGCCGAGGAAGACGGCCGCGAAAGCTTCCGCACCGACGAATGGACGCGCGACGGGGAGCCCGGCGCCGCCGCCGGCCTCGGAGGGGGCGGCCGCACGCGCATCCTCGCGGAGGGCGCGGTCTTCGAGAAAGCCGGCGTCGCCTTTTCCCATGTGACGGGCACGCGGCTGCCGCCCAGCGCCACCGCCCACCGCCCCGAACTCGCGGGCAAGCCCTGGGTCGCGATGGGCGTCTCGCTGGTCATCCATCCGCGCAATCCTCGCGTGCCCACCAGCCACGCCAACGTCCGCTTTTTCAGCACGACGCCCTCGGACGGCTCCGCTCCCGCCTGGTGGTTTGGCGGCGGCTTCGACCTTACCCCCTATTACGGCTACGAGGAGGACTGCGTCCACTGGCACCGCACCGCCCGCGCGGCCCTCGCCCCTTTCGGCGACGAGTATTATCCGCGCTTCAAGAAGTGGTGCGACGACTACTTTTTCCTCAAGCACCGCGGCGAACCCCGCGGGATCGGCGGCCTGTTCTTCGACGACTTCAACGCCCTCGGCTTCGAGAAATCCTTCGCCCTTCTTCGCGCGGTGGGCGACGCCTACGTCCCCGCCTACCGGCCCGTCGTCGCCCGCCGAAAAAACACCCCGACCTCCGAATCGGAGCGCGACTGGCAGTTGTATCGCCGCGGCCGATACGTGGAGTTCAATCTCGTCTGGGATCGCGGCACCCTCTTCGGCCTCCAAAGCGGCGGTCGCACCGAAAGCATCCTCATGAGCCTGCCGCCGCTCGTGCGCTGGGACTACGGCCGCGCGCCCGCCCCCGGCACCGAGGAGCATCGTCTTCACGCGGATTTTCTCCGCCCGCGCGACTGGGCCTCGGGGGCCTAACCGACTTCAGGGATAAATCACCCGATCATGCGTTTTTTCATTGGTCATTGGTCATTGGTCATTGGTCATTTCGCGCGATGACCTCCCGCGAACGTTTCCTCGCCGCCCTCGCCTGCCAGCCCCTCGACCGCCCGCCGGTTTGGGTCATGCGTCAGGCCGGTCGCTACCTGCCCGAATACCGCGCGCTCAAGGCGAAATCATCCTTCCTCGAAATGGTGAAGACGCCCGAACTCGCCACCGAGGTCACGCTCCAGCCCCTCCGCCGTTTCCCCGGGCTCGACGCCGCCATCCTGTTCTCCGACATCCTCGTCATCCCCGAGGCCCTCGGCCAGCCCTACGCCTTTCGCGACACCGGCGGCATCCAGATGGCCTATCGCCTTGAAACCCGAGCGCAGATCGACGCGCTCGCCCCCGCCGACAGCGTCCCCGAAACGCTCTCCTATGTCGGCGCCGCGCTCCGGCTCATCAAACGCGAGGTCGCGTCCACCGGCCACACGCTCCTCGGCTTCGGAGGATCTCCCTGGACGCTGGCCACCTACATGCTTGAAGGCGGCAGCTCCGAGGACTTCGCCCGCGCCAAGCTTCTCTTCTACACGGATCGCGCCGCCTTTGACGCCCTGCTCGAAAAGCTCACCGTCGCGCTCGCCGCCTATTTCCGTATGCAGATCGCGGCCGGCGCCGACGCCATCCAGATCTTCGACAGCTGGGGCGGCATCCTCGCCGGCCCGGACTACGAGGCCGCCTCGCTTCAGTGGATCCGCCGCCTCGTCGCCGCCCTGCCCTCCGATTTCCCGGTGATCCTGTATGCGAAAGGCACCTCGCCACACCTCGCCGCCCAGGCCGCCTCCGGCGTGCGCGCCATCAGCGTCGACTGGACCGCGGATCTGGCCGCGCTCCGCGGGTCGCTTCCGGCCAACGTCGCTCTGCAAGGCAATCTCGACCCCGTGCTCATGACCACCACGCCCGGGATCGTCCGCGCCCAGGCCACGAGGCTCCTGGAGTCGTTGCGCGGCCGGCCCGGCCACGTGTTCAACCTCGGCCACGGCATCACCCCCGACGCCAGGATCGAGTGCATGCAGGCTCTCGTGGACACCGTGGTCTCTTTCCGTTGAACCCGCGTCGTCGAACGCGAGAGGGATAAAACGCAACAAACGCCGCGACCACGCCCTCCGAGCCCGCATACTGTCCGGACCACTGGATTCGTCCCTTGAACTCGTCCCGCGAAAATCCCCTCCCGATCGCAGTCTTGGGGGCCGGCCTCACCGGCCTCTCCGCCGCGCACCACCTGTCGCGGGCCGGGCGCAAGGTCGTGGTTTTCGAGGCCTCCCCGTTTCCCGGCGGCGTCATCCGAAGCGATCGCACCGCCGACGGCTGGCTCGTGGAGTCGGGTCCCAACTCGCTTCAGGAAACACCCGCGGTCGCCGCGCTCCTGCGCGAACTCGGCCTCGAGTCCGCCCGCCAGGCCGCCGCTCCCGCCGCGAAAAACCGCTACATCCTCCGTGACGGCAAGCTCCGCCCCCTGCCGCTCTCCCCGCCCGATTTTTTCCGCTCGGACGTGTTCTCGGTGCGGACCAAGTTCCGTGTCTTCCGCGAGATCTTCCGCCGCCGCCAGCCGCGCCTGAACGATCTGCCCCTCGCGGATTTTTTCCGCGAACACTTCGGCCGGGAGCTGCTCGACTACGCCCTCGATCCCTTTGTTTCCGGGATCTACGCCGGCGACGCGTCGAAGCTCTCCGCGCGCCATTCCTTCCCGACGCTTTGGAAAGCGGAGCACGAGCACGGCTCGCTGATCCGGGCGCAGATCAAGTCCGCCAAGGCCAAACGCGCCCGCGGCGAGGCGTCCGGCCCGCCGCCGATCATCAGCTTCGCCGACGGGCTTGCCTCGCTGCCGCGCGCGCTCGCCGCCGCGCTTCCGCCCGGCTCGCTCCGGCTCGAACGCCCGGTTTCCCAGATCAGCCCCTCCCGCGGCGGCTGGATCATCGACGCCTCGCCCGCGGAGCGGTTCTCCCGCGTCATCCTCGCCCTGCCGGCTCCCGCCCTGGCGCGCCTCGCCATCGGCTCGCCCGGCGCGCAAAGCTCGCTGGCTTCGCTCGACCACCTCGAACATCCGGCGGTGGCCTCGCTTTTCCTCGGCTTTCGCCGCGAACAAGTCGCCCATCCGCTCGACGGCTTCGGGGTGCTTTTTCCCTCCGCGGAGAAACGCTCCCTGCTCGGCGTTCTTTTCAATTCCACGCTTTTCCCCGGCCGCGCGCCGGAGGGCCACGTCGCGCTTACCGTCATGGTCGGCGGAGCCCGCCACGGCGAACTCGCCCGCCAGCCGCTCGAAGCGCAGCTCCCCGCGGTTATGCGCGAGCTCTCCGATATCCTCGGCGCGAACGGCGATCCCGTCTTCGCGCGACGCGCCTTCTGGCCGCGCGCCATCCCGCAGTATCAGCTAAATCACGACAACCACCTTGAGGTGATCTCCGCGGCCGAGCAGCGCCACAAGGGTCTGTTCATCGGCGGCCCGGTCCGGGACGGCATCGGGCTCCCCGCCTGCCTCGCCGCCGGCGAACGCCTCGGCCGCGCGGCATCGGCCTGAAAAGCATCCCGGAGAGAGTCCCGGGGCGCCTCCCGCGACCGCCCGGCCCGCCCTCGTTGGCCCTCCGCCCGCGCCGCGAGCGCCTTCACGAATCATCGCTCTTCGTCGGGTCTTGGTCATTTCAAGGCCGCGCTCGCCCTTGACTCGCCCCCCCTCCCCCCTAGCCTGCCGCGCCCTTTTATACCGGCATGGCGACCGATCTTAAGCATACTCTCAGCCTTCCCAAGACCGATTTCCCCATGCGCGGAGATCTCCCCAAGCGCGAACCGCTCCGCCTCGCCGCGTGGGAAAAGCTGAATCTCTACGAAGCCATCCAGCAAAAGCGCGCCGGCCAGGCCGCCTTTGTCCTCCACGATGGCCCCCCGTTCACCAACGGCGACGTCCATATCGGCACCGCGCTCAACAAGTCCCTCAAGGACATCACCCTTCGTTACAAATCCCTGCGCGGCTTCCGCACGCCCTACGTCCCCGGATGGGACTGCCACGGCCTGCCCATCGAACAAAAAGTCGCGAAGGAAATCCAGGCCTCCGGACAAACCTTGTCCACCGCCGAGCTCCGCGCCCGCTGCGATGCCTTTGCGGAAGGCTGGATCAAGAAACAGACCGCCTCCTTCAAACGTCTCGGCGTCCAGGCCGACTGGGCCAACGAATACAAGACCAAGGCCCCCGCCTTCGAGGCCGACATCGTCCGCACCTTCGCCGCCTTCGTCGAACAAGGCCTCGTCTACCGTTCCAAGAAGCCCGTCTACTGGTCCATCCCCTTCGAGACCGCCCTGGCCGAGGCCGAGATCGAATACGCCGAACACACGTCGATCGCCATCTGGGTGAAGTTCCTCGTGCCCGTCGCGGAGGCGCAAGAATTCGGCCTTCCGACCGACAAGCCCCTCAGTGTCGTCATCTGGACGACCACGCCTTGGACGATCCCCGCCAACCTCGCGATCGCCGTGCATCCGGAGGTCGAATACGTCGTCGTCGATCTCGGCGCCGACCGCATCCTCGTCGCCAAGGCCCTCGTCGTTCCCCTCCTCGACGCGATCAAGCACCCCGATCCCGCCTCGATCATCGGCAATTGGTCGGCCACCGTCCTCGGCGCGAAGCTCGAGGGCCTCGCCCCGCGCCATCCTTTCATCGACCGCGCCGCGCCCGTCGTCCTCGCCGACTACGTCACGACCGACTCCGGCACCGGCTGCGTCCACACCGCCCCCGGTCACGGCGCCGAGGACTATCTCACCGGCCTCAAATACGGCCTCGAGATCTACTGCCCCGTCGGCGACGACGGTCGTTACCTCGACGACGGCAAAGTCCCCGCCGACCTCGTCGGCGTCTCCTGCCTCGAAACCGTCGAGGACCTGAAGGCCAAGAAACCCAGCCCCGCCAATCTCGCGGTCCTGAAAAAACTCGCCACGCCCGGCGCCGCCACCGGCCACGTCGCGCTTCTCGCCAAGGCGAAATACGTCCACAGCTACCCGCACTGCTGGCGCTCCAAGACCCCCATCATCTTCCGCGCCGTCGACCAGTGGTTCGTCGGCCTCGATAGAGAGCTCAACAATGAGGTAGGCGTGCTGCCGGGAGGAACTCGCCTCCGCATGGCAAGCGGGCCAAAGATCGACTTCGGAAGCGGGGTGACTGCAGATCTGCGACGCACTCCTCGTAACGAAGCGCTAAAATCTATTGGCGGCGTCCAATGGTTCCCCGCCTGGGGCCAGGCCCGCATCACCGGCGCCGTCGAAGCCCGCCCCGACTGGTGCATCAGCCGCCAGCGCAGCTGGGGCGTGCCCATCATCGCCTTCTACGACGCGAAGAAAAACGCCTGGCTCGACGCCGACGTCGTCCGCGCCGTCGCCGCCAAGATCGCCGCCCACCCGCGCGGCACCAATCTCTGGTATGAGGCCTCCGCCGCCGAGCTCCTCGCCGGCGTCGCCCTTCCCGGCGGCTGGCCCGCCGCCTCCGAACTGACCAGCGGCCGCGACACCCTCGACGTCTGGATCGACTCCGGCAGCTCGCACGCCGCCGTCCTTCGTAATGGCCAGGGCACTACGCAGTGGCCCGCCGACCTCTACCTCGAGGGCTCCGACCAGCACCGCGGCTGGTTCCAGTCCTCCCTCTGGACCGGCGTCGTCGCCCACGGCGGCGCCCCCTACAAGGCCGTGCTCACCCATGGCTTCATCGTCGGCGAGGACGGGAAAAAAATCTCCAAGTCCGGCCAATACGAAAAGCCCCCGACCTCGGACAACTTCGTCAACGACTACGGCGCGGACGTCATCCGCCTCTGGCTCGCCTCGCAGGACTTCACGCAGGACATCACGCTCTCCAAGAAGATCCTCGATAACTCCGCCGAGCAGTATCGCTCCTTCCGCAACGCCCTGCGCTACCAGCTCTCGTTGCTCCACGACTTCGACGCCTCGAAAAACGCCCTCCCCGTCGCCGAACTCGACGTTCTCGACCGCTGGGCCTTGCACCAGCTATCGAAGCTCCTCGCCGACGCCACCGCCGCCTACGACGCCTACGAGTTCCACCGCGTCGTTTCGCTCTGCTCCCACTTCGTCGCGACCACCCTCAGCGCCGTCTACAACGACGTCTGCAAGGACCGCCTCTACACCTTCCCGGTCGACCACCCGCAGCGCCGCAGCACGCAAACCGCCGTGCACGCCATCTTCGGCGTCCTCGTCCGCGTGCTCGCGCCGATCCTCACTTTCACCGCCGACGAGGCCTGGTGCCACGCCCACTTCAAGGCCGACCTCGCTCCTGATTCCGCCGTGGGCCGTCCGCTTGCGGACGCTCCCGCGCCGTCCGTCCACCTCTCCGACTGGCCCGTCGCCCACCCCGCGTGGACCGACGAGACCCTCGCCGCCGATTTCGCCGAGCTCCTCAAGGTCCGCGCCAAGGTCAACGAGACGCTCGAACCCCTTCGTCAGGCCGGCAAACTCGGCAAATCCCTCGACGCCGCCGTCACGCTCGAAGTCGCCGGCTCCGATCCGCTCGACGCGATTCTCCGCCGCCACGAGGCGTTCCTGCCCGAGCTCTTCATCGTCTCGCACGTCACCCTCGCCGAAACGCCGGCGTCGGCGCCGCTGGGCGTCGCCGCCCGGCCATGCGCCGAACTCGGCTTCGTCCGGTGCCCGCGCTGCTGGCGCTGGGTGCCGGCCCTTCAGGCCGCGGGAGACCACGAGGTCTGCCCGCGCTGCGCCGAGGCGATCACCGCGTAACCCCCCGCGACTCCCTTCGGCGCCCCACTCGTTTGCTTTAACTTACACCCCAAAAACCATGGCACACAAACCCGCCCGCAAGCCCGCCCCGGCCGCCAAAAAGAAACCGTCGAAGCCTTCCAAATCTTCCAAGCCTTCCAAATCCGTCGCGAAAAAACCCGCGCCCAAGCCAATGTCCAAATCCAAGCCCACTCCCGACAAGAAGCCCGCCGCCAAGCACGCTCCGGCTCCCTCGCCCTCCAAGGGCAAGGCCGCGCCCGCCGCGCCGGCAAGCAAACCCGCCGCCCCCGCCGGCGGCAAAGCGGCCCCCGCAAAGGCTTCCGAGGCTCGCCCCGCTCCCGCGGGCAAGGCCCTCAAAGGCAAGGACGCCGTCCGCGCCAAGATCCTCGCCCAGCGCGCGAAGCCCGCCAAGCCCTCCGCCTTCACCCTCGACGAGGTCCTCGCGATAGCGAAAACCACCGCCGAGAAGACCCCCGCCGCGGAGCCCGTCAATCAGACTCCCGTGATCGCCACCAAGTCCGGCAAAGTCGCCCCGCTTCCCGTCGACGCGCTCAAACCCGCCGCGCCGTCCAAGGTGAAAGCCGCGTCGCTCGCGGACATCCTCGGGTTCAACCCCCGCGCCAAGGCCTCCCACGCCGAAAACGAGGAAGACGCCGTTCCCGAAAAGTTTAAGCGTTACTACAAGCTCCTGATCGAACTGCGCAACCACGTCACCGGCCAGGTCGACCAGCATAGCGAGGAGACCCTCAAGCGCTCCGCCAAGGAAGACTCCGGCGACCTCTCCAGCTACGGCACCGACGGCGGCACCGACTCCTTCGACCGCGACTTCGCCCTCAGCCTCGTCGCCAACGAACAGGAGGCCCTCGCCGAAATCGAGGCCGCCATCCAGCGCATCAAGGCCGGCACCTACGGCGTGTGCGAACACACCGAGAAGCCGATTCCCAAGGAACGCCTGCTCGCCGTGCCCTTCACCCGCTACACCGCGGAAGCGATGAAAGAGGTCGAAAAAACCCGCTACCGCGTCCGCGGCCAGACCGGCATCTTTGGCGAAGGCGAAGAAGGCGGCTCGAAGATCGAGGACGGCGGCGACGAGTAGTCGCCGACATCGGCGCCGCCCCCGCCGGCGAGGCGTGCGAATTTCGGTTCGCCCGCCTCGTTCGTTCTCTCCCGTCCGCGTCTTCCGTCCCCGTAGCCCGACGCTTCGGCTTTCCCGGCCGCCTCTTTCTCCGCTTAGCTTCGCCCACTCGCACACGTGGACATCCGCCTGCCCGAAACCTCTTCCTCTCCCTCGCCGATCGGCGAGGGCACCCTGTCGGCCGCGACCTCCGTTCGCCCCGGCTGGATGGAGCGCGCGCTCGCCTACCGCAGGCTTTGGATTCTTTCATTGCTCGTTTTCGCCTTCGACCAGGTCACCAAGTTCTGGATCGCGGCCCATCTGGAGTTCCCCACCTATCACCCGCAAGAAGGCGCCATCCCCGTCGTCGAGGGGTTCTTCCACCTCGTGCATGTGGGCAACACCGGCGCCGCGTGGAGCATGTTCCGCGACCAAAGCGCGATCCTCGCCCTTTTCGCCGGCCTCACCCTCCTGGGCATCTACTTCTGGCGCCGACATCTCGGTCTGCGCGACAACCGGGTGCAGGTCGCCTTCGGCCTTCTCTGCGGAGGCATCGTCGGCAACTTCGTCGACCGCATCCTCCACGGGCACGTGATCGACTTCCTCGATTTCCACTTCGGCGACTACGTCTACCCGACCTTCAACGTGGCCGACATCGGCATCTGCGTCGGCGTTTTGCTCTACCTCTGGCACTCGTTCCGCGAGCCTTCCGCCGCCTGAAACCGGCGTCGTGTTAACCGCCAAAGTCCGGAATCCGCGGCCGCCCGGCGTGATGCCGGCTCGCACGGCGCCGCCCGCGATCCCTCCGCGCGAGCGTCTCCGCTCCATGAATACGCTTCATCTGCGCGAATTGTTCCAGCGGCCGGGCAAAAATTGCCGACGCCACGTCGCGACCGCGATCCCGCGAATCATCCCGCGTCCACCGTCTGGGCCACCGCCTCGCACAATCCGGCGAATGTTTCCTCGGCCAACGAAAGTTTTCGTCCGCGCAGATGGGCGACTCCCCACACCCGCTTCAACTTCCCCCCCGGCATGGGCAGCGCGACCAACGATCCCTCCGCCAGCTCCCGCCGCGCGACCCAGGGCGCCAGCACGCCCGCGCCAACGCCGACTTTGGCCAGCTCCTTGATCGCCTCCATCGAGCCCAGCTCCATCGTGTCGCCGAGTTCAAGTCCCGCGGCGCGCAGGTGATCCGTGAGAAGGGCGTCCGTGTAACTTCCCTTGTTGTAGACGATCAGGGTTTCCTTCGCGAGCCCCTCGCCAGGCACGCGGCCCGCCCTCGCCCACGCGTGCATCGGCGATACCAACACCCGCAGCTCGTCGGAAAAGAGACGACGAAAAGCCAGCCCCTCCTCCCTCGCCGGCTCGAGCATCAGCGCGAGATCGACCTGGTTCGAACTCAGCAGCTCCACCATCCGCGGTCCGTCGCCCGGCTCCATCCTCAGCGCGCAATCGGGAAAGCTCTGCCGGAACTCGCGAAGCACCGTCGGCAGAAGATGCTGGCACGTCGTCACGCTCGCGCCCACGCGCAGACGACCGCGTCCCCACGTCCCCGCCTCCTCCAACGCCGTGCGGGTGTCGTGCATCTCCCGCAAAATCCGCTCCGCGGAGGGCCTCAACAGCTCCCCGGCCTCGGTCAGAAACACGCGCTTGCCGACGCGATCAAACAAGGGAACCCCCACGTCCTGTTCCAATGCCTTGATCGTGTGGCTGATCGCGGACTGCGTCAGGTGAAGATCCTTGGCGGTCTGGGTGAAGCTCCCGCACCTCGCCAAGGTGGCGAAGGCGAGCAACTGGCGGCTGTCGAGGGTGGAGGTCATGCGGTGTCGGGGCGCTCGCGATGATGAAGAGCCGTCATCGTCCGCGCCGAAATGGTGAACAGCATTTTTCAGACCAGTTCGGCTGGCACGGCATCCGCTGACGTGGCGCGCATCCATGATACTATCTCCCGCCCCCGTCCGCGGTTTCGCCTCGCCGAATGTCGCGCCATCCGGTTCCCGCATTCGCATCGGCTTCATCCCGCTCACCGACGCCGCGCCCATCGTCGTCGCGCACACCCACGGTTTCTTCAAAAAACGCGGCCTCGACGTCGAGCTCAGCCGCGAGGTCGGATGGGCGACCGTTCGCGACAAGATCGTCTATCGCGAGCTCGACGCCGCCCATTGCGTCGCGCCCATGCTCGTCGCCACGACGCTGGGGATTGGCTGCCTGGCCACCCCCTGCCTCTCCGCCTACGTCCTGAACGCGCATGGCAACGCGCTCACTCTTTCCGCGTCCCTCTGGAAACGAGGCGTGCGCGACGCGATCACCCTGCGCGACGAGATCCAGCGCACCCGCCACGAACGCCTGCTCGTCCTCGGCGTGGTTTTCGGCTGCTCCGCGCAGCACATCATCCTTCGCGACTGGCTGCGCGGCGCGCAGATAGATCCCGACAAGGACGTGCGCATCGTCGTCGTCCCGCCGCCCCAGCTCCATCGCAACCTCGCCGCCGGCACCATCGACGGATACTGCGTCGGCGATCCGTGGAACACCCTCGCGGTCCGCGAAAAAACCGGATGGATCGTCGCCACCTCCGCCGAGCTCGCCCCCGGACACCCCGAAAAAGCCTTCACGGTGCGAGAGGACTTCGCCGCCGCGCGCCCGGAGGAACACCTCGCCCTGGTCTCCGCCCTGCACGAGGCCGCCGTGCTTTGCGACGACATCGACTTCCGCCCCGAACTGGCCCGCCTGCTCTCCCGGCCGGAATTCGTCAACGTCCCGCCCCGGCTTCTCGCCCCCGCCCTCTGCGGCCCGCTCGAGCTCGGCGGCGGCCGCGACCCCGTATCCGCCGAAAACTACATCCGCTTCTCCCGCGAGGACGCCAACTGCCCGTCTCCCGTGCGGGCCCAGTGGATGATAGACGGCCTGCTGCGCCACGGGATAATCGCGCGAACCCCCCCCGTCCCCCCGGACCTTTCCCGCCGGATATTCCGCTCCGACCTGTTCTCCCAGGCCCGCGCTCGCCACGCCGCGCCCGCGGCCGGGACGGTGTAGTGGAATTCAACGACACGCCGGGCGCCCGCGCTCCCCGCATGTCGCGCGCGTCGATCCGCCTCAAATCCCGCTCATCGTTTCGATCAATTCTTTGAACGCCGTTTCTCGAAGATCGCCCGGAAACTGGCACGGGCAGCGCTAAAGACTCGTGCGTCGCGGCGCTCTTCCAGACGAGCCCGCATCGCCCAACCGATCACGCAACTCCTTTCCACGCCACCGATGAAACCCACCCAGCCCATCCCCGTCCCGACCACCGGCTCGTCCCGCGGCCTCAACCGTCGATCCTTTCTCTCTCGCGCCGCCACCGGCCTAGGCGCCGCCGCCATCCTCGGCGCCGGTCTTTCCGGTCGCGCCTGGGCCCAGGGCGCGCCCGCCGTCGTCGGCGCGGCCTCCGCCCCCGAGCAGCCCAACGTCAGCTTCGGCTTCATCGCCCTCACGGATTGCTCGCCCATCGTCATCGCCCACGAAAAGGGCTTCTTCAAGAAATACGGCGTCAACGCCACGATCAAGAAGGGCGCCAACTGGGCCGCGATCCGCGACATGCTCAGCTCGGGCGACATCCAGGCCACCCACATGCTCATCGGCATGCCCTTCGCGTCCACCATGGGCCTCATGGGCTCGCCCAAGAAGCCGATGATCATCCCATGGCTTCTCAATCGCAACGGCCAGGCCATCTCGCTCAAGGCCGACCTCAAGGGCAAGGTCGGCGCCGATCCGAAGGCGCTCAAACCCTTCGTCGATTCCGCCAAAAAACTCGGCGAACCGATGACCTTCGCCATGACCTTCCCGCCCGGCACCCACGCCATGTGGATCCGCTACTACCTCGCCGCCGGCGGCATCCATCCGGACAAGGACACCAATCTCATCACCATCCCGCCCGCCCAGATGGTGGCCAACATGAAGATCGGCAAGATGGACGGCTTCTGCGTCGGCGAACCCTGGGGCGCCAAAGCCATCGCCGACGGCATCGGCTACACCTCCGTCACCACCCAGGACATCTGGAAAGACCACCCCGAGAAGGTCCTCGCCTTCACCGAGGATTTCGCCGCCAAGAATCCCAAGACCGTCAAGGCCGTCCTGAAGGCCGTCCACGAGGCCTCGGTCTGGCTCGACGATCTGGCCAACCGCTCCGAGCAGTGCGACATCGTATCCAAGAGCAACTACATCGGGTGCCCCAAGCAGAACATCCTGCCGCGCCTCCTCGGCGAACTCGACTACGGCGACGGCCGCACGGCCAAGGACGAGTTCTACATGCATTTCTCCAAGCGCAACTGCAACTACCCGCAGCCCAAGTTCGGCCACTGGTGGCTCACCCAGTTCCGCCGCTGGGGCATGGTCGCCGGAGCGCCCGACTACGACGGCATCGTCAAAAAGGTCATGCGCCCCGACATCTACACCGAGGCCATGGCCGAGCTCGGCGTCACCGACCGCCTCCAGGACGACTCTCCGTTCACGCTCTTCGACGGCTCCACCTTCGACCCGAAGGGCGACTTCGAAGCCTACGCCAAGTCCTTCGCCGTCCACTCGCTCAAGGGCTGATCGCTTCCCGTGTAGCCACGGCCGTCCCCGGCCGTGTTCCTGGCGGGCGGGGGTCTCTCCCGTCCGTCGCCCCTTCCGTCCCTCTCCCAGCTCCCTGCTCCACGCTCCTTTTGCCCAGCATGAACGCCACCGTCCGGAATTTCATCATCAGCGCCGTCAGCCTCCTCGCCGGCCTCGCCCTTTGCCTCGGCCTCTGGTCGATCCTAAGCGCCACCGTGGCCAAGGAGCTGCCCACGCCGCGCGCCACCTGGGAGGCGGCGAAGCCCTACATCGTCGAGCCGCTCGCCAAGCGCGGCGAGCAGGACCAGGGCATCCTGCGCCTCGTCGGCTACTCCCTCTATCTCGTCGCCAAGGGTTACGCCATCGCGCTCATCGTCGGCACGCCGATCGGATTCTTCCTCGGTCTCTCCAAGGCCTTCGCCCGTGTCTTCGATCCCATAGTGCAGGTGCTCCGCCCCGTCTCGCCGCTCGCCTGGCTCCCCCTCGGCATGGTGCTCTTTCTCAGCACCGGCGCGCAGGCGCTCGAAAACGGGGCTCTCTTCACCATCGCGATCTGCGCCATGTGGCCGACCGTGCTCAACACCGCCGTCGGCGTCCGCGCCATCCCGCAGGATTATCTCAACGTCGGCCGCGTTCTGAAGCTCTCCCGCGCCAAGA
Source organism: uncultured Akkermansia sp. (assembly GCA_966251015.1). Classification (GTDB taxonomy): domain Bacteria; phylum Verrucomicrobiota; class Verrucomicrobiia; order Opitutales; family Opitutaceae; genus IMCC26134_A. The sequence continues at coordinate 260 of CBINJQ010000065.1, read as the reverse complement.
TGCTCTTCAAGATCATGGTGCCCGCCACGCTGCCCTACATGTTCACCGGCTTCCGCCTTTCGCTCGGCATCGCCTGGCTCGTCATCGTGGCCGCCGAAATGCTCACCGGCCGCACCGGCGTCGGCTCCTTCCTCTGGAACGAGTATAACAACGCCAACTACGGAAACATCATCTTCTCGATCCTCACCATCGGCTTCATCGGCTTCGTCCTCGACCGCCTCATGAGCGTCGCCGAAAGCCGCTTCAAGGCGGCCTGAGCA
>CBINJQ010000064.1:0-14414 GCA_966251015.1 uncultured Akkermansia sp. | reverse complement strand
TTTAGCGGTTCAATACACTCCGCCTTTGTTCGTCGAACTGCGGGATTTGGGATAATCTCGCGGCCCTCGCCCTCGCATCGAAATGAAAAGGCCCGGCCTCCCTGGGGGCCGGGCCTCTTCATTGCAAAGAACGCCGCCCGGGCGTTCCATTCCGCGGACGCGTCCGGATCGAAGATCTGCGGATCCTCGGCGTCTACCGCCCCGTCGCCACGAAGCCGCCGCCCGGCTTCAGTTCGAGGCACAGCGTCTTCGCGTCCCCGTCCGGCTTCACCTCGCGACGTTCAAAACCGCCGCCCGCCGCAGCCGCGTCCGTGATCAGCTCCAACGCGGCTCCGCGCTTCAGCTTCAACCCGGAGAGAGAAACCTCCACGGTCTTCGCTTCCGACTCGCCGTTGAAGCCCGCGATCCACCAGCGGCCGTCCTTTCCTCGACGCGCGAAAATCGCCTGCTTGCCGGGATACCCGCCGAGGAACCGCGACTCCTCCCACGCCACCGGAATTTCGCGCAGGAAGGCCCGCACGTAGTCGGGCTGCTTCGCCATCACCTCGGGAATCTCCACGTAGTGCTGCACGCCCGAGGTGTAGAGCACCGCCGTGGCGAGCTCGCCGCCCACCGTGGTGCGACGCTTGATCTTGCCCGGCCCTTCGAGGCAAAGCGGCGTGAAATCCATCGGGTCGAAAACATTTCGCGCAAAGGGCAGCATCGCCATGTGCGCGGGGGCGCGGTCGGCGTTGCCCTGCTCGAAGGTGATGAACTCGTAGCCGCGCACCGCCTCGACCGTCATCAGATGCGGATACGTGCGCGACCAGCCGCGCGGCAACGTCGCGCCGTGGAAGTTCACCAGCAGCCCGAAGGGCGCCGAGTCCTCCAGCAGGTCGATGTATTGCTCGACGACGGCCCGGCCGTCGCCGCCGAAGAAGTCGATCTTCACGCCGGCCACGCCGAGCTTCCGCAGCTTCGCGAACTCGGCCTTGCGCGCGTCGTGCGTAAGCAGGCGATTCTTGGGCGTCTGGAACGCGTCGTTCCAGTTGCCGTTGGAGTTATACCACACCAGCACCTGCACGTTCTTCGTCGCGGCGTGGGCGCAGAGCTCGGCCAGCTTGTCCTCGCCGATCTGCGCGTCCCAGAGGGCGTCGATCAGGCAGTAGCCCCAGCCCATCTCGGCGGCGTAGTCGATGAAACGGCGTTGCACGTCGTAAACCGTCTTGCTGTCGCCGAGCTTCGGCCAGCTCCAGGAGGCTTTGCCCGGCGCGCCGGCGAGCTTCACTCCCGGGATGGCCGGCGCGGCGAGATCCGTGCCAAGCGTGGATTCGGTCACCGTCTTCAGGTCGCCCACCGCGATCATCCGCCAGGGCGTGGAGTAGGGAGTGGTGAACCGCGGGTTCACCGGCTCGTCGCCGATCGTTTCGCGCGCGTCCGGAAACCCGATGCGATATTCCCCGCCCGGCGCCTCGTGACGCAGCTTGGAGGCGCAATAACCGCGCCCGAGCCCCGTCTCCGAGATCAGCACCCAGTTGTCGCCCGCGCGGAACAAGGCCGGGAAAACCCAGCCCGCGCCGAATTTCGACGGAGCGCCCACCCCGACCTCGCGCTCGTAGTATTCCTCGTAGGACGGATTGGTCTTCGCCCAACCGGTCTTCGCGACCGACATCGGCTGAAGCCAGGACTTCGCGTCCGGCGAAAAAGCGAAGGAGGTAGACTCCTCCTTCACCTCGCGCGGCTTCGCGTCCGTCTCCGGAAAAACGTAACGAAACGCCGCGCCGTCGTTGGAGACCTGAAACACCACGTCGATACGACGGCCCTGCTCGTCGGCGAGGCCGAACACGCGGCGATTCGCCCGGTAGTCGTGCTCGCGCTGCTTCGAGGCGGCCAGTTCGTAGCGGTCGCGCACCCGCTGGTTCTTCGATTCCGACACGAGTTTCAGGCCGCGCGAAAAATCGGCGTCCGCCAGCACGAGTCCAAGACGCGACTCGCCGAGCACGGGCGCGCCCGCGCGCGTCAGCGTGTAGCCGGGGACGCCGTCCGCGCCGAGTTCGAAGTCCACGACGATCTTGCCGTCGGGGCTCTTCACTTCCGCGGCGCCGAGCACGCCGACGAGCGCGCAGGAGCCGCCTATCCACTTGATCAGGGTTTTCATGGGGAAAAGAAAAAGGGCCGGCGATTTCGCCGGCCCAAAAGAGCTTGGAGCAACCTACTTTTTCCCCGAAGCGCCGCGGAGCAAGCCGCGTTGCAGGAGAATAAAGACGAGCAGCAGCAGGCCGACCACGATGCGGATCCACCAGGCGCTGAGGCGACCGTCGAAGAGCAACGCCGTCTGGATCGTGCCGAAGACCAGCAGGCCGAGCAGCGTGCCGATCATGTGGCCGCGCCCGCCGGCGAGGAGCGTGCCGCCGATGACCACGACCGCGATGGCGTCGAGCTCGAGGCCGATGCCCGTGCTCGGGTTGCCCGATCCGGTATAGATCGTCGCGACCAGGCCGGCCAACGCCGCGAGCACGCCGTTGAGGGCATAGGCGAGGACTTTGCTCGAACCGACCGGCAAGCCCATCAACACGGCGGAGTTTTCACTGCCGCCGATGGCGAGAAGATTGCGGCCGAAGCGCGTGTAGTGCGCGACGACATAGCCAGCCGCCAGCACCGCGATCACGGTCAACGCCGTGGTGGGCAGGCCCAGCGATCCCAGCGGGAGCTCGTAAGTGGAAAGCGCCTTGGTCGCGGGGTCGTCGATGCCCACCGACTCGGTGCTGATCCAGAAAGCGCCGCCGCGGGCGAGGAACATCCCCGCCAGCGTGATCAGGAACGCGGGCAGCCGGAAAGCGTGGATAAGGAGGCCCATGCCGCCGCCGAGGCCTCCGCCGATGGCGAGCGCGGCCAAGGCCACGAGCGCCGGCGAATAGCCTTTCTGGATCATGATCGCCGTGAAGATCGACACGAAGCCGACCACCGCGCCGACCGAGAGATCGATGCCGCCGGTGAAGATCACGAGCGTCATGCCCACCGCGACGATGCCGAGCACGGCGTTGTCGGAGAAGAGATTCACCACGACGCGACCCGAGAAAAAGCCGTCGTAAAGGAAGGACGCGACCGCGAAGAGGATGAGGAAAATGCCGGCCGTCGCAAAAAGCGGGGCCTGCTGGCGAAGACGGGAGCTCATTTCTTGCCTCCTTTCACCATCGAGGTGAACCAGCGGCGGGCATGCTCGGACTGGAGCAGGCACACCACGAGGATCAGAACGGCTTTCGGAACCGGGGCCACGGCCGGCGGCACGCCGAGGTTATACATCGTCGTCGTCAAGGTCTGGAGCAGAAGGGCGCCGATAAAGGAACCGAGGAGCAAAAAGCGTCCGCCGGTCAGGGCGGTGCCGCCGACCACGACCGCGAAGATCGCGTCGAGCTCCATGTTTTCACCCATGCGGTAGGAATCCGCCGCGCGAATGTTGGCCGCCGCCATGAGACCGGCGAGGCCGGCGCAAAGACCGCAGAACACGTAGACCAGGCCTTTCACGCGGGCGGCGCCGAGGCCGGCGAAGCGCGAGGCGGTCTCGTTGTCGCCCACCGCCTCGACGAACAGACCGGATGCGGTGCGGCGGAGGAAAAGCTGCGCGAGCAGGAAGAGCGCTATCGCGAGCAAGGGAGCGAAGGGGAAACCCAGGACGGTGCCGTTGCCGACAAAGGCGAAGCCGGCGCTGTTGATCGGCACCACCTCGCCGTCGGTCATGAGCTGCGCCGCGCCGCGGCCGATCACCATAAGGATCAGCGTGGCGACGATGGGCTGGATGCCGAAGCGCGACACGAGCAGGCCGTTGGCGGCGCCCGCGAGCAGCCCGACGCCGAGACCCGCGGAAAGCGCGACCGCGAGTCCGTGGCCTTCGACAAGCAGCACTGCGGCGAGAGCGCCGGCCGCCGCCATGATGGAGCCGACCGAGAGATCGACTCCGCCCGTGGCGATGACGAGCGTCATGCCGAGGGCGAGCACAAGGCCGCGCGCGCCTTGGTTCAGAATATCGATCGGCATCCCGTAGAGACGGCCCTCGAGGATGCTGATGTTGAGGAACGCGGGGTTGAGCACGAGGTTCAGCACCACGAGGACAACCAGGCCGATGACCGGCCACCACACGGGAGAGATGGACTTGGACTTGCTCACGAGGCGCCTCCTTCGGACGTGCCGGCCATGGCGCGCATCAGCGCGGGCGGCGTGATGGCGTCGCCCTCGATGGCGCCGGTGCGGCGGCGCTCGCGGAGCACGACCACGCGCGTGCTGTTGCGCGCGATCTCCTCGATCTCGGAGGAGATGAGCAACACCGCGAGACCGTCGGCGCGCAGGCGGCCGATCAGCGCCTCGATCTCGGCGCGGGCGCCGATGTCGATGCCGCGGGTCGGCTCGTCGAGGATGATGAGCTCGGGGCGGGTGGCGAGCCAGCGGGCGAGAAGCACCTTCTGCTGGTTGCCACCGGAGAGATTCTTGATCGGCGTCTCGGAGTCGGGCGTCTTGATGCGGAGAGCGGCGATGTAGTGCTTGCAAAGCGCCTCCTGCTCGGAGCGCTTCACGGTTTTCCAGACGCCCTGCTTCGCCTGAAGCGCAAGGATGAGGTTTTCGCGGATGGAAAGGTTGGGCAAAATGCCCTCGCCCTTGCGGTCCTCGGAACAGAAGGCGAGTCCGAGGCGGACCGCGTCGCGCGCGGATTGGAGACGAACCTGTTCGCCGCGCACATGGATCTCGCCGCCGTCGGCGCGGTCGATGCCGAAAAGGAGGCGCGCGGTCTCGGTGCGGCCGGAGCCGAGAAGACCGGCGAGACCGGTGACTTCACCGCGACGGAGCGTGAGATCGATCGGCTGTATGGCGCCGCGGCGGGTGAGCGCGCGGGCCTCGACGATCGCCGGAGCGGAGTCGTTGGGCGGAGGCAGATCGGCGGCGCGTTCGGCCATGTCGTTGACCTCGCGGCCGATCATCTTCGAGACGAGGGCCAGGCGCGGGAGATCCTTGGTGAGGTATTCGCCGACGAGCGTGCCGTTGCGCAGGACCGTGATGCGGTCGGTGACGGCGTAAACCTGGTCGAGAAAGTGGGTGACGAAGATCATCGCCATGCCTTCGGAACGAAGCTGGCGCATGATGCGGAAGAGCTCGGCGACCTCCTTCTCGTCGAGACTGGCGGTCGGCTCGTCGAGGATGAGCAGACGGGCCTTCAAATCGAGGGCGCGGGCGATGGCCACCATCTGCTGGAGGGCCACGGAGAGCGTCCCGAGCTCGACGTCGACGTCGATGTCGAGCCCAAGACGCGCGAGCGCCTCGCGGGCGTGGCGGCGGACCGCGCCCCAGTTGACGAAGCCGCCCTTGCCGGGCTGGCGGCCAAGCAGGAGGTTCTCCGCCACGGACAGGCCGGGGAGAAGGTTCACCTCCTGGTAAACCGTGCTGATGCCCACGCGCTCGGCGTCCTTCGGGGAGCCGGGATGGATCGCCTTGCCGGCGAAAAACATCTCGCCCTCGCTGCGTTCGTGGACGCCGGTGAGGACTTTGATGAGCGTGGATTTGCCCGCCCCGTTCTCGCCGAGCAGCGCGTGGATTTCTCCGGCGCGCACGGTGAGGTCGACGTTGGAAAGCGCGGTCACGGGACCGAAACGCTTTCCGACGCCGCGCAGGCTGAGCAGCGGGCCGTCAGAGGTGGCCGTCATTGCGAGGAGCGGGCGGGCTGGGATTTCTTAGTATTGGCGCTGACCGATGAGCTCGGCGGCGTTGGTGGAATCGATGACGATGTCGACGTTGTAGGAGGAACGCTCGACGGGCTCGCCGGCTTTGATCTTGGCGATGGTGTCGTAGATCTTGGGGCCGAAGAGCGGGTTGCACTCGACGACGGCGTTGATCTTGCCGTCGACGACGGCCTGGACGCCTTCCTTGATGGCGTCGATGGCGACGACGAGGATGTCCTTGCCGGGTTTCAGGCCGGCTTCCTCGATGGCCTGGATCGCGCCGAGGGCCATGTCGTCGTTGTGGGCGTAGACGATCTCGATGTCCTTGCCGTGCTTCTTAAGGAAGGCCTCCATGACCTCCTTGCCGCCGGAGCGACGGAAGTCGCCGCTCTGGGAGTCGATGAGCTTCAGCGAGGAGTGCTTGGCGAGTTCGTCGGCGAAGGCCTTGCGGCGCTCGTTGGCGGCGGCGGAACCGGGCGTGCCTTGGAGCTCGACGATCTTGGTGCGGCTGCCGGCGTTCTTGGCGATCCACTCGGCGGCCATCGTGCCTTCCTTGTAGAAGTCCGAGCCGATGAAGCAGGCGTAGAGCGACTCGTCGGCGGTCTGGATCTTGCGGTCCATGATGATCACCGGGATCTTGGCTTTCTTGGCTTCTTGAAGGACGGGGTCCCAGCCGGTTTCGACGAGGGGCGCCAGCACGATGGCGTCGACGCCTTGGGTGACGAACGCGCGGACGGCGCGGATTTGGTTCTCCTGCTTGCCCTGGCCGTCCGAGAACTTGAGCTCGATGCCGCGCTTCTCGGCTTCCGACTTCATCGAGGTGGTGTTGGCGGCGCGCCAAGCGCTTTCCGCGCCGGTTTGCGCAAAGCCGACGGTGAGCTTCGAGCCGGCCTTCGGGGCGGCGCCCGCGTCGGACTTTTGCTCTTGTTTGCCGCACGCGGCCAAGAACAGGGCCGAGCCGGCGAGAACGGTTCCAACGGTGATTGCGCCTAGTCGTTTTAAGGATGGGAACATGGGGGGAATACGGGGGTGAAGGGCCACGCTGCTACCCGCCTAGGTCGAAGCAATCCAGCCAATTTGAGTTTTAGTCTAAAGATGTTGCCCGACGCTTAGGCATAATGTCCTATCTACAGACGGAAACTCCTCGTTTTTTCCCCTTAAATCGAAACCGCCATTCGTCCTAGACCCCGGGCGCGGGCGGACTCACGCTCGCCCCGCTTTTTACCCCGCTCCATGCCTGCTTCCGACCCCTCCCTCCTCAGCGTGGCCCGCCTCGGCGTGGGCTGGCACCATGACGAGAGCTTCGTAATCGACCGCCCCGGCACCGGCGATTACCTGCTGCTCCACTTTACCCGCCCCGCCCTCGTGACACTCGACGGCGAGGTCCACCACTGCGGCGCCAACACCTGCATCCTCTACACGCCCGACCACCATCACAAATACCGGGGCGACGACTGCGGGCTCTCCAACAACTGGATACACTTCCTCGGCGATTCCGTCGAACAACTCGCCCGTCGGCATTCGGTGCCGCTCAACGAGCCCTTCCATCTCGCCCAAGCCGGCTTCGTCCCGCTCCTCATCAACGAGATGCGGACCGAGATTCACCGCAAGGAGCCGCATTACGAGGAAGTCGTCGACCTGCTGCTGCGCCAGCTCTTCCTCCTGCTCCAGCGCCACATCGAGCTTTCGCATCAAAAGCGTTTCACCGGCCGCAAAGCCGAGCTCGCCGCCACCCTCGCCGAGCTTCAAACCCGGGTCCTCGGCACCCTCGACCACCCGTGGACGATCCAGGAGATGGCCCGCACCGTTCACCTCAGTCGCTCGCGCTTCATGGGCCTTTATCGCGAGTTCTTCGGCGGCTCGCCCGTCGAGGACCTCATCAACGCCCGCATCAAACACGCCCAGTGGCTGCTCTGCGCCACCACCCTCTCCGTCGGGCAGGTCGCCGGCGAATGCGGCTTCCGCAGCCTCTACCACTTCAGCCGTCTCTTCAAAAAACGGGTCGGCTCCTCCCCCTCCGAATTCGCGAGCAAGTTCGGCAAAACCACCTCCCTCGGCTGGGGCCCCAACGAGACCATCGCGGACAAAGGGGTTAAATTCCCGTTCGTCGTGCCGCCGAAAGTGAAAGCGGCCCAAAACTGACTCCGGCTCCGCCCCTGTTCAGATCCCGCCGAAGCAGGTCGCCGCCTTTGCCTTATCCTCCCGGGCTGGTTCATCGACGTCGTTCCGGCATCATGGATCACGCGTTTCCGCTCCCTCGTAAAAGCAAGCCCGGCTTCAGGCCTGGGCCCGATTGCGCTATTCGATCCAACCCTTGGGCTTTTGTCGCATGCGCAGGCAATTGCCGTTGCGACCCGTAGGTCGCCGACCTTTCCGTCACCTCCATGTGCCTCGCCTCGTCCTTGCGAAGACTCCTTCCGCTGCTCGCCTGCCTGCCGCTCATGCCCGCCGTCCTTGAATCCGCCGAAGCCGTTCCTGTTTCCGCGCCTCCCGCGTGGACCAATCCGCTGGTGCGACAGCGAGCGGACCCGTGGGTCCTTCGCACGGACGATTCCTACTATTTCATCGCGACCGTTCCCGAGTATGATCGCATCGAGCTGCGCCGCTCCTCCTCGCTCGGGGATCTCGACGCCGCCGAGCCCAAGGTGATCTGGCGCAAACACGCCTCCGGCCCCGCCAGCCACCATATCTGGGCGCCCGAGCTGCATCGCATCGGCGACAAATGGTATGTCTACTTCGCCGCCGGCCGCGCCGAGGACATCTGGGCGATCCGCATGTATGTGCTCGAGTGCGCCGACGCGGACCCGCTCAACGGCACCTGGACCGAGCGCGGCGAACTGAAGGCCAACTGGGACTCCTTCTCCCTCGACGCCACCACTTTCGAGCACCGGGGCGTCCGCCACCTCGTCTGGGCCCAGCACGATCCCGTCTTCGGCGGCAACACCTGCCTCTACATCGCCCGCATGGACACCCCGTGGTCCATCACCGGCAAACAGATCCGCATCACCGCGCCCGAGCTCCCGTGGGAGGTGATCGGCTTCAAGGTCAACGAGGGCCCCGCCGTCCTCGTTCGCAACGGCAAGGTGTTCATCACCTACTCCGCCAGCGCGACCGATTCCAACTACTGCCTGGGCCTGCTCACCGCGGACGAAAACGCCGATCTCCTGAACCCGGCGTCCTGGAAAAAATCCCCCGTCCCCGTCCTCTCCAGCTCCGGCGCCTCGCGCGTTTTCGGCCCCGGCCACAACAGCTTCACCACCCTCCCCGACGGCCGCGACGTCCTCGTGTATCATGCCCGCGACTACCGCGACATCGTCGGCGACCCCTTGAACAACCCCGATCGCCACACCCGCGTCTCCCTCGTGCGCTGGCAAGCCGACGGCACGCCTGCCTTCGTTCACTAGCCTCGGACCGCGCCGGCACGAACGGATCGTCCGACACCCTTCGCCCGGGGACGCCCACGCGCCCCGGGCTTTTTACGTCCGCGGCGAAACCAGGCTCCGCGCCGTCCGTCGACAACGACGGCCATGCGCGCTATCCCGAGCCATCCCGCCCCCGCCATGCTCTTCCGCCGGACCCTCGTCCTCGCCCTTTTCTCCCTGTCGGCGGCCGCCCTCGCGCCGTGCGCATCCGCCGGACCGCGGCCCGCCGCTCGCGCCGAATCTCGCACCGCCCCCGTCCTCCTCCTCGCCGAGGAAAATCGCGTCGTCCTGGGAAACGGACTCGTCACCGCCGAACTCGCCCCGCGCAGCGGAAACCTCCGCTCCTTCCGTCTCGGCGAACGCGAACTCCTCTCCGCCCCCGCCTACCTCGACTGGCACGACGGCAAAAACCACCACCTTTCCCGCGCCGCGCTCGTGGTCGTCGCCGATCCCGCGAAATCGCCCGACGGCCGCGCCGAGGTCGCTTTCGTCCAGCCCTGGTCGCGCGACCCAAAACACGCCGCACTCGACGTCGCCCTGCACTACGTCCTCCGCCCCGGCGAAACCGCGCTCCGCATGTTCGCCGTGTTTCGCCACCCGGCCGATTACCCCGCCGCCGGCTTCGGCCAATCGCGCTACGTCCTGCGCGTCCGCGACGAACTTTTCGAAACCATCTCCGTCGACGAGGCCCGCACGCGCGCCCTGCCTCCGTCCGACACACCCGTCGAGGTGCTCGGCCCCAAGGAGTCCATGCGCTTCACCGCCGGCCCAGCCGAGGGCGCCATCACCGACAAATACCACTACTTCACCGAGGTCGGCGGCCACTTTTTCCACGGCTGGATGGGCGCGAAATCGAAGCTCGGCGCCTGGATCGTCTACGGCTCCACCGAGGACGCCAACGGCGGCCCCACCCGCCAGCACAACACCGCCCACTGGCCCCGCGTTCTCCTCAAGATCCTTTCGTGCGGCCACTACGGCGCGCCCGACGTGCGCCTCTCCGCCGGCCAAGCGTGGGAAAAACTCTACGGCCCGTGGATGCTCTACGCCAACTCCGCGCCCGCCGATTCCGACTCGCCGGCCGCGACGCTCGCCGCCCTCCGCGCCGACGCCGCGCGTCAAGCCGCCGCCGAACAAGCCGCATTCCCTCCCGCCTGGCTCGAACACGCCGCCTTCCCCGCCGCCTCCGCCCGCGGCTCCGCCTCCGGCCGCCTCGTCCTCTCCGATCCGCAAGCCCCCGCGCAAACCGCCGCCGAAGCATGGATCGGTCTCGTCGCCCCGTCGCCGGCCCCCGGGTGGCAACAGCAGTCCCTCGGCTACCAATCCTGGACCCGCGCCGACGCCGACGGACGCTTCACGCTCCGCGCCGTCCGCCCCGGCCGCTACGCGCTGCACGCTTTCGTCGACGGCGTGCTCGACGAGTTTCACCGCGCCGACATCGAGATCGTCGCCGGCCGGGATCTCGCGCTCGGCGACCTTGCCTGGACGCCCGTCCGTCACGGCCGCCAGCTCTGGCAAATCGGCACGCCCGACCGCCGCGCCTCCGAATTCCGCCACGGCGACAACCCCCGCCGCTGGGGCCTCTGGCTCGAATACCCGAAAGATTTCCCGAACGACGTCGACTTCACCATCGGCCGCGACGATCCGCGCGTCGATTGGAACTTCGCCCAGGTCACCCGCCCCGGCGATGGCACGCGCGGCTACGTCGGCACCACCTGGCGCGTGCGCTTCGAGGTTCCGCCGCCCGCCTCGTCCGCCGCCCTCCCCGAGCCCCTCTCCGCGACCGCGACCACGCCCGACGCCACCGACGCGCCGGCCTGGCTCCGTCTCGCCTTCGCCGGCGCGCACAACGCCAAACTCCGGGTGCTGCTCGACGGCCGCCCCCTGGGCGAACGATCCGACCTCGGCTCCGACAACGCCGTCGCGCGAGCCGGCGACCACGGCCAGTATTCGACCTGGGATCTGTCCTTCCCCGCCCGCTTTCTCACGCCCGGCCTCCATGTTTTGTCCCTCGAACAAAGCGCCGGCGGCGCCCCCTTCAAAAACGTGATGTATGACTGCCTCCGCCTGGAGGTCCCCTGAGCCTGGAAACGGCAGACGGGTGGCGGAGTATCGCGCAAGATGTTGAGTCGAATGGCGCTCGCGGAACCCCGACGTGCACCCGGCGGGTGCATGGAGCGGGTGACGCGGGCGGCAGGCGGCCAACAGCTTGCGCGAAACGACCCGATCCGACTGCCGTTTCTGGGCTGAGCCGCGGTCCGTCCGAAAATCATACGGTCAACTTTCGATGGAGTTCGCGCGGGACGTTTCGCGCCCGATGTTCGATCCTTTCGATCCACGCCGCCTCCGCGCATGTCCCCCGCCCCCGCCCAACTGCCCGCCAGCCTGCTGCGCTTCCTCTGGTCGCACCGGCGCGAGTTTCTGCCCGGCCTCGGCCTCGCCATCCTGCGCATCCTCACCATCGCGCCGTTGCCGCTCATCTTTCAACGCATCCTCGACGTCCACCTCCCCGCCAAGGACCAGGCCGGCATCCTCTGGCTCTCCGCGCTCACCGTCGGGCTGCTCGTCGCCCACCAGTTTTGCAGCGTCGCCGGCGCATCCCTTCTCGCCAGGATCACCGCCCGCGTCGTCCTCGAGCTGCGCGGCCACATCTTCCAAAAGATTCAGTATCTGAGTTTCGGATACCTCGACCGCCAGCAGACCGGCCGCCTGCTCTCCAAATACGCCTTCGACACCCAGAAGGTCGAGGGCGTGATCATGCCCATACTCAACAGCTTCATCCCCGACACCCTCTACAGCGTCATCACCTTCGCCGTCCTCGTCTCGCTCAACCGGCCGCTCGCCCTCGTCGTCGTGCTGATGCTGCCCGTGTTCGCCATCATGCGGACCCGCTACTTCAACCGCTTCCGCGACAAAAACGAGGCCAACCGTCTCGCGCAGGAAAAACTCACCGGCGCCGCCAACGAGCTCTTCACCGCGCTCAAGCTCGTCCGCGTCTACGGCGAGGAGGCGCAGGCCGCCGGGCACCTCGCCGCCACCAACGACGCCGCCGCGCGCTCCCGCGTCGAGCTCGTCGCCGTCTCCTCCAGCTTCGGCGCCTTCAGCTTCGCCGCCATCAAGGTCCTCTCGCTTGTCGTCGTCGCGGGCGGCGCCCTGCTCGCCATCCACGGCCAGGTCAGCGTCGGCACCGTCATCGCCTTCGTCGCCGGCGTGCCCGTGCTCGTCGGCCCCATCCAGATGTTCGCCGGCGTGAGCGAACAGTTTTTCACCGCCGAGGCCGGCTACCGCAGCATCAACGAGCTCATCGACGCGCCCTACGTCGAGGAGTGGCACGGCACGCGCCGGCCCGATCCGTTGCGCGGATCGATCAGCTTCGACCGCGTCCAGTTCCGCTACCAGGACAGCGACCGCGGCGCGATCAACGACCTCAGCCTCGAGATCCGCGCCGGCGAAAAAATCGCCTTCGTGGGGCCCTCCGGCGCCGGCAAGAGCACGCTCGCCAATCTCCTCCTCGGCCTCCACCGCCCGCAATCCGGCGAGATCCGCGTCGACGGCATCCCGCAGGCCGAGCTCGAACTGCGCTGGTTCCGCCGACGCACCGCGCTCGTCATGCAGGAAAGCATCCTTCTCTCCGGCACCATCGCCGACAACCTCCGCTTCGCCCGCACCACGGCCACCGACGAGGAGATCCGCGCCGCCGCCCGCCTCGCCCATGCCGAGGAGTTTATCCTCCGCCTGCCCCAAGGCTACGACACCCGCGTCGGCGAACGCGGCGCCCTCCTCTCCGGCGGACAACGCCAACGCCTCGCCATCGCCCGCGCCATTCTCCGCGACCCCGCGCTCCTCATTCTCGACGAGCCCACTTCCGCCCTCGACTACGAGAGCGAGCGCCTCATCCAGCAGGCCTTGGACAACCTCTCCCGGGGTCGCACCGTCATCACCATCGCCCACCGCCTGAGCACCATTCGCCACGCCGACCGCATCGTCGTCCTTCAGGAAGGCCGCATGGTCGAGCAAGGCACCTTCGAGCAACTCGCCTCCGCCGGCGGCCATTTCTCGCGACTGCTGAAAAACGCCGGCGACCCCGTCGCCGCCTAAAAGCGAGCTCCTTCTCGGGAAGCTCCGTCATGCCGCCGCGGCCGAGAATCGCGTGCGCCCAAACGCCGTCGTCGCGGTTCGCTCGTGGGAAAAGAAACGCCGAAGCGGCGATCCCCTTCGAATCGAAACCGCGGTCGCTCTGCTCCTCGCGAAGCGTTCTCCGCGTCGATTCTTGTTCCCGATGTCAAAACCACCGGCCGCCGCGAACGAGGAGGTCCTCGATCGGTTCGAAACCGTGCTCGTTGAACACTGAAGCCTGCGGCTGCAGCGATACGCCTCACCGGTCCTACTCGATACCCGCGTCGAGCATCGCGCCAAATTCGAGAACGAAACGCAGGTCCTCGATTTCCGTCAACGTGGCGGCATAGTCGTCGCGCGCGTCCTGTCCGACCGTGAACGTGCGACAGCCGACGAGCGTCCCATGCCGGTCGATGTGCGATTTGTAGACGTCCCGAACGCTCTCCTTCACGCCTAAAAGCGAAGTGATAACGTCGCGCTTCTTCACATGCTTCCGCGCCTCCGCGGGCATCCTCATATCCGGCAGCGTGGCGGAGACCAGATCGTCGAGTTTGCGTTGTTTCGCGTAGGCTTGGTCGGCGTCCGAATAGAGCGCGAGCGAACTCGTGAAGACCCGCCCGTCTTCCCGTTTAATCGAAAGTTGATCCTTCGTAAGCACGACCATGCAGGCGCGGATCACCCGCCCCTCCCGGTTCCGAAACTCACGCCAATCTTCGCCCGCCACCGATTTGGGCGCGCCGATCCGGCGAGCCTCGGTCGCCCCGCCCGTGGCGCCTTGATCCGGCGACGGGGCTTTGGCGCATCCGCCCGCGTGGATCACGAGAAGCAAACCAGCCACGACGGGGGCGACGACGCGGACCGGGAAACGCATCGGGGATTGCTGACTCCGACAATGGATCATGCGGTCTTAAAACCCCGCGCGCGACCGCGAGCAAGCAGGCATGCCCTCGCGGGAACCCGCTTCAAAGTCGACGCGACGTTTGGTGTTCCCCGCTACGGTTCATCGCATAGCGTCGGGACATGAACTCCGGGAAAAAAGCCTCGGCCAAAAGAGAACTCGATGCCCGCCAGCGGGAGGACCTGATCCGCCTCTTGAAGGCTCGCTTCGAAAAACACGGCGAACGCCACAAAGGCCTGGCGTGGGACGACGTCCAGGCCCGCCTCGAAGCCGCTCCCGACAAGCTTCGGTCTCTGC
>CBINJQ010000063.1:0-14507 GCA_966251015.1 uncultured Akkermansia sp. | reverse complement strand
GGATCGGGAGCTGGTGAAACGTGCGCAAGCGGCGACGGAACGGGCCACTACTCAGTTTGGCCACGGACTTCTTTCGGACGCCGCCTCGCGACGACTCTTTTGCGCTTCGCTACCCCTCGCCTCGATCAGGCTGGGACGACGACTCTCACTTCGCCGATTGGATGACATGCTCAGCATACCGCAAAAAAAAGCCCAAGCTCGGCGAGCGAGCTTGGGCGACTAAAGCGTTCGCGTTGCGACGGTCCGGTTTAGGGGGTCCAGACCTTGGACTCCTTCGAGGTGAAGGGGCCGTGCTCCTCGACTTTGCCGTCGGGGCGCGTGTAACTCAACCAATACCAGTAGGACGTCTCGGCCGAGGGCGTCTGGTCCAGGTAGACGCTGCCGGGCGACTCGATGGTGGCGATGCGCACGCGGCCCTTAACGTCCGACTTGTCATTGCGGAGGATGTCGACGCTGCGGATCGCGACGGACGGGCGGGTCCAGGCGAGGTAGCATTCGCGGCCGCTCCGGGCGACGTCCATCGTGATGGCGGGCGCGTCGGGTTTGGCGGCGGGGGTGGCGTTGGCGACGCGGGGCACGGATTTGCCGTCGGTCGGGTTTGAGTCGCCGGCGTTTTCCTGGAGGTTGGTGAAACCATCGCCGTCGGCGTCGAGGCGAGGATGGGCGTTGGGAGCGTCTATAGAGCCGAAGTAGTGGATTTCCCAGCCGTCGGTGAGACCGTCGGCGTCGGTGTCGAGCGGGCTCGAGGCGGGATTGTTCGGATTCGAGCCAGCGATGAATTCCTCGAGGTTGCTGAAGGCGTCGCCGTCGGGGTTGTCCTTGGCGCCGCTGCGAGGGAGGACGGCGGCGACGGGTTCGTTGGCGAGGGCGCGGAAGTGGGCGAGTTCCCACGCGTCCGGCAGGCCGTCGGCGTCGGTGTCGGCGGTCGGGACTTCGGCCTCGAGGGTGAGCGCCTTGAGCTGGCTGGTGCCGGGGGGCACGGCGTCGGTGGTGTTGAATCCGAAGCCGAAATGGGTGATGGGCTGCGGCGCGAACTGGCCCGAGCGCACAAGGAGGCCGTCGAGGAACCAACGCACTCCCCAGCTGTTGGCGGCGGTCGTATCGAGGACGATGGTGATCGAAGAGGCGCTCGTTGAGGTGGCGTCGGAGGGGCCCACGATGTCGGGGCCGGAAAAGGTCTGGTCGGTGAGCGGATTGCCCTTGGATCGGATCAGGGCCCAGAAGACGCCTTTGTTGTCGCGGAAGCGCTTGTCGGGAGCGGCCTCGCCGAGGATGAAGCCGGTGCCCAGCCAGTCGCCGCTGCGCACTTCGGCGCCGGTGAGGGTGAGCTTGTAGAGCATGCCGGCGGTGGGGCGGAAGGGCAGGTATGCGCTGGCGCCGGCGTGTTTGATCGCGGGCATGTCCAGCGTGCCGTCGGCGAGGATGGCGCTGGACGAGGCCGAGGAGGGGCCAAGCCAGATGGCATCCGGACTGCCGCCTTGCTGGCCGGAACGGATGGTGGGCGGGCGTCCTGCAAGCGGTTCTTTGGACGCTCCTTGGAAGCACTCGCGGTAAACTATTTCGGCGTTGGCCGAGAGGGGGAAGGCGCAGAGGGCGGCGATGGCGAGGGCGGCTGCGCCGGAACGGAGGCGAGTAGGTGACATGGCGTTGAAAGGATCGGTAAAACCGCGCTCCATCGCATAGGGGAAAATGGAATTCGGCAACCCCTTGGGTGAAGCCGGAGCGCCGGGGCGCCAATGTTCACGGGAGTTTAGCGTAAGCCCGCAGGAGGGGTGTCGGCGCCGTCAGGGTGCCTGGTTTCACGTCGGCGATAGCGCGGCGATCTCGGCGACGACGGCGCGGCTTTGGTGGTCTTGAGGTCGGCGGAGCGGGCGCAGGCGAGGAGATCGCCGGGTGTGAGGGAGTCGGTTTTGCCGGCGAGCGTCATCTGGTGGTGCGAGGTCCGTTGGCCGTCGGCGCTATGGCGTAGGCGACGACGTAGACGGGGCGGGCGACCAGCGGACGGACTGGTCCGTCATCCACGCGATGTTTTTGGTAAGGTCGGCCTGGTTGCGGGTGATCACGTTAAACACTGCGCGGCGGAACAATTCCTCACTCGCGCCGACTGGGAACCCGAGGGCGTGGGCGCCGACGGCGTTGAAGTCGTGGCGGGCGAGGGCGCGGAGCGACCGGAGGTGAAGTTTGCGCGGGCGGCCCGCTCCCGGCGCGGGGCGGTCGAAGCGGCGCGTCATGAAGTGGGCACCGGCTAGAAGCTGAGCGCGCACGCGGGCAGCGCGACTTTGGGGGCGTGGTTGCACGTTCTCGGCGTTAGGCGGGATCGTAGTCGAGGTAGGGGGCGAGCCACTTCTCGGTTTCGGCAACGGATTCCCCGGAGCGGGCGGCGTAGTCGTCGATCTGGTCTTTCCCGATCTTGCCGACGGCGAAGTATTTGGATTCGGGGTGATTGAAGTAGAAACCGCTGACCGACGAGGTCGGATACATGGCGCACGATTCGGTGAGGCGGACGCCGATTTCCCCAGCGACGGGGACGAGGTTCCAGATCTGCGGCTTGTGGCGGTGGTCAGGGCACGCGGGATAACCAGGCGCGGGGCGGACGCCGCGGTATTTTTCGCGGATGATCTCGTAGGCCGTGAGCTTTTCCTCGAGGCCGTAGCCGCAGAGGTCGCGGGCGTGCTTGTGAAAATACTCGGCCATCGCCTCGGCGATGCGGTCGCCGAGGGCCTGGACCAGGATGCCGTTGTAGTCGTCGCCGGCGGCCTTGAACTCGGCGGAAAACTTTTCCACGCCGGCGCCGGCGGTGACGGCGAACTGGCCGAGGTAGTCGATGCGGCCGGACTCCTTTGGCGCGATGTAGTCGGCGAGACAGAGGTCGGGCTTGCCGCCGTCGTGCTCGAGCTGCTGGCGAAGGAAGTGGAAGGTGTGCAGCACCCGCGAACGCGCTTCGTCGGCGTAGATCTCGACCGAGTCGCCGACGGAGTTGGCGGGCCAGAAGGTGAGCACGGCCTGCGGCTGGAAGCGGCCTTCGGCGATGATGCGCTCGAACATCTTCTTCGCGTCGGCGAGGAGCTTGGTGGCCTCGGCGCCGACGACCTCGTCCTCGAGGATGTCGGGGTAGCGGCCGTGAAGCTCCCAGGCGCTGAAGAAGGGTCCCCAGTCGACGAACTCGCGGTCGAGTAGTTCGCGGACGGATACGTCGCGGAAGACGCGGGTGCCGAGAAACCCGGGGCGCGGGATGTCGATCGCGGCCCAGTCGGATTTCAGGGCGCGGGCGCGGGCCTCGGCGAGCGGGAGGAGGGGCTTGCGTTCGCGGCGGTTGGCGAAGGCCTCGCGGGATTTTTCCTGCTTGGCGCGGATCTCGGCGACGTAGGCGGGCTTGTGGTCCGGGCTGAGCAGCCGGGAGACGACGCCGATGACGCGCGAGGCGTCGAGCACGTGGACGACGGGCTCGGAGTAGTGTTGCGCGATTTTCACCGCGGTGTGCGCGGCGGAGGTGGTGGCGCCGCCGATGAGGAGCGGGATCTTGAAGCCCTGGCGCTCCATCTCCTTCGCGACATGGACCATCTCGTCGAGCGAGGGCGTGATGAGGCCGGAGAGGCCGATGATGTCGGCGCCCTTCTCCTTGGCGGCGGCGAGGATCTTCTCGCAGGGCACCATGACGCCGAGATCGACGACCTCGTAGTTGTTGCAAGCGAGGACGACTCCGACGATGTTCTTGCCGATGTCGTGAACGTCGCCCTTGACGGTCGCCATGACGATCTTGCCCTGGGCCTTCGCGGTGCCGCCGGACGCGACGAGCGCGTTTTTTTCCGCCTCCATGAAGGGCTGCAAATAGGCGACGGCCTTCTTCATCACGCGGGCGGATTTCACGACCTGCGGGAGAAACATTTTTCCGGCGCCGAAGAGATCGCCGACGACGCGCATGCCGTCCATGAGCGGGCCTTCGATGATGGCGAGAGGCTTGCCGTATTTTTGGCGCGCCTCCTCGGTGTCCTCGTCGATCCAGGCGTCGATGCCTTTGACGAGGGCGTGCGAGAGGCGCTCCTCGACGGTGCCTTGGCGCCAGGCTTCGAGGATGGCGATGTCGGCCTTCTGGTCCTTGGCGGCGCCGGAGGCCTTGAGTTTTTCGCCGTGCTCGACGAGGCGCTCGGTGGCGTCGGGGCGGCGGTTGAGGAGGACGTCCTCGACGAGGACGAGCAGTTCCTTGTCCACCTCCTCGTAGACCTCGAGCATGGACGGATTGACGATGCCCATGTCCATGCCGGCGGCGATGGCGTGGTAGAGGAAGGCGGCGTGCATGGCCTCGCGCACGGGGTTGTTGCCGCGGAAGCTGAAGGAGACGTTGGAGACGCCGCCGGATACTTTGGCGTGCGGGAGGTTTTGTTTTATCCAGCGCGTGGCCTCGATGAAATCGACGGCGTAGTTGTTGTGCTCCTCGATGCCGGTGCCGACGGTGAGGATGTTGGGGTCGAAAATGATGTCCTCGGGCGGGAAGCCGACCTTGTCGACGAGGAGGCGATAGGCGCGTTCGCAGATGCGGATTTTCTCGGCGTAGGAGGCGGCCTGGCCGTTCTCGTCGAAGGCCATGACGATGACGGCGGCGCCGTAGCGGAGGATGGCGCGGGCCTGTTCGAGGAACTTCGCTTCGCCTTCCTTGAGCGAAATGGAGTTCACGATGCCTTTGCCTTGAAGGCATTTCAGGCCGGCCTCGATGACCTCCCACTTGGAGGAGTCCACCATGACGGGCACCTTGGCGATCTCGGGCTCGGATGCGATGAGCTGGAGAAAGCGCGTCATGGCCGCGGCGCCGTCGATGAGGCCGTCGTCCATGCAGACGTCGATGACGTTGGCGCCGTTGTCCACCTGCTGGCGGGCGACGGAGACGGCCTCCTCGAATTGGCCGGCCTTGATGAGCTTGGCGAATTTCGGCGAACCGGCGACGTTGGTGCGCTCGCCGACCATGAGGTAGGTGCCGGGCTGCTGGGTGAAGGGGAGGGAGCCGGAGAGGCGGAGGGGGATGGAGCTGGGGGCAGGGAGCGGGGAGCCAGGAGCCAGAGAAGAAGAAGCGGACGCGGGAGCGGGCGGGGGCGCGACGCGGGTGGCGACGGGTTTGCGGGGGTGCTTGGGCGCGAGGGTTTGCGCGATCGCGGCGATGTGCTCGGGGGTGTTGCCGCAGCAGCCGCCGGCGATGTTGCAAAGGTGGCTGTCGGCGAACTCGCCCATGAAGCGCGCCATGTCGGCGGGCTCGAGGTCGAAGCCGGTCGGGGTGAGCGGATTCGGCAGGCCGGCGTTCGGATAGGCGGAAATGAAAGTGTCGGTGGCTTTCTCGGCGAGTTCGGCGAGGAAGGGCCGCATGAGGTCGGGGCCGATGGAGCAGTTGAGGCCGATGGAGAGCGGCTTGTGACTGCGCACCGCGTTCCAAAGCGCCTGCACGGTTTGCGCCGAGATCATCGTCTCGCCGCCGCGACCGACGGCGGCGGAGATCATGAGCGGGAGGCGGATCTTGTCTTCGGCGAAGACCTCCTCGATGGCGACGAGCGCCGCCTTGGCGTTGAGCGAATCGAAGATCGTCTCGACCAGCAGCAGATCGGAACCGCCGGCGATGAGGGAGCGGATCTGACGGCGGTAGTCGGCCTTCACCTGGTCAAAGGTGATGACGCGGAAGCCGGCGTCGTCGGCGTCGGGCGAGTTGGAGAGCGAGACGGTGAGCGGCCCGATCGCGCCCGCGACGTAGCGGCGGCGGCCGGTGGCGTTGGCGACGCGGTCGGCCCACTCGCGGCACTGGCGCGCGGACTGGTAGTTGATGTCGTGGGCGAGCTCTTGGAGGAATTTGTCCTCGATGACCTTTTGGTAGAAGGCCGGGTCCTTGCGTCCGCCGTGTTCGCGCGGGTCCTCGATGAAAAATTCGCTTTGGCCGATGGCGGTGGCGGAAAAGGTGTTGGTCTCGATGATGTCGGCGCCGGCCTCGAGGAAGCGGCGGTGGATGTCGCAGATCACCCCCGGCTGGGTGAGCGAGTAGATGTCGCCGTTGTTCTTGAGGTCCTTCGGGGCGTTTTTGAAACGCTCGCCGCGCGCCTGTTCCTCCGTGATGCCGTAGGTGCGGATCGTGGTGCCCATGGCGCCGTCGATGATCGCGACGCGCTCGGCGAGGAGGCGGCGGAGCTCGATTTCGGCGGCGGACATCGTGAGAGGGGAGGAGGCGGACATGCGCGGTGAGAAGGAGGCCAAAGGAGGGCGGACGGAAGGCGATTTTCCCTCTGAGGTCAAAAACATATCTTTACTTTTGTATATGTTGATATGTTTAGGCGCTTCCCTCCGGGTGTTTCTCCGAAACACGCAATCCGCGCGCGTTTTTCGCCAAGTCATGCTGGCGAAGAAGGCTCGCGTGATAGCGTGTCGAGGCGAAGGCTCGGCTCGTTCGCGTTCTTTGCACGTTTTTCGGAAGTCGGGGAAGGCCGTGAGAACCGGCCACAGTTGCGCTGCGGTATCGTGCCACAGATTCCCACCTCGTCGGCGAACGACGGGGCAAAGCCAATCGGGTTAGCAGCCCGGTGAAGGCGAGGAACGAGGACGCGCGCCTGCGCGAGTTTCAGATTTGAAATCTCAAATCTCAAATTCGTGCGCGGTGCGCACAAAGCACGGAGTCCGAACATCCGCTCCGAATCGTCTCACGCGTCGGCCGCCAAATTTTTGCGGGCGGTCGAACGCGAAATCTTCATCGCAAAATGAAGCGTGAGAGCAGTCCGCGAACCTCGGTTCGTCTGCTCGCACTCCGATCAGATCCATACCGAAATCATGCCCGTCAACGTCTCCCTCCCGGGCGGCCGCTCCGCGCGTCGCCCCCTTTTCAACGTCCGCGCCAGCGTCGCGGCCCTCGCCCTCTTGTCCGCCGCCGCGCTTCCGCTCGGCGCGGCCGTCGTCGACTTCGGCGATCTCTCGCTCGCGCCGTCCTCGTTTCACAACGGCGGCCCCGCCACGAACAGCGCCGGCTGGAGCAGCGGCGGCGTCGCGTTCGGCAACTCGTTCACCGACTTCGGCGGTTTCTCCACCTGGGCCGGTTTCGCGTATTCAAACATCTCCGACACCACGACGTCGGGATTCGGCAACCAATACGGCGCATACTCCCTCGTGACGCCGAACGACGGCGTGTATGGCGTGGCCTACCACAGCGCCTACGACGCGCCGCCCGTCGTGACTTTCGCCGACCCCGTCGCGCCGCAGTCCGTGCGTCTGACCAACAGCACCTTCGCCGCGCTCGAAATCCTCCATGGCTCCGGCTTCGCGAAGAAGTTCGGCGGCGTCACGGGCGACGATCCCGATTGGTTCTCCGTCACCTTCACCGGCTACGATGCGGACGGCTTCGGCACCGGAACCGTGGTCGTTTATCTCGCCGATTACCGTTTCGCCGACAACGCCTCCGACTACCTCGTCTCCGACTGGACGACCTACGATCTCAGCGGCCTCGGTTCCGGCGTGAAAACCATCGTGCTGAGCCTCGCGTCGAGCGACGTCGGGGCCTTCGGCATCAACACGCCGACCTACGTCGCGCTCGACGACCTGGCCTACGTCGCCGTGCCCGAGCCCGCCGCCGCCGCGACGATCGCCGGCCTGGGCGCGATTGCGGTCGCGGTCTCGCGTCGCCGTCGCCGCGCCGTCGCCGCGGCCTGACGCCGATGCGCTTCGCGCGAAAAGTCCTCCTCGCGGGCGCGGGCCTCGGGCTCGCGTCCGCCCTGCCGCCCGCCCTCGCCGCCGGCCCCTACGACGGGGCGGCCGGCGCGCCGGGCTCGCTCGCCGTCGCCTGCACCGATCCTGAAATCGCGGGCTGGGCGACCGGCTTCACCGACCTCGTGCGGGGCTTCGCGCAGATCGACCGGCCGGACTACGGCACCGCGGGTTTCGGCGTGGGCGACCACGCGCTCGGCCCGGTGCTCCGCGAGACCTCGGACGATGTCTACGACGTCGTCTCGCTCGGCGACGGCGGCCGCGTCACGCTCACCTTCGCCGAGCCGATCACGGACGGAGAAGGCTGGGATTTCGCGGTGTTTGAAAACGGTTTCGCCGGCAGTTTTCTCGAGTTGGCCTTCGTCGAGGTGAGCTCGGACGGCGTGAACTTCTTCCGGTTCGACGCCTACTCCGAGACGCAGAGCGCGACCCAGGTCGGCAGCTTCGGCGTCGTCGATCCGACCAACCTCCGCAACCTCGCCGGGAAATACGTCGGCGGGCAGGGCACGCCTTTCGACCTCTCCGAGCTCGCGGGCCGGAGTCCGTTGCTGGACATCCACGCGATCACCCACGTTCGCATCGTCGACGTCGTCGGCTCGATCGACGAAACCCACGCGACACGCGACGCGCTTGGGCGGATCATCAACGAGCCCTGGCCCACGCCCTTTTCCACCGGAGGATTCGACCTCGACGGCGTGGCCGTGCGGCACTTCGCCTCCGCGGCGGGGATCGGTTACGCGGCTTGGCGCGCCGGACATTTCGGCGCGGCCGAGCTCGCCGACGTGACGCTTTCCGGCGACGCCGCCGATCCTGACGGCGACGGTCGGGCCAACTTGCTCGAATACGCGCTGGGCACCGCGCCGCGCGACTCCGCCGACGGGGCGGTCAACACGCCCGCGCTCGCGCTCGTCTCCGGCAAGCTCTCGCTCGGCTACACGCGCCCGGCGGACCGCGCCGATCTCGTCTACGTGGTCGAGTGGTCTTCGGACCTTGCGACCTGGCGCTCCGACGCCGCCCATCTGGAACCTGCGGTCGAAACTCCGACGCCCGGCGGCACCATGGTCGCGGTCGCGGCGAGTTCCACCTTGTCCGCGCAGCCGCGCCAGTTCCTGCGGCTAAAAGTCTCCGCCGCCGCGCCATGAAAACGACGCGCCGCGCCTTCACGCTGATCGAGTTGATGACGGTGATGGCCATCGTCGGCGTGCTCGCGGCGATAATCGCGCCCGCGGCCGGCCGTGCGCGCCTCGCCGCGCGGACGGCGGCGAGCACGAGCAACCTGCGCCAGCTCGCCGCCGCGACGCACGCCTACATCGCCGACAATCGCGGGCTTTTTCCGCCGGGCATGTCGCTCGACAACAACACCCGCTGGCACGGGGCGCGCGCCTCGGGCGGCGCCCCTTTCGATGCGTCGAAGGGCTGGCTCGGGCCCTATCTCGGCCGCGACGGACGCGTGAAGCTTTGCCCGGTTTTCGCCACGCTGGAGGCGAGTCCCGAATCTTTTGAGTTCGGCGCCGGCGGCTACGGTTACAACTCGGCCTATCTCGGCGGCCCCGCCGCGCGCGGCACGGCGCTCGATCCGTTTCGCCCCGCGCGTTTCGCCAGCCTGCCCAACTCCGGCCGCACCGTGATGTTTGCCGCCACGGCGTTGTCGCGCGCGTCGGGTTTGCAGGAGTATCCGTTCACGGAGCCGCCCCGCTGGCTTGCCCCCTCGGGAATCCCGGCCGGCCCGAACCAGCCGAGCACGCATTTCCGTTTCAATGGAAAGGCGCTCGTCGCCTGGTGCGACGGGCGGGTGAGCGCCGAGGTTCCAAACGGCGACGTCGGCGCCAACGTCTACGGCGGCGACAACGCGAAGGCCCGCCTGGGCTGGTTCGGTCCGACGGAGGCGAACGGCTATTGGAATCCGTGGTATCCCGAAAATAGAAAACCCTGATGCCGCTCCTTCGACTGTTTCTTGTCTGTCTGGCCTGTCTCGTCGGCCCGGCGCGCGCCGCCGAAGCGGTTCGCGTGGTCTCGCAAACCGTGGGCGGCGACGAGCTCCTGCTCGCCGTCGCCGCGCCGGAGCAAATCGCGGCTCTCTCTCATCTCGCGCGAGACCCCGAGTTTTCCGGTGTGGCGGGCGAGGCCGCCGCGCATGCGCAGATCACGCTGGGCGATGCGGAGACGATCCTGCGTTTTCGTCCCACGCTCGCGCTTTTCGCCGACTACAGTCGCGCCGAGCTGGTCGAGCAGGTGCGTCGCGCGGGCGTGGCCGTGATCGTGTTTGATCGCTACAAAACCCTCGACGACGCGCACGCCAACCTGCGTCGTCTCGCCGCCGCGCTCGGGTCCGATGCGGAGGCGCGCGCGGAACGCGTCATCGCGGAGAACAAGGCCCGGCTCGTGAAGCTCGGCGAACGGCTCGCCGGCGCGAAGCCCGTCCGCGTCATCGCGCCCTCGACCTACGGCGTCATCGCCGGCGCCGACACGACCTTTCAAGATCTCTGCGACCGCGCCGCGGCCGAGAATCTCGCCGCCACGCTCGGCGGCCTGCGCGGACACGCCTCGCCCCCGACGGAAAAGCTGCTGGCCTGGCCGGTCGAGCGCGTGGTGATCGCCGGCGCCTCGCCCGAGACCGCGCTCGCGCCCTATAAAAAACTGCCTCCCTACCGTTTCATGCCTGTGGTGCGGGAGAATCGCGCGGCCGTGATCGCCCCGTGGATGCTCGGCTGCGTGAGCCACCGGCGCGTCGCCGCCTACGAGGCGCTCGCGCGCGCGCTGCATCCGGAGCGCTTTTCCGAATGAGCGCGGGAGCGGATCGGAATGCCGGAGGCAAGGCGGGCCCGCCGTGGTCCGCGCGCGGCGGTCCGGCCCTGCCTTTGCTTGCCGCCGGTCTGATCCTGTTCGTCGCCGCGCTGGGCTCGCTGGCCTTCGGGGACGTGCGGCTGTCGCCGTCGCAGCTGTTCGCCGGGCTGCTGCGTCAGGACGAGTATGCGGCGACGATTCTCTGGCAGATCCGTTTGCCGCGTTTGCTCGTGGCGATGCTCGTGGGCGCGGCGCTTTCCGCGAGCGGCCTCGTGATGCAGGCCTATTTTCGCAACAGCCTCGCGAGTCCCGGCTTGCTCGGGGTGAGCGCGGGCGGAGCGGCCGGCGCGGTCCTGGCGATCGGCTTTGGCGTGGCGGCGGTCTCGCTGCTCACGGTGCCGCTCTTCGCGACGGCCGGCGCCTTGGCGGCGACGCTTGTCGTCATCGTGCTTGCGCGCCGCGGCGCGAGCACGGAGCGGCTGTTGCTCGCGGGCGTGGCGCTGAACGCGCTCCTCGGCGCGGTGACCAGCTACGTGCTTTCCGCGAAAACCGTGACCTACGAGCGCAACGCGCAGGTGCTGTTCTGGCTGCTCGGCGGGCTGGAGGATCGCACCTGGGAACACGTCGCCATGGCGGCGGCGATTTTGCCGGCGGGCCTGCTCCTGTTGCCGCTCGGGCGTCCGATGGATTTGCTCAGCCTCGGCGCCGAGGAGGCGCAGAGCCTCGGCGTCGATGTGCGTCGTTTGCGCCGGAACCTGCTCGGGCTTTCGACGGTGTTGACCGCGCTGGCGACGGCGGTGGCGGGCACGGTGGGTTTTGTCGGGCTGGTGGTGCCGCATATCCTGCGCCTCCTGGTCGGGCCGGAGCACCGTCGGCTCGTGCCGCTTTCCCTGCTGGCCGGCGCGGCCTTCGTCGTCGCGTGCGACGTGCTCGGCCGCGCCGCGGGCGAGCTGCGGCTCGGCATCGTGACCTCTCTCGTGGGAGGGCCTTTCTTTTTGTGGCTCTTGCGGAGGAGCGAACGATGAGCGCGGCGCTGACATTGGAAAACGCATCCGTCCCGGGGCGCTTGCAGGCGATCAGCCTCTCGGTGCAGCCGGGCAAGCTGGTCGGTCTCGTCGGGCCCAACGGCTCCGGAAAATCCACGCTGCTCTCCGTCGCGGCCGGATTGCTGCCGTGCGAGGCGTCGGGCGTGGTGCGTTGGGGCGGCGAGGCCTTGCCGAAGATACCGGCGCCGGAGCGAGGACGTCGCGCGGCCTGGGTGCCGCAGGAGGCGCGTTTCGAATTTGGCTTCAGCGTGCGCTCGGTCGTGGGGCAGGGGCGCTTCGCGCACGGCGACGACGGCGCGGGCGTCGAGGAGGCTCTGGCGCGTTTCGACCTCGGGCGCATCGCGGAACGGCCGGTCAATCGTCTCTCGGGCGGGGAGCGTCATCGGGTGCTGCTTGCGCGGGCCTGGGCGACGGGAGCCCGGTTGCAGCTGTGGGACGAGCCGCTGGCCGCTCTCGATCCGAGGCACGTTTTGCAGACGCTCGACCTGGCCGGCCGGCTCAAGGGCGAGGGCGCGGCGATCCTTCTCTCGCTCCACGACCTGCGTCTCGCGCATCGCCTCGACGAGGTGCTTGTCCTCCGCGAGGGCCGGCTGGTCGCGCATGGACGCCCGGACGCGGTGCTGACGCCGGAGCTGTTGCGCGAGGTCTTCGGCGTGGCGTCGCGAATCGGTCCGGGCCTCGTGCTGGAGTTGCCCTGATGAAAGCCCTCGGCGTCCTCGGCACCTCGTCCAACGCGGGCAAAAGCTGGATGACCGTCGCGCTCTGCGCGTGGTTGCGGCGCGAGGGCGTGCGCGTGGCGCCGTTCAAGGCGCAGAACATGTCGAACAACGCGTGGGCGCTGCCCGACGGCCGGGAGATGGCTCGGGCGCAGGCGGTGCAGGCCGAGGCCTGCGGCTTGGAGCCGACGGTCGAGATGAACCCGATCCTGCTCAAGCCGGGCGGCGCGGTCGGTTCGCAGGTCGTGCTGCTGGGGCGCGCGGGGGCGCATCAAGGCGGCCGCGACTACCATCGGGATTTCGAGACACACTGGCGGCTCGTGCGCGACACGCTCGACGGTTGGCGAGAGCGCTGCGACGTGCTGGTCATGGAGGGCGCGGGCAGTCCGGTGGAGCTCAACCTCATGGACAGGGACCTCGCGAACCTGCGGCCCATCCGGCACGTCGACGGGCGTTGGGTGCTGGTGGGCGACATCGACCGCGGCGGCGTCTACGCGCAGCTGGCCGGCACCTGGAACCTGTTGCCCGCGGAGGACCGGGCGCGCGGTTTGGGCGCGATCGTCAATCGGTTTCGTGGCGACCTGGGTTTGTTCCCGGACCCCGGGCGGTGGCTGGCGCCGCATGCGCCGGGTCTGCGCGTCCTGGGCACGGTGCCCTTCCGGCGGGATTTGCAGCCGGAGGAGGAGGACGGACTGGCGAAGGCGGACGAAGATCGCGGCGCGGGCGAATCCATCGCGTGGATACGCCTGCCCCATGCGGCGAACCTGACCGATTGCCAGCCGTGGTGGGACGACGCCGGGGTGCGGACCCGCTGGACGGCGGAGTTGGCGGCGATCGAGTCGGCCCGCGCGATCGTGATTCCCGGCACGAAAAACACCTTGGCGGACTTGAGATGGCTGCGCGCGACGAGGCTCGACCTCGCGATCATCGCGGCGGCCCGGCGCGGCGTGCCGGTCATGGGGATCTGCGGCGGTTATCAGATCCTCGGCGAACGGCTTTCCGATCCCGAGGGCGTGGCGGGCGACGCCGGAGACGAGCCGGGTCTGGCGCTCCTGCCGGTGAGGACCCGTTTCGAGAACCCGAAGCTCGTGCGCGCGGTGACCTCGGAGTGCGGCGGTCGCCGTTGGTCGACCTACGAGATCCACCAAGGACGCACCGAGGCTACGGCCGCGTGCGCGGCTTTCCAGACGGTGTTTGACGGAGATCGGCCCCGGCCGGACGGGCACCGCGTCAACAATGTCCGCGGCACCTACCAGCATGGTTGCTTCGAGGCGCCGGAGAGCCGTCGAAGGCTCGCGGCGGAGGCGGGAATCGTCGGTCACGTGGCGCCGAACCACACGTGGAAGGAGAAGCGGTCGCGGGTCTACGAGGCGATGGCCGACCACGTCGCGGCGCATGCGGACCTCGGGCCGATCCGGAGCTACCTCGGGCTATAAGCGGGGAGAAAACTTCGCGCCCGGGCCGGCGGCCTGATTGCGGGGACGAACGCTTCGAGCTAGGATCCAATTTTACATGAGCAAGTATCGCACGAACACAGAGGCCGAGCACCGCGAACGCATGCGCGAACTTCAGGAGGAGATGCGCGCCAAGGTGCGCGCGGCGAAGGACCGGCGAGGGTTGATCCTTTGCCACACCGGCGATGGAAAAGGGAAGACGAGCGCGGCCTTCGGCATGGTGACTCGGCAGCTCGCGCATGGGAACACGGTCGCGGTGGTGCAGTTCATCAAATCTAGCAACGACCACGTGGAGCGCCTGCTGCGCGGTCCGCTGCTCACATGGGACCACTACGGCGAAGGCTTCACCTGGGACACGCAGGATCGCGCGGCGGACATCGCGTGCTGCCGGCGAGGCTGGGCGCGGGCGCTGGAGCATCTGGCGAATCCGGAGATCGATTTCGTGCTGCTCGACGAGCTGAACGTCGTGCTCCAACTCGGCTATCTGCCGGTGGAGGAGATCGTGGCTGCGCTGAAGACGAAGCGGGCCGGCCAGCACGTGGTGTTGACGGGCCGGGGCGCGCCGCCGGAGATCGTGGAGGTGGCGGACCTGGTCACGGAGATGCGCGCGATCAAGCATCCCTTCGACGTCGGCGTGCCGGCGCAGGCGGGCATCGAGTTCTAGCCAAGGGCAGCGGTTTTCGTCAGAAGCGGGCATGCCCCTTTGCCCCGCTTTCTCGGGCCGCCGTTTTGCGCGCGGCGCCGCCGGCGCGTTTTGCGCGCTTTTCGTGACCGTATGCGGTTTGCCC
>CBINJQ010000062.1:0-14571 GCA_966251015.1 uncultured Akkermansia sp. | reverse complement strand
GAAGAGCTTCATGATCGACCCGAAGAACTCGTGGATGCTCGCCGCCTGCGAGAAGAACCTCCCCATCGTCGTCCCCGGCTGGGAAGACTCCACGCTCGGAAACATGTATGCCGGCCGCTGCCTCACCGGTGAAATCAAGAACGTCCACACCGTGCGCGGCGGCATCGAATACATGACCGTGTTCGCCCAGTGGTATATGAAGACCGCCAAGACGCTGAAAAACGGCGAGGGCTCCATCGGCTTCTTCCAGATCGGCGGCGGCATCGCCGGCGACTTCCCCATCTGCGTCGTGCCCATGCTCCACCAGGACCTCGACAAGCCCGACGTCCCGCTCTGGGGCTACTTCTCCCAGATCAGCGACTCCACCACGAGCTACGGCAGCTACTCCGGCGCCGTGCCCAACGAGAAGATCACCTGGGGCAAGCTCGGCCAGAACACCCCGAAGTTCATCGTCGAGAGCGACGCCACCATCGTCGCCCCGCTGATCTTCGCCTGGGTCCTCGGCCAATAAGCTCGGCCGAAAGGTGTAGCGATTTTCCCGCTACGCGGTCGTCCGCCCGCCTCCCGCGACGTTTCGTTTCGCGGACGATTTTCCAAGGGCGCCGTTTTCGGCGCCCTTTTTGTTTTTGCGCGCCTCGCTACGGGCTTGTGCCGGACGAGCTTGGGCGGAATTTTGCCGCGCATGTCTTTTTCTTCGCGACGTGTCGCGCAAACTCGGACGCCCCTCCTGAAAGCCGCCGCCTTGGGCATCGTCGGTTTGTTCACGCTTTCGCCCGCCCTGCGCGCCGACGTGCGCCCCGAGTTGCTCCCTTCCGACTTCCGCCAGGTGGTCAACCGCGCAAAGGAGACCGTTTTCCCCTCGGTCGTCTACCTGCGTTGCGTCGTGGAAAACAACGAGCTCGGCCAGCGGCTGCGGGTCAACGCCTCCGGCAGCGGGGTCCTCGTCTCCGCCGACGGCGAACTCGTCACCAACTGGCACGTCGTCAACCGCGCGCTCGAGGTGCGTTGCCTCCTCAACGACGGGCGCGCCTTCGCCGCGGACATCGTCGGGCAGGACAAGGACACCGACCTCGCGCTCGTCCGCCTTCGGCTCCCGGCCGGCGAGACCGTGCCCTTCGCCAAGCTCGGCGATTCCACGCGATTGCAGGAGGGCGATTTCGTCATGGCGCTCGGCGCCCCGTGGGGGCTCAACCGCTCCGTGTCCTTCGGCATCGTCGCCTGCGCCCGGCGCTATCTCCCCGAGGGCAGCGAATACAGCCCGTGGATACAGACCGACGCCTCGATCAGCCCGGGCAACTCCGGCGGGCCGCTCGTCGACACCGAGGGGCGCGTGATCGGCATCAACGCCCGCGGCGCGACCCAGGGCGGCGACATGGGCTTCGCCATCCCCGCCGAGGTGGTGTCCATCGTCCTGCCCCGCCTGCGCGACGGCGATGACGCCGGCTGGGCCTGGACCGGCCTCCAGTTGCAGCCGCTCCGCGATTTTCAGCGCAACATCACCTTCGACGGCGACCAGGGCGTGATCATCGTCGGCACCGACGAAAACAGCCCGGCGAGCGAGGCGGGTTTTCGCGCCCGCGACCGCTTGCTCGCCATCGACGGCGCGCCGGTCACCGCGCTGATGGAGGAAAATCTGCCCGACGTGCGCCGCCGCCTCGCGCTTCTTCCGGTCGACCGTCCGGCCCGGCTCACCGTCCAGCGGGACGGCCAGTCGCTGGAGCTCACTCTTTCCCCGCGCATCAAGGGCCGCGTGCTCGGCGAGGAACTGGCCTGCCCGCGTTGGGATTTTTCCGTCAAGGCGATCAACCAGTTCGAGGTGCCGGACCTCCACTTCCAGCGCTCCGAAGGCGTCTATGTGTTCGGCGTGCGCAGCCCGGGCAACGCCGCGGGCAGCGGGCTCGTCCAGCGCGACATCCTGCTGAAGATAAACGGCGTCGACGTGCGCACGCTCGACGACGTTCGCGGCATCCACGCGCGGTCCCTCGCCGGGCTGTCCAACGGCGGGCCGCGCCGCCTCGTCCTCTCCGTGTTGCGGGGCGGGCGTTCCGTGCAGATCGCGATCGACGTCAGCCGCGACTACTCGGGCGATTGAGCCGACCTCGGCGAGTCGACGAGTCCGCCGCAAAACCTCCCTTCGTTCTTCTTTTTCTCCTCTCATGCATAGCACCTCATTCCGCGTCTCCCGCTCCCGGCGGCTCCGGCCGCTCGCCGCCGCGCTTCTGCTCGTCGTCGCGCCGGTCTTTGTCGTTCCCGTCCGCGCCGCCGGTCCGGCCGACGGCGAGATTTCACCCGCCGTCCAGGCGGCCCTCGTCCAGGTCGAGGCCTTTATCCAGGCGTCCGAGGGCGAGGAGCCCAACGCGTCGGGCTGGTCGAACCGCTGCCCCAAGTGCGGCGAGTATCACGTCAACGAGCTCGACGACGTCCTCAAGGAAGAGCGCCCCGCGACGGTCGCCGGCTATCTGGTCGCGCCCGACCGCGTGTTGTCCGCGGACCCGATGATCCATCCTCGTTTCGTGCGCGAATGGCGCGTGCGCCTCGGCGACGAGAGCGTGGTCGCGCGGCCTTCCGCCTGGGCCGCCGACCGCAAGGCCGTGCTCTTCTCGCTCGAGCGCCCGCTGTCCGCCGGGCGTCCGCTCGCATTCTCGCCCGCCGCGGCGGCGCCGTATTCGGTGCTCACCTACAGCCGGGAGAACGACGGATGGAGCTCGCTGATCCAGCCGTTGGGCGGCGCCTGGCTTGTCCGCGCGGACGGCTCCCGCTTCCGTCCGGCGCCCTTCGGCTCCGTGGCGCTCGCGACCGACGGGACGCCGGTCGCGCCGATCTTCAACGAGCTCCTGCCCCCGGGCGACGCGTGGAAACGCGCCTGGGCCGAGTGGCCCTGGATCGAGGAGGCCGCGCACGCGCGTCTTCTCGAGTCGACCAAGCGCGTCGCGGACGCCTCCATCCTTCTCGCCACGCTGCGCTTGCGGCCGGTGCCGGTGCAGCCGGGGGAGCAGGAGGACTACGGCGGCGACGAGGACAACAAGGCGACCGCGATCCACGCGCTCGCGCTCGTCGTCTCGCCCTCGCGGGTGGTCGTCCTGCGCGGCCTCGCGCCCGCCGTCACCGCGCGACTCGAGGGCGTCGGCCTGGCGCTGGCCGACGGCACGACCCGCGCCGCGCGCTTTGTGGCGAGCGTCACCGACTTCGCCGCGTTGGTCGTCGAGCCGGAGACTCCTTTCGCCGAGCCCCTGCGCCTGGCCGACACCGCCTGGACCACGCAGCGGGAACGTCTGCTGTTCGCGGCCGAGGTGAGCGTGGCGGGCGAAGAGCGCCGGGCCTGGTTCGGCCACCGCCGTTGCGCGTCCGTCGGCACCGGGTTTCGCGGCTGGGAGCTGCCTGATTTCGGCGGCGACGCGGAGAATCTTTTCCTGTTCGACGAGGAAGGTCGTCTCGTGGGGGCGCCGCTCGCCCAGCGCGCCGTCCCCGGCGCCGAGCGGTGGGCGTCGAAGCCCGACCCGTTCCCCGTCCAGGCGGCGCGGCTCCTCGCCTACGCGGGCGAGCCGGCGGCGTGGGCCGACACGCGCAACGTTCCGCGTTCCGCCGAGGACGAGCGTCGTCTCGCGTGGATCGGCGCCGAGATGCAGCCGATCGACGAGGACCTCGCCGCCGCGCATGGAGTCTCCGCGCAAACGGAGAACGGAGAATACGGCGCGCTTGTCACGCACGTCTATCCGGGTTCGCCGGCGGAACGCGCCGGCGTGGCTGCGGGCGACGTGCTGTTGCGCGTCCTGCCCGCCGGCGCGCCGCGCCCGATCCAGGTGCGCGCCGAGGCCTTCGCGTTTTCGCAGCAGGCGTTCCCCTGGGATCGCTACGACCAGATTCCGGACGCCTATTTCGACCGCATTCCCCGCCCGTGGATGTCGGCCGAAACCCAGCTCGACAAGGTCCTGAAGGACCTCGGCGTGGGCACGGCCTACTCGCTCGATTACGCCCGCTCCGGAGCGGTCTCCACCGTCTCCCTCGTGGTCGAGGCGGGTCCCGCGCATTATGGTTCGGCCAAGGAAATCGACGCGGGGCAATATGGGCTGCGCCTGCGCGAGCTGACCTTCGAGACGCGGCGCTTCTTCCAGATCGCGGAGGGGCAGCCCGGCCTGATCATCGCGCGCGTGAACGCGGGCGGCCCCGCCGCGGTCGCGGGGCTGAAGCCCTACGAGATCATCGTGACGGTGAACGACGGCCCGGTCGCGACCGTCGCGGAGTTCGAGGCGGCGCTGGCCAAGGCCGGCGCGGAGCCGCTGCGCATCGGCGTGCGTCGGATGAGCCAGAGCCGGCTCGTCACGCTCGGCGCGAGCGCCGCGGGCGGCGCGTCGGCGACGCCGTGATGGGTTTATCAAGCCTCGGTCGACGGACCGAGGGCGGGGCTCGACCGCCGGGCGCGCCGCGTCGGAGTGGCGATTCTCCTCCGGGGGCGGCGCGGCGGGCCCAGCGGTCCCGCCCTGCCCTGGGCGGGCACGTTCGTCCACCGCGAGGCATACTAAGTGGGCATTGGCGTATCGTCCACGTTCCGGTCCCACGGGCGGTGCGCCCGTGCCACGTCGGCCGGTCCTCTGTCGTGATTCGGACGCGGGGTAGGTGCTCGATGCCGGAAGGCGCGGCGGACCGGCGGGAGTTTCGTAGGGAATCGACCTTTCTCCGCTGGCACGGACCTTGCGCGAGGGAGGCATGAGTTCGTGCCGCCAGAATGCCGTTTTGCCGGAGGCCTTGCCGGAGTCGCTCGCCCGCTACCGCTCCATCGTGGAGAACGCGGTCGAGGGCGTCTTCCAGTCCACGCCCGACGGCAGATACCTGCTGGTGAACCCCGCGCTCGCGCGGTTGTATGGATACGACTCGCCGGAGGAGCTGCTGGCCGGCGTGAGCGACATCTCGCTCGCCATCTACGTCGACCCCGCCGCGCGCGAGGAGTTCAAGCGCCTCATGCTGCGCGACGGCGAGGTGCACGGGCTCGAATACGAGGTGCGGCGCAAGGACGGGAGCACGCTCTGGATCAGCGAACACGCGCGCGCGGTGCGCGACGAGGCGGGCGGCGTGCTCTACTACGAAGGCTTCGTGCAGGACATCACGCGGCGGCGTCGGGCGGAGGACGCGTTGCGCGCGGCGAAGGAGGCGGCCGAGGTCGCGAATCGCGCGAAGAGCCAGTTTCTCGCGGTGATGAGCCACGAGATCCGGACGCCGATGAACGGCGTGATCGGCATGGCCTCGCTGCTGCTTGATTCGCCGTTGAGCGCGGAGCAGCGCGACTTCGTGGAGATCATCCGGCAGAGCGGCGATTCGCTGCTCGCGGTGATCAACGACATCCTCGATTTTTCCAAGATCGAGTCGGGTCGCATCGAGCTGGAGGACGAGGAATTCACGCTTCGCGAGTGTGTCGAGAGCGCCCTCGATCTGCTCGCCCCGCGCGCGTCCGAGAAGGGACTCGATCTGCTCTACGAAATCGCCGGGAGCGCGCCGCGCCGCGTGTCGGGCGACAGCACCCGGCTGCGCCAGGTCCTGGTCAACTTGCTGGGCAACGCGGTGAAGTTCACCGAGCGCGGGGAGGTGGTGCTTTCGCTTCGCGCCGAGCCGGCGGAGGGAGCGGGTCTCGCGCGCCTGCATTTCACGGTGCGCGACACCGGCGTCGGCATCCCGGCCGATTCGCTGGGACGGCTTTTCCAGTCGTTTTCCCAAGTCGACGCGTCGACCACGCGGCGCTTCGGCGGCACGGGGCTCGGGCTCGCGATCAGCAAGCGTCTCGCGGAGCTGATGGGCGGCGGCATGTCGGTGGAAAGCGAGGAGGGTCGCGGGGCGACCTTCCACTTCAGCGTCTTGGTCAAAGTCGCGGAAACCGCGCCCGATGCCGTCACCGAGGCGCCGGAGCGCGCGGTGATCGAGGGGCGGCGCCTGCTGATCGTCGACGACAACGCGACCAACCGCCGCATCCTGACCACGCTCGCCCGCGCGCATGGCGTGGGCTCTTACGCCGTCGCTTCCGGACCGGAGGCGCTCGCGGTGCTCGCGACCGGCGAGCGTTTCGATTTCGCGATCCTCGACATGCAGATGCCCGACATGGACGGCGCGATGCTCGCGCGGGCGATACGCCGCGAACACCCCGACGCGGACCTGCCGCTCGTGCTGCTCTCCTCGCTCGGGCAACGCGAGCTGATCGGCGACCGCGGGCTTTTCTTCGCTTGTCTGACGAAGCCCGCCAAGCCCGCGCAGATCGTGGACGTTCTCGCGCAGGCGGCCGCGCATCCCGGCCGGCGCACTAGTCGAGCGCCGGCCGGCGCGGCGCGCCCGGGATCGTCGCCGCGCTTCCGCGGCGAGCGCGTGTTGCTGGCGGAGGACAACGCGGTGAACCAGAAGGTCGCGCTGCACATGCTCGCGCATCTCGGCTACCGCGCGGACGTGGCGGCGAACGGGCACGAGGTCCTGGCCGCGCTGCGGCGCCAGCCCTACGACATCGTGCTCATGGACGTGCAGATGCCGGAGATGGACGGCTGCGAGGCGACGACGCGGCTGAGGGCCGACGGCCTGTTGCGCGCCCGCGGCCGACCCTGGGTGATCGCGCTCACGGCCAACGCCGTTCTGGGCGATCGCGAACGTTGTCTCGCCGCCGGCATGGACGACTACGTTTCGAAGCCGATCAAGATCCCCGATCTCACGGCCGCTCTGGAGCGCGCACGCGCTCGGGTCTGCGCGTGATGCCGATCAGAGCATGTAATGAGACCATAAGGTGGGCGGGTGCGTCCCTGCGCACGCGGCTTGGTCGAGGACGTGTGAGGCTGCATTCGCAAACCACGGGCGGAGGGCCCGGTCCGTCCATCTGAAAGCCCAAAGCGCCGGGCAACTCGTGAAGGTTGCAGCCGTGTTTCCGACCTGGTCACGACTTGCCACGCAATGCTGCGGACGCCGAGGACGGCGTCCCTTTAGAATACGTCGGCGCCGATTTTCCTACGCCTCTTCGCCCAGCGCGGTTTGGATGCTGCGGCAGGCGGTGCGGAGAACCTGGAGGCGGGCGTAGCGTTTGTCGTTCGCGGGGATCAGGTGCCACGGCGCGTGGGCGGTGTCGGTCAACGCGAGCATGTCGCCGACGGCGATCTCGTAGGCGTCCCATTTGCGGCGGTTGCGCCAGTCCTCCTCGTTGATCTTGTGCTGCTTGAACGCGGTCGCCTCGCGCGCGCGAAAACGGGCGAGCTGTTCGTCCCGGCTGACGTGCAGCCAGAATTTGACCACGATCTGGCCGTGGTCGACGAGGTCGCGCTCGAAGTCGTTGATCTCCTCGAAGGCGCGTTTCCATTCGTCGGCGCGGCAGAAGCCCTCCAGCCGCTCGACGAGGACGCGTCCATACCAGCTGCGGTCGAAGATGGCGACGCGGCCGTCGCGCGGCACGTGGCGCCAGAAGCGCCAGAGGTAGTGGTGGGACTTTTCCTCCTCGGTGGGTTTGGCGACGGGGTAGACGCGGTAGTCGCGCATATCGATGGCGCTGGTGAGGCGCCGGATGGCGCCGCCTTTGCCGGCGGCGTCCCAGCCCTCGAAGACGAAGTTGACGGCCCGGCCGGCCTCCTTGGCGGAGCGGACGGCGGCGTGGAGGCGGCCGAGCCATTTGTCGCGCTTCTCCTCGTATTCATCAGAGCTGAGGTGCTGGTCGAGGGGGAGGCCGGCGAGGCGGCGGCGGCCGAAGACGCGCAGGGGCTTGGGCTTCGGGTCGGGCTTGGCGGGGACGCGTGTTTTGGAAAGCCGCTCGAGCTTGCGGCGGTGTTCGGCGAAACGATCGAGGAGGAGTTCGCCGACGGCGAGGTTGCGCGCGCGTTCGTCGTCGGAGTCGACCACGACCCAGGGCGCGTCGGGGCGGTGGGTGGACTTGAGGATGTGGAGCGCGGTGCGTTCGAGGCGGTCGTAGATGCGATGGTGGCGCCAGTCCTCCGCGGTGACCCGCCAGGCGGTGCGCTCGTCGGCCTCGAGGCGCTTGAAGCGGGCGCGCTGGGCGTCCTTGTCGAGGTTGAGCCAGACCTTCAGGACGAGGGTGTCGTTGTCGGAGAGGGTCTTTTCGAAGTCGCGGATGCGGCCGAGCTCGTGGTCGAGCGCGGCGAGCTCTTTTTTGCCGCGCGCCTCCTCGTTGAGCGTCTCGGTATACCAGGAGCCGGCGTAGACGCCGATTTTTCCGGCGGGCGGGAGGCTGCGCCAGAAGCGCCAGAGGAAGGGGCGACTGCTTTCCTCGTCGGTGGGTTTTTCGAACGAAAAGGTTTCCACGCCGCGCGGATCGAGCCAGCCGCCGAGGGCGTTGAGGAGGTCGCCGCGACCGGCGCCGGCGACGCCCGCGACGATGAGGAGGACGTTGAAGGGCTGTTGCTTGAGCTCGACCTGGAGCTGCACGAGCCGCTCCCGGAGCTGGCCGATGCGGGCCTCGTAGATTTTTTTCGGGATGCGCTCGGGTTCGGCGGGGCGTCGGCGTTTCGCGGTGGGCATCGGGAAATCGGTGGGCTCGCGTCGCGCGACGAAGGGCGGCGACGCGCGCATCGAAAAGAGGAAACGCGCGGGGCGGAAACGCAAAACGCCCGGGCCGGTGAAGTTTTGGCGACGCGGCGGGCGCCGGATGCGGCCGGAGTCGTGTCGGACGTGTTCCTCGTGGGCACGGCCGACACGGCCGCGGCTACAGGTCGGGAGACGACCGCGCTACGGCGCCTCGATCCGCTTGTCCTCGACGGAGGCGATGACGTTGTCCGGGCCCATGAGGACGACGCGGGCGGCGTGGTTGTCGACCTGCTCGGGCGAAAGGCGGCAGTAGGCGAGGACGATGACGAGATCGCCGGGGCGCACGAGGCGGGCGGCGGCGCCGTTGACCTGCACCTGGCCGGCGTCGCCGTAGATCACGTAGGTCGTGAAGCGGGCGCCGTTGTCGATGTCGAGGACGTCGACCTGCTCGAACTCGAGGAGACCGGCCGCGCGGCAGAAGGCGCGATCAAGCGAGATCGAGCCCTCGTAGTCGGGATCGGCCGCGGTGATCGTGGCACGGTGCAGCTTGGCTTTGAGGAAGGTGCGGAACACGGGAAAAGGGGCCAACTCAAGGCCGCCGGGCGAGCCGGGCAAGCGCGCAGCGGTGGCGGGATTTGCGGTGCGGTGCGACGCAAGGGCGGGTTTCAGCCGTGGCGCACCCAGTGCTCGACCCAGGCGCAGAGGGCGGGCACGCCGAGGGCGTGGGCGGCGGCGGCGCTGTCTCCGGCGCGGTAGACGCGGAAGGTGCGCCCGGCGCCGGCGACGCCGAGCTCGTCCATGTCGTTGTGCACGACCGCGTCGACGCCGCCTGCGGCGAAGAGTTTGCCGACGGCGGCGGCGCGCGCGGGGGAGTCGGCGCCGGACGTGAGCTTGAAGCCGAGCACGCGCAGCGGGGTGGGGGACCAGGACTTGAGCTTGGGCAAAAGCTTGGGGGTGGGCACGAGCAGCAGCGTGAGGTCGTCGGAGTAGGAGCTGAGCTTGCCGCGTTGAGGGGCGGCGGGGCGGTAATCGGCGACCGCGGCGGCGTGCACGACGGCGTCGTAGCCGCCGTGGCAGAGGGCGGATTCGAGGCGGGCGCCCAGTTGCTCGGTCGAGCCGAAGCCGCCGCACGTGACGCCGGTGGCGGTGCTGCGCAAGGAGCCTTCGCCGTGGAGGAGCGTCACCTCGTGGCCGGCGGTGGCGAGGAACTCCGCGATGGCCGCTCCGGTGGCGCCGCTGCTGACGTTGGAAATGAAGCGGACGGCGTCGATGGGCTCACGGGTGGCTCCGGCGGTGACGAGGACTTTCATTTGCGGGAAAAGAAGCGGGGAGGATCGAGACGGGGGAGGAGTGTTCAGGCGATCTTGGGGCCGAGCTCGGCGAGGACGTGGAGCACGAGATCCTCGGGTTCGAGCAGACGGCCGGCGCCTTGCTCGCCGCAGGCCTGGTTGCCCTCGCCGGTGGGGAGCACGCGCACGCCCAGGGATGAGAGTCTTTGCAGATTGGCCTGCGTGGCGGGGTGGGCGAGCATGGCGTGGTTCATGGCGGGCGCGACCCACCACGGTTTTTTCTTCAGTTCCCACGCGAGAAAAAGCGAGCCGAGCAGGTCGTCGGCGAGGCCGTTGGCGAGGCGTGCGACGGTGTTCGCCGTGGCGGGGCAGACGAGGGCGAGGTCGGCCCAGCGCGCGAGATCGATGTGTTCCATGGCGCGTCCGGGTTCCCAAAGGTCGCAAAAAGGGGCGCGGCCGGTGAGCCCCTCCAGCGTGGCGGGTCCGATGAATTTCAGCGCCGCGGGCGTGACGACGGTCTGGATCTCGACGCCGGCCTGGGCGAGGCGGGAGAGCGCGTGGCAGGCCTTGTAGCAGGCGATGGAACCGGTGAGCGCGAAGAGCAGGCGTGGCATGGACGGCGTGGTTGCGGGCCGAAAGCGGCGGCGGGATCAGTTGTCCACGCCGTAGCTTTCCTTGGCGGCGGGGAAACTCCGTTCGGAGACCGCGGCGTGGTAGGCGGCGAGTCCGGACCGGGCGGCCTCGCCGGCGGCGGCGAAGTGGCGGACAAAACGCGGCTGGCGGCCCGGGCTCAGGCCGAGGAGATCCGGCATGACGAGGACCTGGCCGTCGCAGCCCGCGCCGGCGCCGATGCCGATCGTGGGGATGCCGACCGCGGCGGTTATTTCGCGGGCGAGCGCGTCGGGGACGCATTCCAGGATCAGCCCGAAGGCGCCGGCGGCCTCGGCTTCGCGGGCCTGGCGGAGGAGTCTGGCGGCGTCGCCGGAGGCGCGGCCCTGGACCTTGTAGCCTCCGAGCGCGTGGACGGTTTGCGGCGTCAGGCCGAGGTGGGTCATGACCGGCACGCCCGACTCGACGAGATGGGCCACCACGTCGGCATGCCCGTCGACCCCCTCGATTTTCACGGCGTGCGCGCCGGCGCGAAAAAGGAGCGCGGCGGTCTCCACGGCGGACGCGACGCCCTTGCGGGCGGACATGAAGGGGAAGTCCGTGAGCAGGAATTTCCGATCGGACGCCGCGCCCAAACCGCGGGCGACGGCGGCGGTGTGGCGCGCCATGATCTCGGGGGTGGCGGCGAAGGTGGTGGCTTCGCCGTCGATGACCATCGACAGCGAATCTCCCACCAGCACGCAATCCACCGGCGATTCGGCGATCAGGCGCGCCTCCCAGTGCGTGTAGGCCGCGACCATGCTGATCGGGGCCTGCCCTTTGCGCGCGCGAAACTCGAGGACGGACTTCATGCGAAGACGCACAGATACGCGTGGCGACATGCGGACGCCAACCCGCATTTTCACCGTGTTCGAACGCAGGTTCTTCGGGGTGCGTCTCGACTTTGGTCGCGGAAAACGCATTGTCCGCGACCTGCGCCATGCAGCTACTCTTCGCCGTCGCCTCCGCCAAGCCCACCGTCTGGGAAAAAGTTCAGGCCGTCCCGATGTCCACGTGGATCAGTCTTCTGATCGCGGTCGTCGTGATCGTCGTTTTGGTCCGCGCGTGGAAAACGCTGGCGGAGTTCAACGAGTTCGCGCCTTGGATCGCGCTCATCATGATCGGCGGCTCGGTCGTCCTCTATTGGACCTACGAGCGGACCGAGCCCAAGGTGCTGTCGCCGATCTTCGATTTCCTGGCGCAGTATCTTCCGTCGAAGATACAATACAAGGAAGCGCCCGTGGTCCAGTGAGGCGCGGCGGGCGCCGGACGGCGTGGGCCGCGAAACAGGGCTCCCCGCGTTCGGGGAGTGTCCGGAAAGCGGCTCGATGGCGGCGTGAGAGACTCGCCCTTCGTTCGCTTTAGAGAGCAGTTCAGGGCAGTGGGGGACGTATTCGTCGCCTCTCGAGGTAGGGCGGGCCCGCTGGGCCCGCCGCCCTTGCCTCTCAGCCCTTGCCACTCCGCCGCGGCGCGCCCACCCGTCGCGCCCAACCATTAGGCGACGGGTCTCATTAAAACGGCCCGTCGTGTCGGGGCGGCGGTTTTCCTTTAGCGAGCGATCCGGATCGGGATTTCGCGGAGCGGCTCGGACTGGATCTCTTTGCGAATCCGCACGGTGAGCACCAGCCGGCGCTGGAAGATGGCCGCCAGCAGAGCGGGGGCGAAGAGGAGGAAACTGGCCGTCGCGACGACGAGCGTGGGCAGGCGGAACAAGATCCCGATCCCGGCGGTGGCCGCGGCGGCGAGAACGAAGCCCGAGGCCAGACTGCGCATGCCCACCGCCGCGATCAACCCGATCGGGAGCGCGAGCAAGGCGACGAGCGGCGGGAGGAAAGCCATGGTCAGTCCGACCGCGTAAGCCACCGGCGCCACTAGATCGTCTTCGTCGGAGGAATGAAACACCTGCTGCAAGCCCAGTCCCGCCAACGCGGCGATGGCGGTGGTGGCGACGGCGAGCATCGATCCGGCCGAGCCGGGGGCGATGACCGTGAACGCATGGCGGACCAGCTGAAGGCCCGCCCAAGCGCGGAGCAGGTCCAAAAGGTTCAGCCAATGAATCCAACCGAAGCGGTGACGGGCGCGGTCGGTGAGCTCAGGCAAGGTGATCACGCGCAGATGGCGCCTGCTCAACAGGCCCGCCGGCAGGACAAGCACGAGAACCCCGATTACGTAATATAAGTAGTGCATGATAGGCGATATAGGCTTCGTTGGGGTGAGGAAGCGTATTGGATGGATTAGGTTTCTTCCGGAGATGGTCTGCGGATGAACTTCTCAGCATCGGACAGGCCATGTCACGGCGCCTACTATGGGCTTTTTTACCCATAGGCCTGTTTGGCCTGATGTGTCAGGCCCGAAAGGGCCTGCTATAAACAAAAACGGAGCGCGTAAGCGCCTCCGTAAACAGAGTTGGCCGGGTTGCGCAAAAACAACGCCCGGGAAGCTCGCCGTTTCAGTGGCGAGCCCCCGGGCGCGGAGCATGGCGTCGGCGTCGTCGAGCGACGGGTGAGGCGAGGGGGACCGGCGGGAGCGGAGCGTTATCGGACGGGCTCGGGTTGCAGCTGCAGCCGGATGAACTGGAGCGACATCGCCGGCACGGCGTGCGCGAAACGCGAGGAGACCGCGAGCGAGCTTTCGCGCGGGACGACCGCGTTTGGCCGTTCGACGCTGTTGGTGGCGTTGCGCGCGCCGCCGAGGGTGACGAGGCGCGCGGAGCTCGCGACGCGGCCCAGGCCCTGGAGGTCGATCCGCGCGTCGATCGGCTTGTCCGTCGGGTTGACGAGTTTCACGACGATCTCGCGCGCGGCGCGATCCCAGGTGGTGGAGGCGCTGAGACCGGGCGGACGGATCATGTAATCATGCACGGCGACGCCATCGAGCAGGCAGCGGATGCGGCCGGGGCTGAGCTCGACCTTCATCTCGTGCCACACGCCGGAGCGCACCGATCCGGGCGCCTCGGCGACCACCGCGGCGCGATGGACGTCGTCGCCGACCGTCTGGAGCGCGTGGCGGGAGTTGTTCCAGCCGCCGACGTTCCACCAGTAGCCGCCGTGTCCGTTCGCATCGGCGCCGAAGCGGATGAGGAAGCCCTCGGAGCCTGCGGTCCTCCGGGCGCGGACGACGTAGGTCACGGTGTCGCCGGAGACGCTTTCGGAGGAGAGGCCGAACACGCCTTCGGCCTGGACGGAGGACTGGCGCAGGCGGCCCGTGTCGGTGCGGAATTCGCCGCCCGTGGTCCTCCAGGTGGTCGGGTCGAGCTTGCGGTCGTTGACGCGGACTTCGTCCACCTCGATGGCGGTGCGCCAGCTGCCGACGCCGACGGCGCCGGACACGGTGGCGGGGCGGTCCTCCGCGGGAACTTCGACCGCGGTGGGGAGGTAGGCGTCGCCCTTGTGGCGGGCGAAGAGCTGCTGCACGTAGTAGTTCGGCGGAAGGACGACGTTGCGCTGGTCGAAGAAGATCAGGTCGGGCGTCCACTGGGTGCGGCCGATGCGCGCGAAGAGCGGCGCGTAGCAGGCCATGTCGACGATGTCGCCGTTGCGCTCGATGCCGGTGAGATAGACGGCCTCGGCGAGCGCGTTGTAGAGCGTGTTGCCCTGCGAGGCGTATTCGCCGACGAAGATCTTGGGCTTCTTGCGGTCGAAGGAATCGAAGCGGTGCTGCTGGGCGATGAACCAGTCCGGCGATTCGTAGTAGTGCTCGTCGGAGCTGTGGACGCCGAGCTCGGTCATCAAGTCGTAGATCGGGATGCCGCCGCCGAGCCCGGAGGTGCCGATGATCTTGATGTCTGGGTGGCGGGCGCGGATGGCGCGGACGAAGTGCGGGAAACGCTCGCGCACCTCCTTGTTGTCGTGCTCCTCGTTGCCGAGGCAGACGAATTGCATGTTGAAGGGCTCGGGGTGGCCCATGCTCGCGCGGACCGCGCCCCATTTCGAGGTGGCGGGGCCGTTGGCGAACTCGATGAGGTCGAGCGCGTCGTCGATCCATTTCTGGAGCTCGTTCATCGGAACGACCTGGAAAGGACGGCGGAAGCCGCAGCTCACGCCGACGGGAATGACGGGCAAGGGCTGCATGCCGAGGTCCTCGCAGAGCTGGAAATACTCGAAGTAGCCGA
This sequence comes from uncultured Akkermansia sp., assembly GCA_966251015.1. Lineage (GTDB taxonomy): Bacteria > Verrucomicrobiota > Verrucomicrobiia > Opitutales > Opitutaceae > IMCC26134_A. The sequence goes on along the minus strand of CBINJQ010000062.1, from coordinate 33 downwards.
GGCCGTAGGTCTGGTGGTAGCCCCAGAGGTTCC
>CBINJQ010000061.1:0-14780 GCA_966251015.1 uncultured Akkermansia sp. | reverse complement strand
CAGAGCGAGGGGCTGGCCCAGATCGGATTTGTAGAGCAGCCCGGCGTGAGCGTTTTCCACGATCACGTTGTAGCCGAGCGGGGTCTCGCCGATGACGAGGAGACGCACGGCCTGGGCTTCGGCGTAGGCGGGCGGGGTTCGGTTGAGGTGCCGGTTCAGGCGGGCGCTGGCCACGATGCGCTGGCTGCGTTCGTCGATCATCACATGCACGAGGACCCGTTCGCCGCGCATCAGCGGACCGGTTTGTTCGCGGAGCGGGAGAAGCAGGTCCTTGTCGAGGCCCCAGTCCAGGAACACGCCGATGCGCGGGTTGACGGTGACGACTCGCAACGCCGCGAATTCGCCGACCTGGGCGATGGGTTTTTGCGGCGTGGCGACCAGGCGGTCCTCCGAATCGCGATAGACGAAGACCTCGACCTCGCCACCGACTTTTGCCGCCGCGGGGATGAGGCTGCCGGGCAGCAGGATCTCGCCAAGGGCGCCGCCATCGAGATAGAAGCCGGGAGGCGCGCTGCGCACCACGGAAAGACGATTCAGGTTACCAAGGAGAGCCATGTCCGCGGCATCGTGCGGAGGCGCGCGGGGAAGGGGAGCCCAATTTGAGCGACACCGGCCGAGTTGGCGCGCGTCTCGTCGGGGGCGGACTTGACGGGGCGAGGCGGGCCGCGCCTTTTGGGCATCATGGCTGCCTCCACCGACCAAAATTTCCAAGACTACAAACGCGCCGAGGCCAAGGCGCTCGAGATCATGCGCGCCATGAAGTCGGCCACGCCGCGCACGGTGGACATCGAGCTGGCGTTGCTCGTGGCGATCTTCGAGCTGCACAAGGCCACGCTGCCCGGCGCCACCATCGCTAAAATTGTCAAGGGCCACCTCGATGTGTTGGAGAACCACTATGCACGCCCGGCGCCCGGGGCCACCGCGTCGTCCGCCGGCTGATGGTCGGGAGCGGAGGAACGCTCCGGCTCTGTTGACGGGATGCCGGAAAGCGCGCCTCGTCTTCCTTCCGCGAAACAAACGTCCGCCCGCGGGCGTCCCTTCCGCGACCACTTTTCCATGCCTTCATTCGCCGTGATAGACCTTCTCAAGGGCGCCGATATCCTCGTCTACCCGCTTGCGCTCTGCTCGCTCGTGCTGGTTTTCATTCTCTGCGAACGCGGATGGGCTCTGCGCCGCTCGGCGATCATCCCCGACGATCTGGCGGACGCGATCGTGGCGGGGCAACTGGTGAGCGGCGGCGAACATTCCGTCCTCGGCCGCATCGTGCGCTTCGCGCAGGCGCATCCCGGCGACGCCGAGGGGGTGCGCGCTTTCGCCCGGCTGGAGGTGTCGCGCATGGAACGGGGGCTGCCTTATCTCGATGTGATCTACGCCGGCGCGCCGCTCATCGGCCTGACCGGCACGGTCTGGTCGCTCATCCGGGTGTTTTCGAGCATCACCGGGACGTCGGGCTTGCCCGATCCGGCCAAGTTTACCAGCGGCGTGTCGCTCGCGCTGTCGGCCACCGTGATCGGTCTTTGCATCGCGATTCCGGCGCTCATCGGCGGCGGCGTGCTCCAGCGCCGTGTGGACAAGTTCGCCGCGCAGCTCGACGTGTTGCTCGCGCGACTGCTCGCGGAAAAACCCAAGGCGCAACCCGTTTGACCGCGAATGGCGAGGAGGGACGCGGATCATTCAAACCGATGATTGTGAGTTCCGCTCCGATATCCGCGCACGTTCGCGAAATCCGCGGTTAAACATCCAACCCCATGAACGGTCTCCAACCACGCCGCCGTCGACGGCCCGAGCTTAACCTCGTGCCGCTTGTCGACGTGCTCGTGATGCTCGTCTTCTTCGCTTTCGTGACGATGCAGTTTCGCTCGCCCGGAACGCTCAACATCACGTTGCCGCGCGTGGAGACCGCCGGGCAAAACGCGTTCGAAGGCACGGTCATTCTCGGCATCGGCAAGGATGGCGAGCTCACCTTCGCGACCGACAAGACCGCGCCTCGCGCGATCAACCGCGAGGAACTCGAAGGTTTGCTCGTCCAGGTGCGGGACGTCAGCAAGGACGTGCCGGTCTTGATCCGGGCGGATGAGACGACCGAGTTGAAGACACTGGCCTTCGTCATGGACGCCTGCCGCAAGGCCGGGCTCAACAAATTCAGCCTCCAGAGCCGTTGATGGAGTTGGGGCGGCCGCGGCGCGCGCCGGCCTCTCTCCACGATAGGTTTGTTTTTTGGGCTCACCGCGTCTTCTTGCGGCTTATGTCCAAAAAGATCGTCCTCACCGGTTGCACCAAAGGCCTCGGCCGCGCGCTCGTCGACGAGTTCATCGCCATGGGACACACCGTCATCGGCTGCGGGCGCAATCCCGAGGCGATTCTCGATCTGCGTTTTGCCGTTCCGGCTCCGAGCACCTTCGATGTGCTGGACGTCTCGGAGGCGAAGAAAGTCGAACTCTGGGCCGAGCGAATGCTCACGCAGCACGGCGCGCCGGACTTGGTGATCAACAACGCGGGCCTGCTCACCGATCCCGCGCCGCTCTGGAGACAGGACGCCGCGAAAGTCGCGAAGCTCTTTCAAGTAAACCTCGCGGGCCTCGTGCATGTGGTGCAGGGCTTCGTCCCCGCGATGATCGAGCGCGGCTCGGGCGTGGTCGTGAATCTGTCCTCGGGTTGGGGCCGTTCGGTCTCCGGCGAGTTTGCGCCTTACTGCGCGAGCAAGTGGGGCGTCGAGGGTTTGACCAAGGCGCTGGCGGAGGAGTTGCCCGCGCCGCTCGCGGCGGTGCCGCTCAGCCCCGGGGTGATCGACACCGCCATGCTGCGCCAATGCTACGCGGACGGCGCGGGCGACTATCCAAATCCCTCCGCCTGGGCCAGGGTCGCCGCCCCCTTCCTCTTGGAGCTTGGCCGCAAGGATAATGGCAAGAGCCTGACCGTGCCGGGCTTTTGAAATCGGTTTGACCGGACCGCGCTTAGCGACGGCTTGCGAACGTGAATTTGCGCCGGCAGCTTGCGCCGATGCGTATCCGTTCCCGCTTCGCGCGTTACCTCCTCCCCGCCTTCGCGTTTTCCTTCTCCGCGTTCGCCTTGGAAGTGGGCGACGAGTGGAAAGAGCCGCCGGCCGAGCTCGGACGCCCGCTCGGCCGAATCGTGATCGGCGATAAAATCCGTTACCGCTGGCCTGATCTGGAGGTGACCGTGACGGATGGCCGCGTGGCGCAAATCCGGCGCCTCGACGCCGCATCCGTGGCGGCCGAGAACGAAGAACGCGGCAAAGCCAACGCGGCCGAGCGAGCGCGCCTGCTGGCCGAGCGAAAGGAACGGGCTCGCCTGGAAACGGCGCGGGCCGAGCAAGCGCTGGCGGAGCAGGCGGCCCGAACCAAGGAGGCCGCCGAAGCCGCCGCGCGCGCGGAGAAAATCCTCGCCGAGCGACAGGCTGAGGAACTGGCGGCGCAAGCCGCCGCGCAGCAAGCCGCCGAGCGGGAAAAACTGGCCGCCGCCGGGAGGGCGCAGGCGGAAGATGAACGTCGTCAAAGTGAACTCGCGCGAACGGAGGCCGCGCTTCGCGCCAAGAACGAAGCCGACGCCTCCGAGGCGAAGCGGCGCGAGGAGGAGCGCCAGGCCGCCGCGTTGGCGAAGGCCGAGGCGGAAGCGCGGGCCGCGGCGGAGAGACAAGCGAAGAGCGAAGCCGAGGCGAAGGTGCGCGCCGCGCGGAAAGAGAAGGCGGCCGCCGAGCGGGAACAGGCGAAAAAGGAGCGCGATCAAAGGGAACTTGCGCAAAAAGAGGCGCTGCTCCGCGCCAAGCGCGAGGCGGCCCGTCGGGACGAAGAGCGCCAAGCCGACACGTTGGCAAAAGCCGAGGCGAAAGCGCGCGCCGAGGAAGCCGGGAAGGCGCGTGAAGAGGCCGAGGCCAGGTCTCGCCTCGCGGAAACCGCCGCGCCGTCCTCCGGGGCGGTTGCGAAGCACTCGGGCGGAATTTCGTTGGTCAAGGCGCCAACCGATCCCGTGGAGAGACTCGAGCGGGAGATCGCGGTTTTGGAGTTGGACCTCAATCGGGCGGAGCTCGGCGGCGAATCCCGTGATCGCACGGAAGCGGCGCGGCTCCGTCTGCAGTTGAAGGAAAAGCGGTCCCAGCTGGAGGCCGCGCGCAAGACGCGTTGAGAGCGGGCGGACGGGCCGGCGCGGTGCGTGCGGTTGCGTTCGGTTTGAGGAGCGCGTGGAGTCGGGCTCATGGCCAAGCCGCTGCCGCTCGAAACTCTCAAGGCCCAAGCCGATCTTCCCCAAACCTTGATGGGGCGGGCGTTGGCCGCCACGCCGGTGATCATGACGGTGGTCGCCACGCTCTTGGCGGGGTTGGCCTCGAGCGAGATGACCAAGGCGCAGTATCAGCGCGCCTATGGCGCCCAGCTCCAGTCCCGCGCCGGCGACCAATGGGCTTTTTTTCAAGCGAAGCGCATGCGCGGCGAAATGCAGCGTAACACGCTGGAGGTGCTGGGGGCCGCCGACGCCCGGGAGGAGGCGCCCTCGCCCCCGCCCGCCGTCGAACTCTCGATGGAAATGACGGCGGCCATGGCGGCCTTGCGCGGCGACTCTCCGCCGGGAGTCCTGAATCCTCTCCTGTTGGGGATCGCGGACAAGGAAATCGAAGCCGCGTTGAAGGAGGCCAAGGCGCGTTCCTCGCGTTACGACACGGTCACCGCGCCGAAGGTGAAGGAGCTGGAGCAGGCTCCGGCCGCGAGGCGACTGGCTTTCAACGCGGCGCGTTATGACGAGGAGGCGAAACTCACCTCCGACGTGGCTCGATTGTATGAGCTTCAGGTGGGCAAGGCGAATGCCCAGGCGGAGCGCCACCATCTGCGAAGCCAGCGCTTTTTCTTTGGAATGCTCGCGGCGCAGGCGGCGGTGATAGTGGCGACTTTCGCCCTCGCCGCCCGGAATCGAAATCTGCTCTGGGGCGTCGCCGCCGGCGCGGGACTGCTCGCCGTGGCTTTCGCGATCTACGTTTACCTATACGTCTAGCCCCAATGCTTTTTGCTTAGTTCTACTTTGGTAGAATGTGCCGGAGCACGCCCGACGGGGATGATTCCGTTGTAGCCACTTCCGGGGGTGGGCGTTGCAATAATTTTCCAGATGCCGGGCGAGCGATCACCGAAGCCTGTGACGGCGGGGGGAGTGGCGCAAGTTGAGGGCGGGGTGCTCTTCGCGGAATAAGAGGAGTTGAAGGGGCCGGACTGGAGCTGCCTGAGCGTGGACGGGAGCATGACGCTCCACCCAGATGCGCGGTGTCGCCTTATCGGGATAAAATAAAACGCCGCCCGCGGCCAAGCGGGCGGCGCGAACCAGACGGAGAAAACGTGAAGGCGTTACCGCGCGCTGCCGTAAAGCTTTGCTCCGAGCTTGCCCACCGCTTTGGGGGCAAACGGAGACGAAACGGACGCGACGGGCTTGGCGGTTTTGGACGGCTTGGCCGCAGCCCGGGCCGCCGGCTTTTCGGACACGGGAATGCGGGCCAAGGATGAATGCCGGGGCGGGGCGGGGCGGGCGGGTTTGGGCGCAGGCGCAGCGTCGGCGGGAACGCGAGCGGTGATGAACTCACGGATCACCTCCTCGCGAGCGCGTTGGCGTTCCTCGAGCTCGATGTCTTCCACGGTGCGTTGTTCTTCCTGCTTCGTGAGCGCCTTGCGCATCTTGGAGAGCGCAAGGTTCTGAAGCTGGCGCACGCGTTCGCGAGTCACCCGGAATTTGGCGCCGACCTCTTCGAGCGTCAGCTCGTCGCGGCCGTCGAGTCCGAAGCGATAACGGATGATCTCGGCCTCGCGAGAGTCGAGTGAGTCGACAAGGGCGCGAAGCGCGGTGTTCTGATTGCTTTCGCGCAGCTGCTCAAACGGGGTCGCGGCGTTTTCGTCGCCGACGATTTCACCGAAGGTGGTCGAGTCGCCCTCCTCGCCGATGGGTGCGTCAAGCGACGCGGGGCGCACGCTCACCGATTTCAGGTGGGCGACCTTGCTGGTGGGGATTTGGAGCTCGATCGCGATCTCTTCGTCGGTGGGCTCGCGGCCCAACTCCTCGGTGAGGGCCATGGCCGTGCGACGCATTTTGGAGATCTTGTCGACAAGATGAACCGGGAGCCGGATGGTCTTGGACTGATTGGCCAGCGCGCGCTTGATGGACTGTTTTATCCACCAGGCGGCATAGGTGGAAAGTTTTCCGCCCTTGGTCGGATCGAAGCGCTCGACCGCCTTGATAAGCCCGATGTTTCCCTCGCTGATCAGATCGAGGAGGGGAAGGCCGAAGTCCTTGTAATCCATCGCGATTTTCACGACGAGGCGCAGGTTGGCCTGGATCATGTGGTCTCGAGCGGCCTTGTCGCCCTTCATGATCCGCTTCGCCAACTTCACCTCCTCGTCGATGGTGAGAAGAGGCGTCTTCCCGATCTCCTGCAAATAGAGCTGGAGGTTATTGCGTTCCGGGGTTTCGGACGGAGCTGCGACCGCGCGGACGGGTTCGAGGAAGGATGGCGCGGCGTCGAGAGCGGGAGCGGTGCTGGAAAGCTCGCGGCCGGCGTGGTCGGAATGAGCGAGAGCAGGCATTATGGGAGAGGGTTAAGTTATTGAGCAGCTTTGAACGTTTCGTGCCGGACGCCCTGACGGCTGCGATACTGTGATGTGATACGCGCAGGAGCAATCGGTTCCGGCGAAAATTGCCGGAGAATCCACCGATATCTTGTCAAATTCGGGTCACGGGCTCGCGTCAAAATGGCCCGGCGCCGTATTGTTTGGCGCCTCTTCGATGGAAAATGGCGTCACGGAGTCGCTACGTCGCACCGCGCGGCGACCGGCTCACGTCTTGGCGAGTCGGCGAGGAATCGAGTGCTTTTTCCGACCGGAGCGCGTGATAAACCGCTGGACAGCCAAGATCGCACGCGCACTCTGCTGCGACGTTTTGGGCGCGAAGCAGCCTGAATCTGGCTCCTGTAGCACAATGGATAGTGCACCGGTCTCCGAAGCCGGTGATGTGGGTTCGATCCCCGCCGGGAGCACCAACTTTAAGCTCTGTGAGCGAACGTCCACGGCCTTCGTCGACGAGCTGTCCGCGACTCCAACCGCCTTTGCGGTCGCCCGATAAAAAGCCCCCGTGTAGGCGCCTTCGGGCGTGAGCACGTAGACGTAATGGCGGGGACAACGACGCGTGCTTGTTTCCCTGCGGCGGACAGCCAAGGGTGGCGGGCTCAATGAAATCCGTTCACGCCTTTCGTCCGACTTCCGTTCACTCCCTCGGCATCGTCCTCGGGCTTTTTCTGTCGTTCTCCATGCCGGCCGTCGCGGGGGAGACCACGACCGTGACTACGGCCGCAACCGACGGGAGTTGTGCGGAGTGCTCCTGCGGAGAGGCGATGCCGACGGTCGTGAAGCCCGCGGGTCGGGGCGGAAAGTCGTCGCGTCAGCACGCGCAGGCGAAGGCCGCGAAACAGGCGGCCGACGGCGTTGCGGAAAAAAAGGCGGAGGCGCGGGCGGCGAAGATCGCGGCAGGTGAAAAACCCACCGAGGAAAAGGCATGGGTGTGGAAACACCGGGCGGTGCGCCACAAGCAGACCATGCCGGCGGCGCCTACGCTGAGCGAGACCGAGACGAGGTGATGCGGACCGCCCCCGCGACGCAGAACCGGGGTGATCCAGGGAATCGCGATGCGCCGTTCCGCGTCGGGATGATTTCGGGCAGGCTTGATCGCCTCGAAGACGGCGGCGCACAGGTTTCGGGCGCCGTCGTGGCGCGGGGGGGGGCGGAGCAGATCGCGGCACCGTGATAGAGGCGCAGACAAGGTTCAAAGCCCGGAGAGGAGCTCGGCGGGCGAACGGCCTTGGGCGCGAAGGGTGGAGATCGAGAGCGCGTCGTGGCGTTTCGCAAGACGCACGCCGCGCTCGTCGGTGAGCAAAGGAGCGTGGTAATAGGCGGGCAGGGGAGCGCTTAGCGCCTCGAGGAGGAGAAGTTGCCGGAACGTGGAACGGATAAGATCGGCGCCGCGAACCACCTCGGTGACGCCGAACTCGGCGTCGTCGACCACGCAGGCGAGCTGGTAGCTGGGGAAGCCGTCTTTGCGCCAGACGAGGAAGTCGCCGAAATCTCGTCCGCATAGGGCGTGTTGCGGTCCGAAGCGGCCGTCCATGAAGGTGAGTTCCCGGCCGTCGGGCACACGGAAGCGCCAGTTGGTCGCCAGGCCCGCGGAGTCGAGCGGTGCCAGCGGAGACTTGGTGGGCGGGCGCCACGCGGCGGGATAAAGGGGCTCTTCGTCGAAGGGCGCGGGCAGGGCGCGAACATCGGGGCCTGCGGGGGCGTCCTCGTGGGGAGCGGAAAGAGCCCCGGCCAGATCTTTACGGGTGCGGTGGCACGGGAATATCAGGCCGGCCGAGTGGAGCCGGGCCAGAGCGGCGCGGTAGCGGTCGAGCCGCGTGGATTGCGCGACGACCGGCTCCTCCCATCGAAAGCCGAGCCATGCGAGATCCTCCAGCGCGGCGGCGGCGAACTCCGGACGACAACGGGCGGTATCGAGGTCGTCGATACGCATGAGAAGCCGCCCGCCGGCGACGCGAGCCCGGGCGGCGGCGAGAGCAAAGGTGCGGGCGTGGCCGAGATGCAGGCGTCCCGTGGGCGAGGGCGCCAGTCGGCCGACGTAGGGACGCGGCGCGGGCGGGGCGGGGTCTGAGGCGGATGGCGCGGACACGGCGTCACGAATAAAGGGGCGGACGCGGGCCGGAAGGAAGAAGTCGAAGGCCGGAGATTTTCGGTGCGTGGGGGAGCGTCCGAGCAGGAGCGGGGCGCGGCCCCCGGAGGGCGCAAGGCTTCCGGCCGGATTTGGGCGCGACGAAGGGCATGTTAACTTCGGACACACCCACCAAATCATGGCCCACGACGCACCCGCCGACAAAAAACTCATCGCCTGGCTCAACGACGCCTATTCCATGGAACACAGCCTGGCCAAGGTCCTCGAAAACCACGCGGACGACGCAAAAGACCTCCCCGACGTGCGCGAGAAGGACATGCAGCATCTCCACGAGACGCGACGGCATGCGGAAAAAATCGAGCAATGCCTCGCTTATCTCGGAGAAAAGCCGTCCGCCGTGAAGGGCATCATGGGGACCGTGATGGGCAAGGCGCAGGGCGTCGCCACCGGAATGTTCGGCGACGAGATCATGAAGAACTTCATTTCGGACTACGCGATGGAGCATTTCGAGATCGCGTGTTACCGCTCGCTCATCGCGGCGGCGGACGAAGCCGGCCGCCCGGAGATTGTGAAGATCTGCGAGGAAATCCTACACGAGGAGCAGGCCATGGCGCGTTGGCTGGAGCAACGCATCCCGGACGTGGCCAAGACGACGCTCCTTCAGGCCCCGGCGGCACGGTGACGAGAGGGGAGGGGAGCGCGAGCGGAAGAGGGGCTCTCGCGGACTGCGGAGAGGCTCTCTTTTCCGCCCTTGCACGGAGCGGGCGGGGGCGGTGTGTTTGGCGGCTTTCCTCCTCGCAACCATGTCCGCCCTCGACGCCGTCAAAGCCCTGATCCCGCATCGTCCGCCGTTCCTGTTCGTGGACGAGATCGTGTCCGACAGCGCGGACGGACTGGTGGCGAAACGCGTCTGGCGGGCGGAAGAGGACTTTTATCGCGGCCATTATCCCGACGCGCCCATCACGCCTGGAGTGTTGTTGTGCGAGGCGGTCTTCCAAACCGGCGCGCTGTATATGGCGAAGCAGGCCCAGGCGGCGGGGGCGGCGCCGGGCTCGGGAGTCCCGTTGCTCTCGAAGATCGCCGACGTGCGTTTTCGCACGCCGATCTACCCGGGCGACACGATCTTTATCGAGGTGAAGAAAAAGGAGGTCGTCGCCGGCTTCACGATGATGAGCGGCACGGTCAAAAAAGCCGACGGCACGCGGGTGCTGAACGTGGATTTCACGGTCGCGTGGAAGACCCCCGAGGGGCGGCAAACCGCGTCCACGCCGCCGGCGGCGACGTCGTCCGCGGTTCAATCCGAGCAGCAGGCGCAGCAATAACCACCGCGAACGAGGCGAACTTCATGCCCGATTTTCTCCAACTCACCGGAAAAACCGTCTTGGTCCAAGGCGTGGCCAATCGCAAAAGCGTGGCCTGGCACGTGGCGAAAACACTCGAGGAGCAGGGGGCGCGCGTGGTCTACGCGGTGCGTTCGGAAGCGCGCAAAAAATCGCTCGAGACGCTGCTGGCCGGAAAGCCGGTCTTCATCTGCGACGTGGAGGAAGAGGGCGCCGCGGCGCGCCTCGCGGGCGAAGTGGCCGCGGCGGGTTTCGCGCCCTTGCACGGGCTGGTCCACTCGATCGCCTTCGCGAACTACGCGGAGGGTTTCAGGGCCTTTCACGAGACGAAGCGGAAAGATTTTCTCCAGGCGACGGCGATCTCGGCCTTCTCGTTGGTCGAGCTGGCGAACGCCTTCAAACCACATCTCGCGAAAAACGCGTCGGTGGTGACCATCGGCATATCGTCGCTGCTCGTGACGCCCGACAACTACGGCTACATGGGGCCGATCAAAGCCGCCTTGGAGTCGGCGACGCGTTTCCTCGCCAAGAGCTTCTCCGCGGAGCCCGCGGTGAGCGAGGTGCGTTTCAACGTGATCGGCGCCGGCCCGCTCAAGACGAGCGCCTCGGCGGGCATACCCGGCTACCTCGAAAGTTATCTCTACGCCGAGAAATTGACCTTCCGGAAGCGCAACCTCTCGACGCAGGAAGTGGCGGACCCCGCCGTCTTCCTGCTCAGCGAGCGGAGCAGCGGCATCAACGGGACGACGCTCACCATCGACGCCGGACTGGGCTCGAATTATTTCGACAAGGACATCATCCGGCTCGCGATGCGGATGGAGTCCAAGCCGTCGGTGTCGGCGCAAGGCGGATGACCCGCGCGCGAACCGGAACCGACGCGCGACACGCACCGACATGAAGTTTGAACACACCGTCATCGAGTCCCTGGCCGCGGCGCTGCCGTCGGACACGCTCAGCTCGACGGAGATCGAACGGCGGCTCGCGCCCCTTTATCAGCGGCTGCGTCTGCCGGAAGGACGTCTCGAGCTGATGACGGGAATCCGTGAGCGTCGCGTGTGGCCGTCGGGGACGCGCCCCTCGGACGCATCGGCGGCGGCGGGACGCGCGGTGTTGGCGAAGTCGGGCCTTCGCGCCGGGCAAGTGGAGCTGTTCATCCACGCGGCGGTGTGTCGCGACATGCTCGAACCCGCGACGGCGAGCTTCGCGCATCGCAAGATCGGCCTGCCCAAGACGGCGCAGATCTTCGACCTCTCGAACGCGTGCCTCGGCTGGCTCAACGCGCTGACCGTCGCGGCGGGGCTGATCGAAAGCGGGCAGATCCGCTGCGCGCTCGTCTGCTCGGGCGAGAACGGCGGCCCTCTGGTGGAGCAGACCCTGAAGACGCTGCTCACGGCTCCGCTGGACCGAAACGGCATCAAGCCCTACTTCGCGAACCTGACGATCGGCTCGGGCGCGGTGGCCGCGGTGCTTTGCCACGATTCGCTGCTTCCCGCCGGCGCGAGGGCGCATCGGCTGCGCGGCGGCGTGGCGCGCGCGGCGACGGCGCACAGCGAGCTTTGCCAGGGCGACACGCACGGGGCGGACGCGCTCGCGATGCAGACGGACAGCGAGGCGCTGCTCGTGGCCGGCATCGAGCTGGCGCGAGAAACCTGGGCCGCCTTCGTCGCGGAGTTTGGCGCGGAGTTTGATCGCACGATCTGCCACCAAGTCGGCAGCACGCACCGGCGGAAACTCTACGAGGCGCTCGGACTGGATCTCGCGAAGGATTTCTCGACCTTCGAAACGCTGGGCAACACGGGCTCGGTGGCGCTCCCGGCGACGTTGGCCGGAGCGGTGGAGGCGGGCGCCGTAAAGGCCGGCGACCGCGTGGCGCTGCTCGGCATCGGCAGCGGGCTGAACTCGTTGATGCTGGCGGTGGATTGGTGAGAGCGACGCGCGCCGAATTCCGATTTTAAATGAACGAGGTCCCCGACTGGCTCCAGCCGCTCTATCCCTTCACGCCAAAGCGCTTCCTCACGCCCGGCGGCGCCCGGATGAGCTACATCGACGAGGGGACGAGCGCGAACGCGGACGAGGCGGTGCTGATGCTGCACGGCAACCCGACGTGGTCGTTTTATTATCGAGAGCTCGTGAAACGACTGGCGCCGGACTTTCGTTGCGTGGTGCCCGACCACGTGGGCATGGGTTTATCCGAGAAGCCGGAGAACTATCGCTACACGCTCGAGCAACGCGTCGACGACGTCGCGGCCCTGGTCGCCAAACTCGGCCTCAAACGCGTGCATCTGGTCGTGCATGACTGGGGCGGCGCGATCGGCTTCGGATTCGCCGCGCGCCGGCCGGAGTCGGTCGGACGCATCGTGATTTTGAATACGGGCGCGTTTCCGTCGAAACGTATTCCGGCCAGGATCGGGTTGTGCAAAACACGTTTCCCGGGAACGGCGCTGGTGCGCGGGCTGAACGGCTTCGCCGGCCCGGCGGCTTGGATGGCGATGGCACGACGTTCGTTGTCGACGGAGGAAAAACGCGGCTACCTGCTGCCCTATGGCTCGTGGGCCGATCGCGTGGCGGTGGACGCCTTCGTGAAGGACATCCCCATGGACGAGGCGCATCCGAGCTGGCCCGCGCTCGCGGCGACGGCGGCGGGCATCGAGAAATTCCGGGGAAACCCGGTGCTCATCGTGTGGGGCGGCCGCGATTTCTGCTTTAACGACGACTTTTACGCCGAATGGCGCCGGCGGCTGCCGGAGTCGGACGCGCTCTATATCGCGGACGCCGGGCACTACGTGATCGACGACGCCCGCGAGGAAGCGCTGGATCGGATAGAGAAATTTTTCGGCGTATCGTGAGCCGGGAGGCGGCCTCACGCGCGACGCAAAGGCGCATGAGGCGGCGACGATCCGGCGCGTGGGTCACGCGCGACCATAGAGTTCGCCGAGGGCCTTGAGATAAGGAGCCGACCGCAGGTGGAGCGCGTCGAGATCGGCCTCGGAATAACGCCATTGCCAGTTTCCGGCGGCGACGCCGGGCGTGTTGAAACGCGCCTCGGCGCCAAGGCTGAGGAGGTCCTGCAGCGGCAGGATGGCGAGACGGCTCGGAGCGGCGTAGGCGGCGCGGATGAAGTCCCATCCCACCTCGCTACCGTCGACTCGGAAATAGCGGCGGACGTGATCCTGTTCCTTCGTCGACGCCGAACGATACCAGCCAAGGGTGGTGTCGTTGTCATGAGTTCCCGGATACACGACGGCGTTGGCCACCAGGTTGTGGGGCAGGTAGAGGTTCGAGGCGTCGCCGCCGAAGGCGAACTGAAGGATCGTCATGCCGGGAAGCCCGCACGCGTCGCGGAGTTCGCGCACGCTGTCGAAAAGGTCGCCGAGATCTTCGGCGATGAGGCGGGCGTCGGGGAGGGCGCCTTTGATCGCCTGGAAAAAAGCGATGCCGGGGCCTTGTTTCCATTCCCCGGTCCTGGCGGTTTCGGCGCCCGCGGGGATGGACCAGTAGGTGTCGAAGGCGCGGAAATGGTCGATGCGAACGATGTCGCAGAGGGCGAAGTTGGCGCGAAGGCGTTCGATCCACCAGGCGTAGCTCTCCGACGCGTGTTTATTCCAGTCGTAGAGCGGATTTCCCCAAAGCTGGCCGTCGGCCGAGAAGTAGTCGGGCGGGACGCCCGCGACGGCGAGCGGTTCGCCGCTTTCCTGGTCGATTTGAAACATTTCCGGACGGGACCAGACATCGGCGGAATCGCGCGCGACGAAAATGGGGGCGTCGCCGATGAGCGTGATGCCGCGTTCGCGCGCCGCGTTGCGAAGAAGCGCCCATTGGCCGAAAAACAAATACTGGAAAAAGGCGTGCGCCTCGGCGCGGGCGGCGACCGAGGCGGGCAGGGCGGTTTTGCGGGCGCGGGCCAGGAACCGATGTTCGGCGGGCCACTGCCACCACGGCAGACCCGAATGGTGGTCCTTGAGGGCGAGAAACAACGCATAGCCATCAAGCCAGGACGCGTGGGCTTTCCGGAAGGCCGAGAAGTCCCCGTAGGGCAAGCCGGAGAAACGGCGGGCTTTCGCGACCTCGCAGGCGCGGAAGAGAACCGGCCATTTGGTGACGTAGAGCCATCCGTAGTCGACGTGGTCGCGCGGCAGACGACGTAGTTCCGTGAGATCGGATTCCTTGAGAAGCCCCGCATCGACCAAAGCGGAAAGATCGACGAGGTAGGGGTTGCCCGCGAAGGCGGAGAAACATTGGTAAGGCGAATCGCCGTAACCGGTGGGCCCGAGCGGACAGACCTGCCAATGGCTGATACCGGAGGCCTTGAGGAAATCGAGAAAGCGGATGGCGCGACGATCAAGCACACCGATCCCATGGTCGCCAGGCAGGGCCGTGGGATGCAAAAGCACCCCGGCATGGCGGGTCTTCAACCAATTGAAGAGCGGGGGCGCCGAGGATGGCGAAACCGTGAAATCTTGATTAGACATAATATTTATTGTGCGTTAGACGTTAAGCCGTTGGAAAGCAACGGTTTGGGTAAAATGCAGGATTCGGGCCAAATGTAGGGAGGAAATCGCGTAATGGGCGCGATTAAGGATATCGCGCCCCTTCCGGCGAGTCTGCTTCCCGGGATTTTTTCGGGAATCTCGCTCGTTTCGCGCCCCTCGGCACGGAACTTGACCCCGAAAGAGTTCGCCGGGCATCTGAGCGAGCAACTGGGCCGCTCGATCTGCGAGCGGACGGCTTGGCCCTGCGCCG
>CBINJQ010000060.1:0-14825 GCA_966251015.1 uncultured Akkermansia sp. | reverse complement strand
CGCGCAAGGTCTTGCGGCGACGGCGCGTCGGTCGCGTCGGCGGGCAGGGAGAGCGCGGCGGCGACGAAGTCGCGGTCTCCGAGGGGGAGCATGGGGAGCCAGTGTTGCTTCAGCGGCAGGCCCTCGTCGCGGGCCAGGCAGTAGATGCTTTTGAAAAACACGAGATCGGCGCGAGCTCCGGGGCGGGCGAAGGCGGAGAGGGCTTGCGTGAGGAGCGCGTCGACGGCGACGCGGCTGTCCTCGGGCACGGGATTTTTGATGATGATGCGGGCGAGGCGCGAGGCGGCGGCCAAGGTGGCGTAGTCGCGCCCGATGCCCGCGTGGCGGACGAGGACGCGGTGTTCGCGGACGAACCAAGGTCCTCCTGAGGAAGCGCCCTTGGCGTGACGAAGGTCGAAGGCGAGGCGGTCGAAGAGATCGGGCGTCGGCGCGGCGTCGGTTCTCGGACCCCGGGGCGGACGCAGCAGCGCGAAGAAGAGGCCGTCGGTCGGGGCGAAACAGGTGAGGACGAGGTGGTCGCCCGTGTGCGGGGCCAGGGCCAGGAGATGCGCCTCGGTCTGGTGGAGGGGGCCGGACATCCGGAAGAATCAGCGCGACGGAGCGACAGAAGACGGAGCCACGGAAGCGGTCCGAGCGGGGGCGGGAGAGCGCGAACCCGGCTTGAGCGAAAACGCGGGGGACAGTCCGGCGGCGCGAAGCAATTTCAGGGCTCGCTCCTCGGCGGCGCGCATGCGTCGTTTTTTGCGAGGCTCGAGATCGTCGAAGCCGGCGAGATGGAGCCAGCCGTGGATCACGTAGCGGAGCAGTTCTTCGGCGAAGGAGATGTTGTGATTTTTCGAATACGAAAGGGCGGTGTCGACCGAGACGCAGACGTCCCCGGCGTGGCCCATGGATTCGTCGCCCTCGAAGGTGATGACGTCGGTGGTCGTCGGGTCGTCGAGATAGTCGGCGTGGAGCTGCGCGAGCGCGGGGTCGGTGAGGAAGGTGATCGAAAGCTCCCCGTCGGGCGCGGCGCAGGCGGCTGCTTTGGCGCGGCGGCGCGCGGCGGGCGTGAGGGTCGGCAGATCGGCGGCGGTGAATCGGAAATGTTCGTCGAGGCGGGCGACGGCCTTGGCGATGGCGCGGCGGTCGAGGCGAAGGCGCGGGTGGCGGTTCGTGATGGAGATTTCGCGCATGCGACGGGGATCAGGCCTTGGAGGGGGCGGGGTAGGCGACGCGGCCGTGCAGCATGCTCACGAGCGTATGCTGAAAGCTGTCCTTGATCCGGGTGAGCTCCGCGAAGGTGAGCGGGCTTTCGTCGAGCTGGCCGTCGTTGAGTCGCTCGCGGACGATTTGGTCGATGATCTCGTCGAGGTGCTGCGGGGTGACTTTGGGCAGGCAACGGGCGGCGGCCTCGATCCCGTCGGCGAGATGGATGATGGCGCTCTCCTTGAAACGCGGACGCGGGCCGTCGTAGCGGTAGGTTTGCTCCGGGACGTTCGGGAGCGGGCTGCGGGTGTTCTCCGCGGGCTCGGACGACATGCCCAGGAGCGGCGGGAGCGGCGAATTGGACTCGGGTTTGCGGCGCAGGGCCTGGAGCGCGCGCTGGTAGAAATAACGGATGAGGGTGGTGCCGTGGTGCTGTTGGATGACGTCGATGACGGGACGGGGGAGCCTGTGGCGGAGGGCGAGGTCCACGCCGTCCTTGACGTGGGCCTTGATGACGAGGGCGGAGAGCGACGGGTTGGCGTCGTCGTGCGGGTTGTCGCCGCTCATCTGGTTTTCGGTGAAGTAGTGGGGCTTGGTGGTCTTGCCGATGTCGTGGAAGAGGGCGCAGACCCGGGCGAGGAGCGGATTCGCTCCGATGGCGGCGGCGGCGTTTTCGGACAGCTGGGCGACGACGAGCGAATGATGGTAGGTGCCCGGCGCCTCCATTTGCATGAGACGGAGGAGGGGGTGGTTGTAGTCGGTGAGCTCGAGCAGCGTGATGTCGGTGGTGCGCTTGAAGAGGTTTTCGAGAAACGGGAGGAGCCCCACGACGAACACGCCGCAGAAGAGGGCGGAGGCCAGGCCGGCGAACATCTGTTTGAGGACGGCGAGAGGCGGAAGGCGCTCGGCGAAACCGAGGAGGACGACGCCGGCCGCGAGGGTCACGCCGGCGTGGAGCGAGGCGCGGAGGATGCGATTGCGGCGGCGGGTCTGGATGACGCCCTGGATGGCCACGAGCGTGGCGAGAAACTCGAGGACGAGCAGGTCGAGCCGTCCGCCCCAGATCACCGAGGTGAAGATGGAGAGAAACAGCGCCATGAAGATCGCGGAGCCGGCGTCGATGAGAAGGGCGACGATGAGCGGCGCGATGAGGATGGGCGCGATGTAGGGGAGGAGGGACGCGGCGGAGGAATTTTCGAGGAAGTAGTCGAGCGAACCGAGCGAGTAGCTGCCGCGCACGAGGGCGAGGTTGGCGAGGACGACGAGCGCGAGGAGGGCGAGGCGGGAGTTGGACTGGAGCGTCTCGGGGTCCTCGAGCCGTATGTAGATGAGCGAGGCGGCGAGCATCGCCAGAACGAGGAGGATGCGACCGGAGAGGCGGGTCGCCTCCTCCAGGGGCGAGCCGTTCTCGGCCAAGGCGCGGCGGTGGGCCTCGAGCATTTCAAACTGCTCGAGAGTGACTCGTGTGTCGGGCTCGATGATGGACTGTCCGCGCTCGACCGTGACACGGACGGACGGAAGCCCCTGCACGGCTTCGTGGCGGCGAGCCGAGGTGGCCTCCTGGTCGAAGTTGAGATTCGGCACGACGCCGTCGCGGAAGATGCGGTAGAACGCTGCGGCGCGCGCCCGGTCGGGCTCTTCGGCGGCGAGGTTGATGCGCAGGTAGGTGAGGGCGTCCTCCGGGCTTTCGACGGGGCGGATGGCGATGGAGCCGTCGGGACGGAGGACTTGAAAAAGGTTGAGACGATCACCGCCGCGGCCGCCCCCGAGGTCGTCGGGTTCGGCGATGCCCTGGGCGTGGATCGCGCGAAGGATGCCGAGGCCGATGTCGACGATGCGAGACGCGTTGGTGTCGGCGGAGGCGAGCAACGCGACGTCCTGCTCCAGGGCGCGGTAGGGCCCGCGCGCGTTGTAGGCTGCGGTGCATTCGGCCAGGAACCCGGCCCGCTGCGGCGCGGGAACCGCGGGGAAGGGGGAAAGCGACGCGAGCAGCTCGTTGAGGTGCAGCTCGAACCGGCGCAACGGTTCCGCCTCGATCCGAAAAACCGGAGGCACGCGCGCGGCGAGGCGGGCTCGCGCCTCCTCGGTCTTGGTCTTGCTCTCGTAGGAGAAGGGGACGGCGGCGACGATGCGGACGGAGGCGACCTGGTTGGGAAGCACCGGGAGGGTGCGGTTGGTCACGCCGACGAAGGAGACGAGGACGATGGCCGCGACGGTGACCACGAAGAGCGCGACGGCGGCGAGGCGAGAACTGTCCAAGGCGGCGGCGAAGCCGCGGCCGGGCGCGGCGGCGGATTTGCGGCGGCGGGCGGGCGCGGTTTGCGCGGAGCTCGCCGCATAGGCGGCGCGGAGGCGGGCGAGGAACTGGGCGAAGGAGGACAAGGAAAGGAATGACCAATGACCAATGACGAATGACCAATGGATCGGAGGTGGAGAGGCGGTGGCGGGCTTTAGGCGGGGTCGGGACTGATCGGGTTCTGGTAACGTTCGTAGGCCTCGATGATCTTGAGGACGAGCGGGTGTCTGACGACGTCGGCGCCGCTGAATTGGTGAAACTCGATGCCGGGGATGTCGCGCAGGATGCGTTGAACCTCCAGCAGGCCGGACTGCTTGGCGCGGGGAAGATCGATCTGGGTGATGTCGCCGGTGACCACCATGCGGGAGTCTTCGCCTAGGCGGGTGAGAAACATCATCATCTGTTCGGGCGTGGTGTTCTGGGCCTCGTCGAGGATGATGAAGCTCCGGTTGAGCGTGCGGCCGCGCATGTAGGCGAGCGGGGCGACCTCGATGATGCCCTTTTCGGTGAGCTTTGCGACGTCGCCGGAGTCGAGCATGTCGCCCATGGCGTCGTAGAGCGGGCGGAGATAGGGCAGGATCTTCTCGTTGAGATCGCCGGGGAGAAATCCCAGCGCTTCCCCGGCCTCCACGGCGGGGCGGGTGAGGATGATGCGCTCGACCTGATTTTTGAGCAGAGCATGCACGGCGGCGGCCATGGCGAGATAGGTCTTGCCGGTGCCGGCGGGGCCGATGCCGAAGACCAGCGGGTGCTTCAGGATGGCCTGGAGGTAGAGCTTTTGGCCGAGCGTTTTGGGGATGATCGTCTTGCGCTGGGTCTGGACTACGATCGGCTGGGTGAAGAGCGCTCGGAGCTGCGCCGATTCGCCGCGGGCGACGCCTTCGGCGAAGCGGTGAAAATCGGTCGTGCGGATCGCGAGACCGAGGGTTCGGGCCTCGTTGAGCAGGTTGAAAAGCGTTTCGCCGGCGGCGACGGCCGCGGGCTCGCCTTCGAATCGTATCCAATCCTCGCGCGAGACGATGCCGAGGTTCAGGAGACGTTCGGCGTGGGCGAGGTTTTCCGGCTGACCGGCGTAGAGCTGGCTCAGGTGGCGGGCGGAAGGAAAGTGGAGCGTTTGCGTGGCCATGGGCGTCGGTGGCGCGGCTGCTAAATGACCAATGACCAATGTCCAATGACCAATGGTCGGAGGGCGGGCGCGGTAATGAAAATCAGCGCGGTGCGCTTCATTGGACCTTGGTCATTGGTCATTGCTCATTTTCGCGGCTTCGGCCGCGAGTTTTTCCCAGGTCTCGGTCAAGGCCTGGGGCAGGATACGAGTCTGGCCGAGCACGGGCATGAAGTTGTTGTCGCCGCTCCAGCGCGGAACGATGTGGCCGTGGAGGTGGTCGATGCTGCCGCCGGCGGGGCGGCCGAGGTTGAAGCCGATGTTGAAGGCGTCGGGCTTGAGCACGGCGCGCAGGAGTTTTTCGCCGAAGACCAGGATATCCATGAGATCGGCGCGCTCGGCGGGAGTCAGCTCGACGAGGTCGACGACTTCGCGAAAGGGGATCGCGAGCAGGTGGCCTGGATTGTAGGGGAAGCGATTGAGCATGAGGTAGCTCAGCGCGCCGCGATGCACGATCAACGCCTCGCGATCATCGCCCAGCGCGGGCAGCTCGGTGAACGGCCGTTTCGAGGCGGGCGCGCGCGGCGCCTCGATGTAAGCCATGCGCCAGTAGGGGTGGAGCTGCTGCATTTTGTGCGTGGTGTGAGGGGCCGGAGCGTGGAGCCTGACAACAAAGGGCCGGAGCCAAAAGGCGGCGGGCGGGCTTGTCAAAGCACCGACTGCGCCGGCCTGGCGTCGCTCGGATGGGTAAAAATCGGGCGTTGAGAGACGGCGCGCCAGGCTTCACGTTCGCGGGTTTCGCTCCGCTCATCTCCGTCTTTCGACTCTCACCATGATCCATCACGCTGCTCCCCAACGCCGTCGCGTTGTCGTCACCGGTCTCGGCGCGCTCAGCCCGCTCGGGCTCGGCGCCGACGCCAACTGGGAGGGGCTCAAGGCCGGGCGCTCGGGCATCGGTCCGATCACGCGTTTCGACGCCACGCAATGCTCCGCCAAGATCGCCGGCGAGGTGCGCGGCTTCGAGCCCACCGCGCCGCTGGCCGCGCCGCTCAAGCCCCGCGGCGCGGCGGGCGAACCGCTGGCGAGCGCCTTCACTCCCAAGGACGCGAAGAAGTTCGGGCGCTTCACGCATCTCGGCGCCGCCGCGGCGATCGAGGCCTACGCCGACTCCGGGCTCGACGCGTTGCGCGACAAGCTCGACGCGACCCGCATGGGCGTGAACCTCGGCGTCGGCCTTGGCGGTCTGCCGGAGATAGAGGCGATGCAAGACACGTGGAAGGCCGGCGGCTTTCGCAAGATCTCGCCCTTCTTCATCATCCAGATCGCGCCCAACCTGCTCGCCGGTCAGGTGAGCCTGGCGCTCAATTTTCAAGGGCCCAACTACGCGGTCGCCTCGGCCTGCGCCACGAGCGGCCACGCGCTTGGCGAGGCGGCGGCCCTGATCGCGCGCGGCCAGGCCGACGTGATGATCGCCGGCGGCGCGGAAAGCACCGTCACGCCTCTGGCGATCGGGGCGTTTGCGCAGATGAAGGCGCTCTCGACGCGCAACGACGCCCCCGCGGCGGCCTCGCGTCCCTATGACGCCCGTCGCGATGGATTCGTGCTGAGCGAGGGCGCGGTGGTTTTCGTGCTCGAGGAGCGCGAGCACGCGCTCGCCCGCGGCGCCCGGATCTACGCCGAACTCGCCGGCTACGGAGCCTCGGCCGACGCCTATCATTTGTCTTCGCTCGCCCCCGGGGCCGAGGGCTCGGCGCGCTCGATGCGCGCCGCGTTGGCCGACGCCGGAGTCGCGGCCTCCGCGGTCGATTATGTTTCGGCGCACGCCACGTCGACGCCCGGCGGCGACGGCGAGGAGGCGGCGGCGATCGCCAACGTGTTCGCGGAGAACAAGGCCTCGCTCCACGTCAGCGGCGTGAAGTCGATGACCGGACACCTGCTCGGCGCGGCCGGCGCGATGGGCGCCTTCGCCGCGGTGAAAGCGATCCAGGAGGGCGTCGTCCCCCCGACGATAAACCTTTCCGAGATCGATCCCGCGGTCGCGGCGCTCGGGCTGAACGTCACGCCCAACACCGCCGTGCGAAAGCCGGTGCGGGCGGCGCTGGCCAACAGCTTCGGCTTCGGCGGCACCAATTGCTCGCTCGTCTTCACCGCCGCGTGAGCCCCGCCCGGCGGGCGGCGTGCGCGTCGTTTAACCGAACCGGACAACCTTCTTCCATGTCGCCCCGTTCCTCCGCCACACGCGACCTGATCGTTTTTGCGGCGACGCTTGCGCCTGTCGTCGCGTGGTCGGCATGGGAACCGAAGGATCGCTTCACCTGGTGGCTGGAGGTCGCGCCGGTTTTGATCGGTCTGGCGACCGCATGGTGCCTGCGCGCGCGATTCGCGTGCTCGCGGCTCCTGCTCGTCCTGTTGTGGCTGCATGCGATGATCCTGCTCGTCGGCGGGCACCACACCTATGCCGAGGTGCCGCTCGGGGAGTGGGTGCGCGAGGCCTTTGGCGGGGCGCGCAACGACTACGACAAATTGGGCCATTTCGCCCAAGGCTTCGTGCCGGCGTTGCTGACGCGGGAGATACTCCTGCGCACATCTCCCCTCGGTGACGCGCGCTGGAGACCCGCGAGCGCGTGGCTGGGGTTTCTTTCCGGCAGCGTGGCGCTGGCCTTCAGCGCGCTCTACGAACTGATCGAATGGGCGGCGGCGGCCGCGACCGGCGAGGCGGCGGACGCGTTTCTCGGCACGCAAGGTTACGTTTGGGACACGCAGAGCGACATGGGGTGGGCCTTGGCGGGGGCCATCGCGTCACTGGTCTTGCTTAGCCGGGCGCATGACCGTTCGGTTGCGCGCGTCCCTCGCCCGGCCTTGAGTCGGCCCTGATCCCCTTTCCTCATACCCGCCTCCTGATGAAGCAACTTTGGCAAAAGTTTGTCGCCGCCGTCCCCATGCCCTTCGCCGGCGCCCTGTTGGTGTCGTTCGCCTTCTGGGGTTTCGTTTCGTGGGATCAGTCGCACTGGTGGAGCACGAAGGAGGACTACGGATTCGGTTGGCTCGTGCCCGCCTTCGTGGCTTTCGTCATTCACGACCGCTGGCCTCGTATCGGCGAGGCGGCGGCGGCTTGCGGCGCGGCGGACAGCCCGCGCGCGGGCGGGGGCCAAGGGCTGCTGCTCAACGTGCTCGCCTACGGCGCGATGTTCGGCGGCTCCGCGTTGTTTCTCCTGGGCTCCTTCTATCGGGCGGGCGCGGGGGCGTCGTTTCCCGGGACGCTGGCGATCACGCTGGGCACGATCTCGTTGTTGCTGCCGCTGATGTTCATCAACGCGCCCGAGGCCCCGACGACCAAGCCCGCGACCGGCCTTTTCCAGGACGCCCGCGTGAAGCTCGTCGCGCTCTTCGTGTTTCCGGTGCTGGTGTGGCTGGTCTCGGCGCCGATGGTCTCGGTGGTGGAGCAAAACCTCAGCCTTTTCCTGCTGCGCAAGGTGACCAGCGTGGTGTTTTTCGTTTTCGACATCCTTGGTCTGCCGATCGAGCAGCGGGGCAACGTGCTCGTGCTGCCGCCGGTGGTGGAGGGCAAGGCCAACCAGGTGGGCGTGGAGGAGGCCTGCTCGGGCATCCGTTCGCTGACGGCGTGCCTCTTCGCGGGCTCGTTTCTCGCGGCGGTTTTCCTGGACAAGGTCTGGAAAAAAATCGCGCTGGTCGCCGCATCGATGTGCTTCGCGGTGCTGACCAATCTCCTGCGCGGCATCTTCCTCACGTCGTGGGCCTACAACTACGGCCACGAGGCGATCGAGGGCTTCGTGCACGACGCCGCCGGCTACGCCGTGCTCGGCCTGACGGTGATCGGGCTGCTTTGCCTGCTGCCGATCTTCAAGCTCAACATCACCTTCAGCGGGGACGACGACGAGCCGGCCGAGCCGGCGAGTCCGGACGGCGGGCGGGCGTGATGCGAGGGGCGGTTCAAACGAAGCCGTAGCCGCGCAGGCCGCCCGCTTGCGGGCGCTTTCTGCGAGAGGCCGTAAGCGAAAGAGCGTCCGCAAGCGGACGGCCTGCGCCGAAAATGCGGCTACAACCCTACCATAGACGCTCTAGTCGCCGTCGAGCATGCGGCCGAGGCCGCCGAGGACGGAGCCCTCGCCGGTGGACTGGCCGCCGGCGCTCGGGGCGTTGGCGAGGATGCGGTCGGCGAGGCGCGAGAAGGGGAGGCTTTGCAGCCAGACCGTGCCGTGGCCGGTGAGCGTGGTGAGGAAGAGGCCTTCGCCGCCGAAGATCATGCTCTTCAGGTTGCCGGCGCGCTGGATGTCGTAGCTGACGCCGGGCGTGAAGGCGACGAGGCAGCCGGTGTCCACCCGGAGGGTCTGACCCTTGAGCTCCTTCTTGATGATGGTGCCGCCGGCGTGAACGAAGGCCAGGCCGTCGCCCTGGAGGCGTTGCAGGATAAAACCCTCGCCGCCGAAGAGGCCGGCGCCGAAACGCTTTTGGAAGGCGATGCCCACGGAGGTGCCGAGCGCGGCGCAGAGAAAGGCGTCCTTCTCGCAGAGGATTTCGCCGCCGTAGTCGCTCAGTTTGAGCGGGATGATTTTGCCCGGGTAGGGCGCGGCGAAGGCGGCGCGTTTTTTGCCGGATGGCGCACGGTTGGTGAAGTGCGTCATGAAGATCGACTCGCCGGTGAGCATGCGTTTGCCGACGTTTTTGAGCAGCCCCATGAAGCCGCTGCCGGCGGCGGCGGAGCCGTCGCCCATCTTGGTCTCGAAGGCGATGCCGTCGTCCATGTAGTTCATGCCGCCGGCCTCGGCGATGACGGTCTCGTTGGGATCGAGCTCGATTTCGACGATCTGCATTTCGTTGCCGTGGATCTCGTAGTCGACGTCGTGCGCGCGCATCGGAAGCGAGGGCGGGCGGCCGGAAGCGGAGGCGGGGAGCGGCGGAGGCGGCGGGGTGGCGGGGTTTTGAAAGAGGGCGGGAAGAAGCTGCGAGGCCGGCAGCCAGCCGGCCTGGCCTTGGGACCAGAGCAGGGTGGCGGGGCGGATGACGCCGGCGGCGACGAGGGATTGCAGCTGCTCCTCGCTGATCGAGTGGCTTTGGTTTTCGGAGTCGGCGTAGAACCAGGTTTTCATCGTGGATGCGTTTGGGTGGGTGTGCGGTCGCGAGTCGTTTGTTTTTGCGCGGGGATCGCGACCGAAAAACTCGGTTTGGAAACGGCGTCGGTCTATTCCAGCGACGTGGACGTGGAAGGGCCGGACGGTTTGCCGTAGAGGCGGTTGAACATCGGCGTGGCCATGAGCGTGGTCACGACGGCCATGAGCACCATGATCGAGAAAAGCGCCGGCGTGATGAGGCCGCGTTCGAGGCCGATGTTGAGGATGATCAACTCCATGAGCCCGCGGGCGTTCATGAGCGAACCGACGCCCATGGCCTCGCGGTGGGTTTCGCCGCAGAGGCGGGCGGCGACGTAGCACGCCCCGGCCTTGCCGATAACGGCGGCGGCGAGGACGGCGGCGGCGGCGAGCCAGAGCGAGGAATCGGTGACGAGGTCGAAACGGGTGTTGAGGCCGGAGTAGATGAAGAAGAGCGGAAGGAGCAGGTGGGTGGTGAGCGGCTCGGTCTTGGCGCGGAGGCGTTCGGCGAAGGGGCCGCGGGGAAAGGCGGCGCCGAGCACGAAGGCGCCGAACACGGCGTAGATGCCGATGCTGTCGGTGAACCAGGCCGAGAGCATGAGCAGCACGAGCGTCACCCCGAACATGGCGCGGTCGTCGCCGACGCTTCGTTCGGAGCGCGCGGCGACGGCGGCGAAGAGCCGGCGGCCGACGGTGAACACGACGGCCACGAGCGCCACGCTGCCGCCGATGGCCATGAGGGCGATGGAGGGATCCCCGGCGAAGCTGGCGAGCACGAGGGCGAGCACGCACCACGCGGCGGCGTCGTCGATCGCGCCTGCGGCGAGGGCGAGCGCGCCGACGGAGGTGCCGGCGAGGCCGCGCTCGACGATGATGCGCGCGAGCATGGGAAAGGCGGTGATGGCCATGGCGGCGCCGAGGTAGGGCACGGCCTGGATCGTGCTGACCTGCGGCTCGAAGAGACCGCCTTGCCGGAGGAACCAGACCGCGATCACGCAGCCGAGCGCGAAGGGCGCGATGATGCCGGAGAACGACACCGCGAGCGCGGTGCGCAGCCGGCTTTGCACGAGGTCGAGACGGAATTCGAGCCCGACGATGAACATGTAGAGCACGAGGCCGAGTTGCGCGCCGGAGAAGATGATCGCCTTGGAGGCGGGCGGAAAAAGCTGGGCCTGCAAGCCGGGGGCGAGCAGCCCGAAGAGGGACGGTCCGAGCGCCACGCCCGCGATCATCTCGCCGACGACGGGCGGTTGTCCGACGCGGCCCGACAGCCAGGAGACGGCGCGACACACGACCAGGACGACGGCGAGTTGGAGAAAGAACAGAACCGAAATCTGGAAGGGGGTCATGCGGAGGGGCTAGGGAACAGGAGCAAGTGAATGGCGCGCGGCGAGATTAGTTTTGTGCGGGGCCGGGGGATGGCCCCTTTTGGTGCGGCAAAAATCCATGGGTTCGTCGCAGTCATCCTCTTTCTTTCGTTTCGGCTTCGGCGCCAAAGGGCGAGCCGGTCTTGGCCTGCCGATGCCGGTCTTGGCGGGGGCGGAGGATGAGACCTTGTTCGGCGGGGCGACCGGGACAGGCGTCGAGCGGGGTTTCGCGTTGTTCGAGGATCGGGGCCTGCTGCTGGGCGCGTGGGCGGGCGACGCGGAGCGCGATCTCGGGGCGCAGACGCGGCGGATTTACCGGGACATGCTCGGCCTGGCGCAGGCCCGAGGACGCGCGTTGGCCCGCATCTGGAACTACGTCCCGGACATCAACGGGACCTCGGCGGAGGGGCTGGAGAACTACCGGGTGTTTTGTCGCGGGCGCGCGCAGGCCTTCGAGGCGTCGCCGGAAAGCGTGCCGCCGGCGGCCTCGGCGGTGGGCGGCGTGGCGGGGCGGCTCGCCGTGTTGTTCGCGGCGGCGCCCGACCCGCCGCGACGTTTCGAGAATCCCGAGCAGGTGCCCGCCTACGAGTATCCGCCGGAGCACGGGCCGCGTTCGCCGAGTTTTTCCCGGGCGGGACAGGTCGATGTCGCGGGGCGAAAGTATACGTTCGTCTCGGGCACGGCGGCGATAAAGGGGCATGCCACGGTGGCGCCGGAGAGCCTGGCGGGGCAGCTCGAATGCACCTTGGACAATCTGCGGATAATCTCCGGCGTTTGCGGTCTCGGCGCCGACCTTGGCGCCGGGCGCGCGGCGGAGCGGCACTTCAAGGTCTACCTGCGGAGCGCGGCGGACTTGCCCGAGCTGCAGGCGGTGTTGGAGTCGCGTCTGTTTCGCGCCGACGACCGCGTGTGCTGGTTGCACAGCGACATCTGCCGGGCGGCTTTGAAACTCGAGATCGAGGCGACGGTGATCGAATAAGGAGAACGCGGGTTCGCGGCGGCGAGGTTGTCGTCAGACAAGGGCCGCGGCGGGGGGAATCACAAAACGGTAGCCGCGCGCGCGGGCCTGTTCGATCACGAGGCGGATCGCCTCCACGCGGACCTCGGGGCGAAGGAAGGGGCCCTCGTGCATGAGGAGAATGGCGCCGGGACGCAGGCGGCGAAGCACGTGATCGGCCACCGCGGCGGGATCGCGCGCGAAGCTGTCGCGGCTGCGGATCGTCCAGCCGACGCAGGCGAGGCCGCGTGCGGCGAGCGCGCGAGCGAGGAAAAGATTTTTTATCCCGACGGGGGCGCGAAACCGGGACGGGCGTGGCGCGGGGGAGAAGTCGGCGTCGAGCTCGGCGGCGAGACGGGCGGGCGAGAAGGACCAGAGGCCGCCGATCGGGTGGGTGCGCGTGTGGTGGCCGATCTCATGACCGCGACGGTGGATCTCGGCGACGAGGGCGGGGTGGCGGGCGGAGCGTTCGCCGATCAGGAAAAACGTGGCGCGGGCCTGATGTTGGTCGAGCAGATCGAGGATGCGCGGCGTGTCGTCCGGGTCGGGACCGTCGTCGATGGTCAGCCAGACTTCGCGGGCGTCGGGCGCGGAGGGAACAAAGCGGGTGGCGACAGCGATCAGGCCTTGGGCGTTGGGCGCGAAGAGGTGCCAGAGCACGAGGGCGCCGCCGGAGAAGAAGAGGGCGACGCACCAGCCGGCGGGAGCGCCGGAGGTCCAGAGGAGGACGGCGCAGAGTTTGATGACGGCGACGGCGGCGAAGAGCGGGCGCGGCGTGGCGCGGAGGCGTTCTCGGCAGGGAGTCGCGATGAAGTTGAGCGAGGCGGCCCAGGCTCCGAGGGCGCCGCCCCAGTAGACGTCGAGCGCGACGTGCTGGCGGGTGCCGAGGGTCGAGTAGGCGATGAACGTCGCCCAGACGTAGTTCAACCAACGCGCGCCTCGACCGCCGCCGAGGGACGGCAGGATGCGCTCGAACCAAAGCGCGGTGAAAACGGCGAAGGCGACATGGAGCGAAGGGCAGGCGTTGCCGGCGAGGTCCGCGCTTTTAAGGAAGCGGAAGGCCGGATGCAGGCTCCAGTCGATGTCGGGCGAAGGGACGGCGGTGGGCAGAAAATAAAAGAACGCGTAGCCGGCGAGGCTCAGGCCGAGGCAGCCGAAGGCGAAACTCCAGAGCTGGCGCCGGTCGACGAGGAAGGCGGGCACGAGCGCGATGTAGAACCAGAGCGAGGCGTAGGGCGGCAAGGCCCATGCCTGGAAAGGCAGGAGGCGGTCGAGCCAGGTGGGCTCCATCACCGTCACGGGAAAGGCGGGCGAGCGAAGGAGCGCGAAGTAACCGACGAAGAACGCGCTCATGCCGACGCTCGTGCCGAGGGCCTTGAGCCAGGCGTCGACGCGGGCGCGGCGGTGCAGGGCGATCAGCGTGAAGGCGGGCGGATGCTCGGTCGGCGCGGGCGAGGGGCGGTTCATCGCTGGAGCAGGGCGCGGAGCGCGGCGGAGTCGGGTTTGCCGCGCGGGGTCAGCGGGAAGGCGGGCACGGCGACGAGGCGGCGCGGGACTTTCCACGGGGCGAGGTGTTGGCGCAGGAGGGCGCGCAGGGGGAGCGGCGCGAGCGTGGTGGCGAAGACGGCGGCGAGCTGCCCGGGGTCGTCGGGGTGCGGGGCGGCGAAGGCGTCGGCGACGCCGGGCAGGCGGCGAAGCGCGGCCTCGAGGTCACCGAGATCGAGGCGTCGGCCGCCGATCTTGATCATGCGGCCGGCGCGGCCGAGCAAGACAAGGCGGCCGTCGGGCCCGAGGCGGGCGCGGTCGGCGGGAATGTGGCCCGAGGCGCGGCAGACGGCGGGACTGGAAACGCGGATGCGGTCGCCGGGTAGTTGAGTGATCGATACGCCGTCGAGGGCGGTGCCGACGCCGGAGCCGGAGAGGGTGTCGTCGCCCTCGCGGTCGTAGGCGATGCCGCCGGTCTCGGTGGAGCCGTAGAAGCCGCGGGGCTTGATGCCGAAGCGGGCGTAAAAGGCCTGCGCGGTGACGGCGGGAAGCGGCGAGCCGGCGGAGATGACGGTGCGGACGGACGCGAAGGCGTCGGAGGGCAGGTCGGACTCGGCGAGGGCGCGGAGGAGGGCGGGCACGGCGGGGAAGACCGTCGGCCGGTGGCGCGCGGCGGTTGCGGCGAGGGAGTGCGGGAGGGGCGTGTCGGCGCAGACGATCGAGGTGCCTTGGGCGAGGAGCGGGACGACGAGGTTGCCGAGGCCGTAGGAGTGACCGAAGGGGATGACGGCGAGGTTACGGTCGCCGGGCGCGATGCCCATGCTGGCGCAGACCTGGCGTCCGTCGGCGAGCATCTGGGCGTGGGTGAAGGGCAGCACGCGCGGGGTCCCGGTGCTGCCGGAGGTGAGCTTGCAAAGAGCCGGGAGCGGGGCGCGTGGAGCGGGGCGCCGAGAGGAAGGGGCGGATGCGGAGCCGGAGACGGGGATGAGTTGGCCGTCGACCCAGGCGAAGCGGGCGCGGGCGGCGGCGGCGAGGGCGAGTTGTTGCGCGACGGGTTCGGCGGGATCGAGCGGAACGGGGACGGCTCCGGCGCGGAGGAGGCCGAGGAAGGCGGCGAACCAGGCGGCGCCGTTGGGCAACGCGAAGGTGACGCGGCGGCGCGTGACGGAGGCGGGAAGGGCGGCGGCGAAGTTTTGCGCGAGGCGGTCGAGTTGGGCGCGGCTGTAGCAAGCATCGGATGCGGCCTCGATCAGCGCGAGCGCGTCGGGCGCGGCGGCGA
>CBINJQ010000059.1:0-14835 GCA_966251015.1 uncultured Akkermansia sp. | reverse complement strand
GCCGACGAACACGGACGGCCCGGCGGTCCGTCCCTGCCCGTCAGCCTAATTTACGAGGCTCAATAGGCGAGCCGGGCGGCGGGAAACGGCGGGCGAGCGGCGCTTTCCGAACCCGCGGGCGGGACTCCCGCGCCACGTCGGTGATCGGCTCAGCGACCGTCGCCGTCGGGGATGCGGACCTCCTCCCGCGGAGGGCTGGCGGGGATGGCAAAGGCTTTCGGCGAACCGGGCTTGGAGGGCTTGTAAGCGCGGACGTCGGGGGCGAGCCGCGCGGCGAGTTCGGGGATGTTCTGACGGATGCCTTCGACGATGCAGCGGGCGAGCTCGTAGCCCCCGTAGGGGCTGAAGTGGGTGTCGTCGGCCACGGCTTTTTCCGATCCGTAGGCGCCGGCGGGGAAATGGACGAAGGCGAGCTTGGAGTCTTCCTTGCCCAAGGCGGAGAAGAGCCGGGCGCTCATGGCGTGGAGATCGATCAACGGAGCCCCGGTTTCCTGGGCGACCTTGCGCACGGCGGCGGGGTAGTCGCCGAGGGTGTCGTAGAGCTCGTCCTTTTCGTTGAAGCGGCGGCGATACATCGACGTGACGAGGACGGGGACGCCTTCTTTGGCGCGAACGGCGTCGACGTAGTCGCGAAGGGATTTGGCGTAGGTGGTGAACGCGCCGACGCCCTCGCCTTTTTCCTTCTGGTCGTTGTGGCCGAACTGGATGAAGACGTAGTCGCCGGGGCGGAGCGTGCTCAGGATCTTGTCGAGGCGGTTGGAGCCGCGGAAGCTGGCGAGGGAGAGGCCGGACTCGGCGTGGTTGGCGATGGCGACTCCGGCGGGGAAGAAGCGGGGCAACATCTGGCCCCAGGCGCACCACGGTTCGCCCGGCTGGTCGGTGACGGTGGAATCGCCCGCGAGGTAGATCGTGAGCGCGTCGGGATTGGGGCGGATCTCCAAGCCGGCCACCGCCGGGTGCGAGCCGTTGAACTCGAGGATGAGTTTGTCGTCCCAGTGCCACACGCCGCGTTCCCGGTCCTTCAACTTGACGTGATCTCCGCCGGCGATGGCGGGCGTGCGGACGTTGACGGTGAAGGTGCGCGAGGCGACGGCGCCGCGCCGGGTGCGGACGCGTTCGAGCATGAGCCGGCGAGTCTCGGCTTTCACGGTGGTGTCGGCGCGGGCGGCGGGATCGCCGAGGTGGACCGTGACGTCGTAGTTGCCCTCGGGGAGGTCGACGATGAAGAAGAACGGCTTGGCGCCGACGAGGGCGTCTTTCGCAAAACCCTTGGCGCGGCCGGACTCGACCGAGAGTCCCGCCGAGTCGGCCAGGCCGAACCCGCGTTGAGGGGAGTAGAGCGTCGAGGGGGCGACGAGCGCGGAGCCGGGCTCGTCGGCGACGCCGCCGAAGTCGAAGCGCAGCGGAAAGGCGGGCGCGGCGGCGAGGAGGGAGGCGACGCCGCCGAAGGCGAACGCGAGGGCGGAAAGTATCGGGCGCATGGGAAGGCGGGTGAGAAAGACTCAGGGTTGGTCGGCAGGGATCCGGTCGCCGACGAGGGCGAGCATCTGGATGGCGGTGAGGCCCCACTGGGAGGACGCGTTGGTGCTGAGGGCGAAGTTTTCGTCGACCGGGTTGAGCGAGGTGGGGCCGGTGACGCGGGTGGACTTGAAGGTCTTCTTCACGCCGAGGCCGGCGACGCCGCCATAGAACTCGTTCCAGGCGCGGGCGGCGAGGGCGGGGTCGTTTTTCTTCGCGGCGGCGTAGGCGGTGAGGCGGGCGTGGGCCTCGCGGAGGTTGAGCTTGCCGAAATCGGAGCCGACGGCGGCGCGTTGCTCGGCGGCGGTGGCGTTGTAGAGCACGCAGTATTTCAGCCAGGCGTCGCGGAAGGCGGGCATGTCGACGAGGTCGATGAGCTCGGCGCAGATCTCGGGCAGGCCGAAGACGGCGTTGAGGTGGATGACGCTGACCTTGCCGGGGGCGACCTGCGAGAACTCGCCGGTGTCGAGGTTGAGCGTGGCGGCGTCGGAGATGAAGCCGTGCGGCTGGGCGCCGATGGTGCGCATGCCGGCGAGGAGCTTGTCGCGGATCTTCGGGTCGCCGGTGCGCTCCCATTCGGTGAACCAGGCGAAGGCGAGCGAGCCCCAGTCGGTGCCGAAGCCGACCGCGGCGGCGTCGCGGCGCGGCGGCGGGATGGGCTCCTTGCGGACCTTGCGGGCGGGGTCGAGGGTGAGGAAGGCCTCGTCGGCGCCGACGAGCTCGCGCATGAGGTCGCCGACGCGTTCGTCGGCGGTGAGGTAGTAGTAGAAACGTCGATACCCGACGGAGCTGATGCGGAGCTGTTTGCAGGAGCAGCCCCAGTGCTGGACGTTGTGGCGCGTGCCGAGGCCCTTGAAACGGCCGAGGTGGTAGACGTCGACCTCGCCGGTGTGGCGGGTCATGGCCTCGGCGAGGCGGAAGATGTCGGCGCGGCCGGAGCGCAGGTAGGAATACCAGAGCCAGAGGTCGGGCGAGAGCTCGGAGTTGGCCCAGGCGAAGCCGCCGACATCGTAGCGCCATTCGTGGCGGTCGTGGTCGTAGCTGTGCATGACGTCGCCGTAGTCCCAGAAGCCATACCAGCGGCGTTGCTCGACCTGGTCGAGGTAGGTGCGGAGGAGGAAGTCGAGCTGGTCCTCGATCCTCGCCTTGGCGGGGTTGCCGCGGTCGGGAAGGCCCCAGGGGCCGAAGACGCCGGCCGCGAGGCAATGCGCGGGCGAGGCGGCGAGTTGCGGCGGGCGGCGCAGGGCGGCGGCGTAGCGGGGAAAATCCTCGCGGGCGGGAGTGGAGGCGACGGCGCGAAACACGAGCTCGTGCGAGCGGGCGACGCCGCGGGCGGTGCCGAAGTCTTTTTCGTAGTCCTCGTAGGTGATGTTGAGGCCGCGGATCTCCTCGGGGTGGGAATCCATGCCCATGCCGTCGTGGTAGAAACGCAGGTCCATCGGCGGGGCTTCCGGAGACCACAGCCAGGCGGTGACCTCGCCGAGCCCGGTGTGGGCGGAGCGGATGTCGAGCTGGGCGGGATATTTTTCCCAGAAGTCGCGGACGCCAAAAACGAGGCCGCCCGACGGGCCGCCGAGGTAGGCGAGACCGGCGGCGCGGCGGCCGGCGGCGGACTTTATCCAGCCGTGGCCGGGCGTGGTGCGCTTGCGGATCTCGAAGCCGTCGGAGGAAAGTTGGGCGAGCGTGTAGTCGCCCCAGGCCGGGACGAGATCGAGATTGTTGGCGACGGCCGGGCTCCATTTGGCGAGCGGAGGCGTGGCGAGCCCGGCGACCTGGGCTTCGCGGACGGCGGCGCCGGGATCGCGGCGGAGACCGGTGACGCCGCGGACGGCCTCGGCGAAGAGACCGTCGTTCTCGCCGGAGAATCGCACGTGGCGGTCGTGCGGCGCGTCGGCGAGAGGGACGTCGAAGCGGACGCCGAGGCCGTGGATGAAATCTCGGTTCTCGTCGGCGTCGAAAATGAAGGAGTGCATCACGCGCAACGCGTCGCCGTCGGCGTGGAGGTAGAGGCGCACGACGAAGGGCAACCAGGCGCGGTCGCGGGTCGTGGATTTTTGCCGGCCCTCGATGCGCACCACGGCGCGGACGGGGCCGGTTTGCTCGACGACGACGCGCTCGGTTTGTCCCTGGAATTGCTCGGCGGGCGAGACGAGGTCGGGCTGGTCCTTGCGAAAGGAGACGAGGCGACCGTGGCGCGCGACGTCTCGGCCGCCGCGGCGCAGGGCGGTGATCAGGTGCGGGCCGCGGCGCGGGACGACGCAGGCGACGAGGCCGTTGTCGATCTCGACGGCGTCGGACGTTTCGCGAACGGAGACGGCGGCGAGCGGGCTGGCCGGACGGGCGCCGGGCACGAGCAAGAGCGTGTCGGTTTTGCCGGAGTCGGCGGGGATGGCGTGGGCGCTCCATTTGATCGAGCCGTCGGGCCAGGTGGCGAGCGGCCAGGATTGGACCGGGACATCCTGGCCGGCGGAATCGCGGAGGCCGAAGGTGGAGCCGGCGGCGACGGCGCCGCGCGGCCATGGAACGCCGAGCGTCGCCCCGGGCTGTTCTTCGGGGCGGTTCTCCAGCCAGCCGAGGACGGCTTTGCCCGGCCGGGCCGCCGTGCCGCCGGAGACGGGAATCGGGAAGGCGACTCCCGCCGCGGAGTCGGCGCGAAGGAAGTTGGCGATGGGCAGCGCGGCGGCGGCGAGCGAACCGCTTTTGACGAAGGAACGGCGGGTTAGGGGCATGGGGAAGCGAGTCCGCGTTTTGGCGCGGGCGGGGGGACTGTTCCGAGACGCCCGACGGAGCGGGCGCGTTTCAAGCGTGACGGGCGAAAGGCCCGCGCGGTTCGATCATGTCGGCCGGCTCAGGCGAGGTGGAAAACCTCGGTGAGCGGACGGGCGACGGGGCTGTTGTCCGGATTGGAGGGCATCACGTCCCCCATGTGTTTCCACCAGCGTTTGCAGACATCGGTGTTGGCGATGGCCTGCCAGCGCGCCTCGTCCTCGATCTCGGCGTAGGCGAAAAGCTGCCGCGTCTCGGGGTGGAGGTGGATGGAATAGTTATGCACGCCGTGGGCGCGGAGCACGTCCTCGAGCTCTTTCCAGATGGGCTGATGGCGACGGGCGTATTCGGTTTCCTGTCCGGCGTTGACGGACATCACGAAGGCTTTGCGGATCATCGGGCGGCGGCGAGGTTGGCGACGAAAGGAGGATTGGAGGCGAGAGCGGTGCCCTCGCTGAATGCGCGTCCGAGGTTGGCGGCAAGATCACGAACGCAAGGGATTTCAGAATGGATCGAGGGATCGTTTTTCCATTCGATGCTGCTCGCGGGGAAACGTTGGACCTTGCTCGTCTGATGGAGGGACTCGACGAGACGGGTGTGGGCCTCGGCGATTCCCGTGGTGCAGATGAACGCCGAGGGATCGGCGAGCCGGGCGAGCACGGAGGCGAACATGAGCTGGCGGCACTCCTCGGCCGAGGGCAGGGGGAAAACGCGGCGGTGTCCGGCGCCGTCGACGATGACGCAGCGCTGTTCGTGCCACCATTCGGCGCGACCGGCGGAGCCCCGGATCGAGATTTCGGGCTGGCGGGTTTCCTCGATGGCGTGGCTGACGCCGAACCAGAAACGGGTGCCGGAGGCGGAACCGCCGCGCACGACGGCGGTGTCGAACATCTCGATGTCGTGCGCGCGGAAAAGCTCCGCCGACTCGATGGCGACCTGCGCGGATTCGTTGGCCGAGGGGCCGGCGAAAAAGAGGGACAGATTGACGAAGTGCGCGAAGGCGTTGTTGAGCGGCGAGTCGAGCACCGGGGCGCCGTCTGCGGCGGCCCGACCGGCCCAGTGGTTGCGCAGGAAATAGGAGCGAGCGCGGGGCCAGAGCCCGATCATGCGGATGTCCTCGATGCGCCCGATGACGCCGCTGAGGAGCTGATTCTTCAGCCAACGGGCCTCGAGCGGGTAGAGATCCTGGAACCCGATGGCGACGAAGCGACCGGTGGCGGCCTCCGCACGGCGGATCGCCTCGGCGTCGGCGACCGAGCCGGCCAGGGGTTTTTCCACCAGGACATTCATACCTGCGCGCAGCGCGGAGATGGTCAGGCGCGCATGCCACTGGATGCCGACGGGAATACCGCAGAGATCCACGCGGCCGGCCTCCTTGGCGAAGAAGTCCTCGGAGTTGGTGTAGATCGTGGCCCCGTAACCCTTCAGCTCCGCAACGAGGTCCGGCACTTCGTTTGCGTTTATTACAACGGCGGCAACGAGTTGTATCGCTTTACGGGCAAGGGCTTCGCGAACGAGCTGCACGTAGATGGTGCCGTAACCGGTGACGCCGATAAGCGCGACGCGGGGCAAGCGAGTGCCGGAGGAGGAGGGCATGGTAAAGGGGGACGACCGTGGGTCAGGGGCGAAAAAAAGCGATAATCCGCTTGTCCCCAGGGGCGACGCACCGCAGGTCTGACAGTCAGAGTCTTACCCCGCCATGTCAGTCCCGTCTCTCCGTCAACTCGCGCAGCAACTTGGCCTTTCCCACACGACCGTGTCGGAGGCGCTTCGCGGGAGTCCCCGGGTGAAGCCGGCGACCCGGGCCAAGGTGTTGAAAGTCGCCCGTGAGCTGGGGTATCGGCGCAATCCGTTGGCGGGAGCCCTCATGTCGGAGATGCGGCGTTCGCGCGCGGGGACCTTTCGCGGCGTGCTTTCGGTGTTGGATCTCGACGGCCCGGACGGGCGGACGCCGGGCGGGGTGCGTTATCACCGCGAATTGACGAAAGGGGCGACCACGCGGGCGGAGGAACTGGGTTTTAAAGCCGACGCGTTCACGGTGGCCCAGGGCGGGCTTTCGCTGGAGCGCCTCGACACGATCCTGCAATCGCGCGGGATCGGCGGCATCTTCCTGCTTCCGGTGCGTGAGACGCCGGATCTGACGCGGCTGGATTGGACCCACTTTTCGGGCATCTACGCCGATTACGTGATCGAGCGACCGGGGCTGCACGCGATCTGCCCGGACCATTATCGCGGGATGATGACGGTGCTGGATCGCTTGCGCGCGCTGGGCTATCGGCGGCCCGGATTGGTGATGTCGGCCGCGCACGACGCGCGCATTTTGTATCGTTGGGAATCGGCCTACCATGCCTACCAGACTCATCACGACGGCATGACCCGCTTGCCGCCGCTCATCATGAGTTCCTTGAACGAGGCCGAGTTCGGGGTGTGGTTTCGCACCGTGAGCTGCGACGTGGTGCTGGCGCACTATCCTCTGGTGAAAACATGGATGGAAAACGCGGGCGCGAAGGTGCCGCAGACGCATGGGTTCTGCTGCCTGAACGTCCTCAACACCACAGATCCCTGCGCGGGGCTGGATTTGCAGCCGGGCTTGTTGGGCGCGCGCGGCATGGAGCTTTTGATCGGCCAGGTGCTGCGCAACGAGTGCGGCGCGCCCGAGCTGCCGATGACGACCACGGTGCCGGCGGCCTGGGTCGACGGTCCCACGGTGCGCAAACATTGAGGAGGGCGAGGACTTGGACGGCTTCGGCAAACGGCTTGGCGGCGCGGCGTTTTTTTTCGCCGCCGGCGTCGTGGCTTGCGCGGCCAAGGATTCGGAGCCTCTCCGCGTCATCGTCGACGACGCCTGGAGCGGCGCGCGGGGCTGCCATTTTTCGGGCCGGTTGGTGGAGCGACGTGAGCTCGATGCGGACGCGCGCGGCGCCGGGAACCGCTTTTATCACAACACGCGTCTGCTGCTCACCAGCGGGGAGGAGGGATTCGTCACCTGGCGCGCGTCGGGAGTGGAGTGGACGACGCGGGCCGACGACGACGGCTACTGGACGCTCGCGATGAATCCCGCGCCGGCCTTCGCGCCCGGCTGGCATGTGATCGAGACGGACCCGGAACGGAGCAGCGAGGCCGGCCTGCTGGTCGTGGATCCGAAAAACCGGTCGGGGATCATCTCCGACGTGGACGACACGGTCGTCGTCAGCGACGTGCTTCGGAAACGCGTGCTGTTGAAAAACAGCCTCGGCGTCGCGCCCGACAAACGCGTGCCGGTGCCCGGCATGGCGGAGCTTTACCGGAAGTTGTTGGCGAAAAATCCCGCGCCGGAATCGGCGGCGATGTTCTATGTGTCGGCCTCGCCCCGGCAGCTAACGGACAACCTGCGGACGTTTCTGCGCGCGAACGATTTTCCCCGAGGAGTTTTGCGCCTGAAGGAGCTTTCCGAGACGAGCGAGGATTCGCTCACCGGCGATCAGCGCGCCTACAAGCAGCGGGTCCTCGGCGAGATCTTCGAGGCGTTTCCCGGGGTGAAATTCGCGCTTTTTGGCGACGACGGGGAGCAGGACCCGGAAATCTACGCCGAGCTGCAAAAGCGGTTCCCCGGACAGATCGAAGGGGTGTGGATTCGTCGGGTGCATCCCGACGCGAAGCGGGCGCGGTTTGCGGGACAGGCGGATCTCGGCGAGCTTTTGCGGCAATGAGCAGCGGCCACCTGCGGATCGTCACCTGGAACATCGCGCACGGACGCGGCCTTCGGCCGATCCAGGGTTTCCAAACGAAACGCTCGATGCACGCGCATCTGCGGCGGATCGCGGCGCTGCTGACGAAACTGGACGCGGACGTGGTCGCGTTGCAGGAGATCGATCAGGATTCGAGCTGGGCGGGGAACTTCGACCATCTCTCCTATCTGCGCGAGCACACCGGCTACCCCCACGCCTTGCACGGGGTGACGACGCGGCGGGAGGGCATCTTCAACCTGTGCTACGGCAACGCGTTTTTGTCGCGTCACGCGCTGGAGGAAGGGGAGGCGGTGGCCTTCGGAAAGCGGACCTTGGGCGAGAAGGGGTTTTTGTTCGCCGAGATCACGGCGGCGGGGAAACGCGTGCCGCTGATCAACCTGCATCTGCACTACCGTTCGCGGCAGGCGCGGATGGATCAGGTCGGCCAGGTGTTTCGTTATCTCGCGCAACGGCACAACGCGCGTTCGCCGTATTGGAGCGTGCCGCCTCTGGTGTGCGGCGATTTCAACACCTCGGGCGCGGCGAGCGACGCCGCCGCGGGGCTGGTCTCGGAGTTGAAGTATTTCGGTTCATACGGCCTGCATCCGCAAAACGGCCGGACCTTTCCGTCCCCGCTGCCGACGCGTTTGCTTGATTTCGTGCTCGTGCCGACGGAGCTGTCGGTGGCGCGCTGCGACATCGTGCGCTCCTGGCTGAGCGACCACCGTCCGGTGGTGGCGGAGATCGCGCTCGGTTGAGCGCGGATTCGCTATAGCAAGGTCTCTTGCGCGCCGCCGCCGAGCGGCTTCAGGCCGACGGCGTGGTAGCCTTTGGGGGTGAGCATGCGGCCCTGAGGGGTGCGCTGGAGGTAGCCTTCCTGGATGAGGAAGGGCTCGTGGACCTCTTCGAGCGTGTCGGCCTCCTCGCTCACGGCCATGGCGACGGTGCCGAGACCGACCGGGCCGCCGCGGTAGTTCTCGGCCATGACGCGAAGGATGCGCTTGTCCATCTCGTCGAGCCCGCGGGCGTCGATCTCGAGCAGCTCGAGCGCGGCGGCGGCGGCCTGTTGGGTGATGCGTCCGTCGCCGCGCTGCTGGGCGTAGTCGCGGGCGAAGTTGATCAAGTTGTTCGCGATGCGGGGCGTGCCGCGGGAACGCGTGGCGATCTCGCGCGCGCCGGCGTCCTCGATAGGCACGCCGAGGAGCCCGCAGGAACGTTTCACGATGCCGGCGAGGGTCTCGGCGTTGTAATAATCGAGACGCGTCTGAAGCGTGAAACGCGAACGCAGCGGAGCGGTGAGCATGCCGGCGCGGGTGGTGGCGCCGACGAGCGTGAAGCGAGGCAAGGACAGGCGGACCGAGCGGGCGTTGGGGCCTTGGTCGATCATGATGTCGAGGCGGAAGTCCTCCATCGCGCTGTAGAGGTATTCCTCGACGGTTTTCGGGATGCGGTGGATCTCGTCGATGAAGAGCAGGTCGCCTTCCTCGAGGCTGGTGAGAAGGCCGGCGAGGTCGGAGGCCTTTTCGACGACCGGGCCGGAGGTGATGCGGACATTGCGGCCCATCTCGGCGCCGAGGATGAGCGAGAGGGTGGTCTTGCCGAGACCCGGGGGGCCGCTGAGGAGGATGTGGTTGAGTGCCTCGCCGCGAGAGCGGGCGGCGCCGACCATGATCTTGAGGCGTTCGACGGTCTTGGGCTGGCCGGCGAAGTCGGAGAACGAAAGCGGACGGAGCGCGGCCTCGGCGTTGGAGACGGGCGCGGAGAGTTGCGCGGCCAGATAGCTCAAGCCCTTGGTGTCGACGGGCGGCGTGGCGGGGGAGCGGGGAGTGGAGGCAGGCTTTGGCATCGAGGGCGTATGCAGCGTCTCAGGTGGTCGCCGAATGACCAATGACCAATGTCCAATGACAAATGGGAACGCGGGCAGTGGCGGCAGGGCGGTGGCGAATCATGGTGGGAAAGACGGATGGGAACAATCGGAGAGGGCCGAAAGCGAAACTCCATTGGTCATTGGGCATTGGTCATTCGTCATTCCCGCGCGCGAAGCGAGCGGGTCATTTCCACTCCATCTCCGCGCCGAGGCTGCGGAGGTTTTCGACGAAGCGCGGGTGGGCGCGCTGGATGATCTCGGCGTGGCGCACGACCGACTTGCCGGGAATGGCGGCGGCGACCATCGCGAGGGCGACGGCGGCGCGGATGATGTAGGGCGAATCGACGACGGCGGGCCGGAGCGGGCGGTTGCCAAAGACGATGAGGCGGTGCGGGTCGCTCACCACGGCGTGCGCGCCGAATTTCGCGAGCTCGGGGATCCAGGAGAACCCGTTTTCGTAGACCTTGTTCCAGAAATGGATCGTGCCGTCGCAGCGCACGGCGAGGGCGATCATCAGCGGAAGCAGGTCGACGGAGAAATAGGGCCAGGGCGCGGCCTCGATTTTCGGGAGCAGATTGCTCGTGTAGGGTTCCTCGATCTTGAGACGCTGGCCGCGGCGGACGACGGCGACGGAGCGGCCGTCCGCGTCGGTCTCGTGCTCCACGACCACGCCGAGTTTGGCGAAGGCGCGGACGATGAGGTCGAAGTGGCGGGGGAGCGCCTTGGCGACGCGCACCTCGCCGCCGGTGATGGCGCCGAGGGCGAGGAAGGTGACGATCTCGTGGTAGTCGGTGCCGACGGTGATGTCGGCCCCGCGGAGCGTATCGACACCGGTGATACGCAGCATCGAGGTGCCCAGGCCCTCGATTTTCGCGCCCATGGCGACGAGGGCGGCGCAGAGCTCCTGCACGTGGGGTTCGCTGGCGGCGTTGATGAGGGTGGACTCGCCCTCGGCCAGGGCGGCGGCCATGGCGAAGTTTTCCGTCACGGTGACGGACATGTAGTCGCACCAGTGGCGGGCGCCGGCGAAGCCGGAGGGCAGGGCGATCACGAGCGGATCGCCGGAGCCGACGGTGGCGCCGAGGGCGGCGAGGATTTCCAGGTGGGGATCGATCTCGCGGACCCCGAGCGAGCAGCCCTTGGCGTTGGCGAGGATGGTGATCCGGCGCAGGCGGTGGAGCAGGGCGGGGAAGAGAAGCACCGTGGAGCGCATGTCCGAGGGCAGCTCGTCGTTGGCGAGCGTGCTGCGGAAGCCGGAGTGGTCGAGGCGCATGACGCCGGCGGCGCGGTCCCACTCGATGCGCGAACCCTGCGAGGCGAGGAAGGCGACCAGTTTGTTGAGGTCGGTGATGTCCGGGACGTTGCGCAGGGTGACGGGCTCGTCGGTGAGCAGCGTGGCGCAAAAGATCGGCAGCACGGAGTTCTTGTTGCCCGAGGGAACGATGGTGCCGGAGAGCGGCTTGCCACCTTGCACGTGGAGATCGGCCATGGAGAAAGCGGGTAGCGGGAGATGGGATCAGGGAGCCCGAACGAGGCGGGCGGCGAAAAAAAGGCGTCCGTCCCGAGGTGGGACGGACGCCTTGAAATGCGTTCGGGCGCGAAGCCCTTGGCAAGGTTTTTGGCCTGCGTAATCAGCTTACCGGGCCGGAGGGGCGGGGACCGCCATCCGGACGGCCCTGACCCTCGGGGCGGGGGCCGCCGCGGCCGCGACCGCCGCGACGACGGCGGCGTCCGCCGCCGCCGTTGCCGCCTTGTCCTTCGGGGCGGGGACCGCGTTCGCCTTCGGGACGAGGACCGCGGTTTTCACCGCCCGACTGCTGCGGACCGCGGCCGCCTTGGCCGCCGCGGTGACGTCCGCCGTCGCGTCGCCCCTGGCCTTCGCCGCGGGGACCGCGTCCGCCGTCGCGGGAGATTTCGTCGCCCGGTGCGGGGGCCTCGGCGGCGCCGCCGCCGAAAATGCCCTTGAGCCAACCGAGGAAGCCGCCGGACTTTTCCGTTTTGGCCGGAGCGCCGGAAGAAGCGGGGGCGGGAGCGGCGGAAGGGGCGGGACGGGATCCCTCGCGGCGCTCGTCACGACGGAAGTCGCCGCCATCGCGGCGGCCTTGACCGTCGCCACGGCGACCGCCATCGCGGCCTTCGCGGTTGTCACGACGCGGCTGTTCGCCGCCGGTGGCCGCGGCGGGGCGCAGCGGCGCGATGTCGCGGGCGACCACGGGCTTGCGTTCGGGACGGAACACGGGGCGATCCGTTCCGGCGGGCGTGGTGGCGGCGCCGGGGGATTCCCAGCTCGTCGCGGGACGGGGCGCGGCGGGCGGGAGGATATTGAGCTCGGCCTTCGGCTCGGGGGCCGCCGGGGCCGGAGCCGGCGCGGGTGCCGGAGCCGCGGCGACGGCGGGGGCGGCCGGCGCCTCGAACGCGGCCGCGGGCGCGGGCGCGGTTTCGGAAACAGGAGCCGGAGCGGTGTCCGGGCTGGCAACGGGAACGGCGGGGGCGGGAGCCGCCTCCTCGACCGCGACGGCGGGCGCCGGGGCGGCGGGCGCGATCTCGGGCGAGGTGGCGAACGGGTTGACGTATTCGGTCTTGGCGACGATCACCTGGACGGCGGTCGGTTGGTAGGACGCGGCGGAGGCGCCGGTTGCGGCCTGGTTGGCGGGGCGGGCGGCGCGTTTGCCGCGGGCCAGCCCGGTGCCGCGGGAGGAGCCAAAGCCGTCGAGTGCGACGGGGGCTGCTGCGGGCGCGGCGGGAGTCTCGACGGGAGCCGGTGTCGGCGTCGCCTCGGACGGGTTGTTATCTGACATGTCGGGTTTTGTTTGGTGTTGAAGGCGCGCTCACCGCAAGGGCGCGGGAGCTGCGCGGGTTGACCGTCGGCGGGCGGAGCGCGGAGCGCGTCACGCGGCGACAGTCCTCCGCAACATCGTGGCCTCCAGCGAGCGGCGCAACCTTTGTTTGTAATGAGATTCTACGACAAGCGGGCGGGACGGCCTCCGTGGATGGGGGCGGGGAAGCCGTCCGGGGCGGGCTTGCCAAGCCTCCCGCGCCTTTGCAGCGTCCGCCGCAACCATGGACAAGCTCGAAGAAATCTTCCGCATGCAATCCGCCCTCAACTCGCGCATCGGCGTGAACTTGCCGCCGCCGACGGACGAGGAGAAGGCCAAGTGGATACTCAACTACACCCGCGCGATGCAGCAGGAGACGGCCGAGCTGATCGACAGCGTTCCGTGGAAGTGGTGGGCGAAGTATCAGAAATTCGACGAGCAGAACGCCAAGGTCGAGGTCGTGGACCTCTTCCACTTTCTCGTGTCGCTGGCCCAGACGCTGGGCATGACGGCCGACGACGTTTACCAGGCCTACCTGAAGAAGAACCTGGTGAACCATCAGCGCCAGGAGTCGGGCTACGTCAAAAAGGACGAGGC
Organism: uncultured Akkermansia sp.; assembly: GCA_966251015.1. Lineage (GTDB taxonomy): Bacteria > Verrucomicrobiota > Verrucomicrobiia > Opitutales > Opitutaceae > IMCC26134_A. Next base: position 1,564 of record CBINJQ010000059.1, on the reverse strand, counting down.
CGACTCGAAGCACATCTGAGTCCGCCGGGATGATCCGCCCCGGCCAAAAACTGCGCGCCGATTTCGCCGTCGATACCGTTCGCGACGGGCGAAAGGCGCGCGTGGCGTTTCAGGAACTCCTGACGCGGCCGACCATCGTGTCGGTCTACATGCGCAACAACACGGGATCCTGCGACAAGCAGAACGACTCGCTCGTCGCGCATGCCGCCGAATTCGACGCGCGCGGCTATAACCTGGTGGCCGTCTCGCGCGACACCTGCGGCTCGCACCTCAAATACGCGGCGAAAAAGAAAATCGGCCATACGCTCGCGAGCGATCCCGACGACCTGTTCGCGAAGGCGGCCGACGCCATAGTCTGGAAATCGATGTATGGGCGGAGGTTCGAGGGACCGGCGCGCGCCGCGTTTGTGCTCGACGTGGACGGCACGGTCCTCGCCGTCGCCGAAAAAGTGGACACGACCGACCACGCCGCGCAGCTGCACGCGTTGCTCGACGCGCTAAAGTAAGGTCAAAGACCGCGCGTGCCCGGACGGACTACGCCCGAACGGGTCTGTCGCGACAAGTTTCGCGCGGGCGGCGGCTTGCGGGAGGCGCCTGATTCACGTTGGTTCGCGCCATGAGCAGCCCGTCCACCGGCTCGAACCAGCCGCCATCGATCCAAGAGCTTCGCGCCGCGCGCGGGGCGCGTCCGTCTTTCGCGAGACGGTTTCGCCGCCGGCTGATCGCGGGCGGCGTAGTCGTCTTCCTGATACTGTTCGGATTCTTCGGGCTCCCGCCCATCGTCAGGGCGCAGGCGGTCAAACGGCTGTCGGAACGGCTGGGGCGTCCGGTCGCCATCGAGAAAGTGCGGATCAATCCGCTCGTGCTTTCGGTCACGATCGAGGGCCTCGCCGTCTCGGAGGCCGAAGCGGGCGCGGGCGAGTTCACCGGTTGGCGCCGGCTCCACGTCAACTTCGACAGCTGGTCCCTGTTCTCCGGCGGCATAGGATTTCAGGAGATCGCCCTCGACGGGTTCCGCGCCCGTGTGAAGCGCGGTCCGGACGGCGCGCTCAACTTCGACGATATCGTGGCCCGGTTGACGGCGCCCGATCCCTCGGCCCCTCCGCCCGCGCCGAAAGACCCCGACGCGAAGCCGCCGGCGCTCTCCATCGGCAAACTCGCGGTCACCGACGCGCAGGTGGCGTTTTCCGACAACAGCCGGGACCGGCCTTTTTCGACCGTGCTCGGTCCGGTGTCTTTCGGTCTTCAGGATTTCCGCACGGTGGGCGACCCCGATTCGCCCTACCAGTTCGAGGCGATCACGAGCGCCGGCGAACGGCTCGCGTGGAAAGGCGGCGTGTCGGCCGATCCGGTAGCCTCGAAGGGCGAGCTGGTGCTGGCCAACATCGATATCGCCCGGCTTTCGCCCTATTACCACCAGTTCGTGGAGGGCGAGCTGCGCTCCGCGCTGGTCGATGTCTCCGGCCGCTACACGTTCGAGCTTCGCGGCGCGGAGCCGGCTTTGACCCTCGCCGACGGCTCGGTCGTGTTGCGCGACGTGCGTTTCGGCGCGCCGGGCGCGGAG
>CBINJQ010000058.1:0-14958 GCA_966251015.1 uncultured Akkermansia sp. | reverse complement strand
GGGCCGGGGCGCGACGCGGGCGCGCGCAGCGCCGCCCGCGCCCTGTCATTTCCTGTCGCATCGGCTTCGCTGTCGCTTCCTGTCGCAATGTCTGATATCATGCGGTTGACGGCATCGGGACGGCGTCGCAGACGCCGCCCTTGCTCAGAATGCGGATTTTGTGTCCAACCCTCTCCCGGTCGACCTCACGCCAAATTGGGCAAGCCGCAGGTAGCGGCCTGCTTGGGAAATAAAAGGGCGAAAATGTCCGCCAAGTGGCGGAAACGCTCGCAGAACCTTATCCGCCGACCCGTTCGGGCGGCTCAAACAACGAAATTCTAACGAAAATGAACCCTGCACCTGTCGTCTCCAGTCCTATCAATTCCGCGCCCGTTGGCGCGTTTACCCTGCCTCAAGTCGCCCGCATGCTCGCCGTCAGCAAGCGGACCCTTGAGCGCGAGATTGCCCGTGGAAAGTTGAAGGTCGTTCGCATCGGTCGATGCGTGCGCATCCGCCCGGATGATCTGGCCGTTTATTCCTCGGGCCTCACTTCCGCAGCTTCGTGAAGATGCACCGCGTTCAATTGTCCGCGCCCATTAAGGCGCGCAGCATTTCAAGCATGGCGCGCGTTTCGGCGGAGGCGCTTGCGAGCTGCGCGGCGGGATTTTGCCCCGTCGCCGGAGCCCATAAAGAACGGGGTGCCTCGTGAAAGCCTTCGTTTTCCAACCGCGCACGAGAGACGGGAAAACCCCCTTTTACTCCGCGCGCATCCAGATGCCCGGTTGGCTCAAGCCCCGGGATTTCCGCTTGCAGGTGACGCAAAAGCGCGTCGCGCAAGAGAAGCTCCGGGAGATGGTCAAAGAATTCGAATTGGAGGCCGTTGGGCTCGCCCCGGCGGCCTCGATACGGGACGCGGCCAAAAAACCTCTTGTGGAGCATTTGGCGGCCTACCTCGAAAGCGTGGCGGCGTCGGGTAAGTCGAAAAACACGGTCGGAGCCTACAAGCGCGGGATCTCGACCTTTCTTTCCCGCTCGGGGTGGAAGACGCTCGCCGACGCAGGCCCCGCCGGCTTCGACCGATGGCGCATCGAATACACGCCAAGTCCCAAGTATTCAAACGACGTGCTCGGCTTCCTCCGGACTTGGTTTGGCTGGATGGTCAAGCGGCGTTTGCTTGCCGCCGATCCGCTGGCCGACGTGCCCAAAACGAAGGTGCGAAACGACGGGTGCAAGCGCGCGGCCTTCACCCCCGCGCAGCTTGACGCCCTTTGCGCGACGGCAAGGCCCGTGCGGGCCTTCGCGTATCGGTTTGCCGCATACACCGGCATAAGGCGCGGGGAGATGAATCAACTTCGGTGGGGCGATTTCGATCTGGAGGGCGAGCCGCCGACCGTCGTTGTGCGCGCTTCGATCTCCAAGAACGCCCGGACGGAGCGCTTGCCCCTCAATTCTGACGTGGTGGCGCTGCTTCGCGCGATGCAGCCCGAACTTTGCCAGCCGTTCGAATGGGTTTTCCGAAACCGGGTCCCGAACATGGACACCTTTCACCGCGATCTGAAGCGGGCGGGCATCCCTCGGACGGATGCACTTGGGGCGAAATACGATTTTCACGCCCTGCGCACCACGACCGCCACCTTGCACAACGCGGCCGGGACGCCTCCGCGCGTCGTTATGCAGCTTATGCGGCATTCCGACATGAAGCTGACCATGCGGAACTATACCAACGCCAGCGGCCTGCCCTTGGCTGCGGGCGTGGCCGCGCTTCCCTCGTTTTCCATCCCCGAAACCGCAACACCCTACACAACACCCGCGCGGGTTGTTTCGGGGCAAAACGGGGGTTTCCCGGTCGCGCCGAGTCGCAAGCTTGAAAAATCGTGCGATTCCGCAACTGTCGTTTCCAGACGCAATAAGGGGCCGGAGGTTATCACCTCCGACCCCTTAAAAGTGGTGGACCCTAGCAGGTTCGAACTGCTGACCTCCTCAATGCCATTGAGGCGCTCTACCAACTGAGCTAAGAGCCCCTGTGCGAAACAGGACGGCGAAAAAGGCGTTTGTCTGAAATGAATGCAAGCGGTTTTTTCGCGATTTTTCAGGGTCTCGCGTCGGATCATTTTTTTCGCCGGAAGATCGCGACGTAAAATCCGTCGTTGTCGTGGACCCCTGGCGCGATGGCCAATCCCGGGCCGACGCGCGGAAAGCCTAAATCAACGGCGGGGTTCTCGGCCTCGAAGTCGCCCGGGTGACTGGTCAGAAACTCTTCCGCCACGGCCCGGTTCTCGGTCCGCGCGACGGAACAGGTGGCGTAGACGAGAAGACCGCCGGAGCGCACGCGGGCGGAGGCCTCGCCTAGTATCTGCTTTTGAACGCGCGCGGCCGTCGCGAGGTCGGACGGGCGGGTGCAAGCCATGAGGTGGGGCGACCGTCGCCACGTGCCGCAGCCCGAGCAGGGGGCGTCGACGAGGACGCCGTCGTAGCGGGCGGCTGCGTCGAGTTCGGGCGTCGTGCGGATGCGAGACGCGAAGCCTGAGCGGGCGGCGCGGGTGCGCAATTCGGCAAGGGCCGCGGCGCGGATGTCGGTCGCGTCGATCCGCGCCGAAGGCCCCAGCAGGCGGGCGAGCTGGAGGGTCTTGCCCCCGGCGCCGGCGCAGGCGTCGAGCCAGCGAGGCCCCGGGGAACGCGCGGGAAGATCGAGGGCGGCGAGGATCGCCTGCGATCCGAGCTCCTGGACTTCGTAGTGGCCGTCTTGATACGACCGGCAGGCGGATACGTTGGTCTCGGGCGGGAGCCGCCGGGCATCCGGGAGGGCGGGATGTTTTTCGGCGAGCCAGCCGCGCGCGGCCCATTCCGCCTCGGCCGCGGAAGGGTCGTCGGATTGGAGGCGCACCCAGACCGGCGCGCGGGAGAGGAGGGCGGCCGCCGTCGTCTCGGGCGTCCGTCCGGTGTCGCACTCCGCGGCGAACCAGTCCGGCGCGAGAGCGAGCGGCGGGGGGACGGGCGCCGCGGGCGAAGCGTGTTCGTCGCGGAACACCTCGGTGTCGCGGGTCGGCGCGCATCCGTTGGCCACGATGGCGGCCCAGCCGGATTCGTCGTCGTGAGAGAGCGTGGACAGCACGCGGGCCTGGCGCAGGGCGGTGAACAGCAGCTCGCGGTAGAGCCGGCGATCACGGGAGCCGAAGCGGCGATCGGACAACAGGGCTTGCATCCGCGCGGGAACGGCGCGGTCGAGCGGCTGCAGGCGGCGCCAAAGTTCGCGCGCGATGCGGAGCTGGTTGGACGCGATGCTCATGAGGGGACGGGATGCCGCGCGGGCGCGGCGCGGCGGGTCCGGTCGGGGGGAGCGGGGAGCCGGCCGGAGAGGCCCGGCCCCGGGGCGCCGCCGCGGCGGACTCCGCGGAGGGCTTCAGCGCAGCGCGGCGCGAAGCTGCGCGAGCAAGGCGGCTTCACGATCAAGCGTCGTGTCGGCGGCGAAGAGGTCGGCGCAAAGCTGGAGCGCCAGCGAGCGGGAGCCCGGCGATTTGAGCCGGGAGGTCGCGAATTCGACGAACTCCTTTTTGGAGACTTCGTCGGTCTTCGCGGCGCGGGCGGACGCGATGGAGCGGGACTCGTAGGCGGAGAAGGAAAGATTCCGGTCCCAGCCGATGACATCGACGACGTCGGAGATGAAATCGCCTTCCTTGAGGCTGACATGGGCGTCGGCGTAGAGACAGAGGTGGAGCAGGTCGACGATCGCTTCGCGTTCGGTCTGCGAGAGCGGGGACGCCGAATTTTTCTCCTTAGATTTGAAGAGCATGACGGGGAGGATTCGGGTGGCGGCGCGTGTGGTCAGAGCCCTTGGGTTTCCAGACTGACGCTCAGGCCGAAGTCGTCTTCGCGGCGGGGGCCGTCGTAGGTGTAGAACTCGTAGTGGGCGGTCCAGAAGCGGGAGAGGCGCTGACTGAAGGTGACGCCTTGCTCGGTGAGGTCGCCGGTGCGCGAATCGAAGCGGAGGCGCGCGACGAGCGAATAGATTTCGTTGAGGCGGAGGCCGTAGGTCGTGGTGTATTCCTGGATACGGCGGGCGGAGTTCAGGTCCTCGAGGTAGTGGGTGCCGACGCGGAGGCTCCAGACGTCCGCGTCGCGAATCGTGAGGCCGGTGTTGAGCTCCTGGAGCTCGCCGGTCTGCACGGTGGTCCGGCTGTAGAGATCGTAGCGGAGCCAAGGGGCGGGATTGAGCGCGAGAAAGCCGTGGAGATCGCTGGAGTCTCGCGGGGCCCCCTGGGTGGAGGCGGCTTCGGCGTCGAGGTGTTGATCGATGGCGAGATTGAGCTGGGCGAGGTCGCGGGAGCCGTGGGTCTTGTCGCGGGTTTGCAGCTTTTGATCGACGCCGAAGCGGAAGGTGTTGAGCGCGGGGAGGCGGTCGATGTCGCGCCGGTTGGCGAGGCCGAGCGGGCGCAGGTAGGTGTTGAACGGATCGTCGTCGATGGCGGGGATCGAGCCGCGGCCGACGTCGGCGGAGGGGCTGAAGCGGTAGCCGACGGACGGCGCGATGAGGTGGCGCAGGCCGTCGATGTTCCAGCGTTCGTTCCGGTAATTCCAGGTGCCGCTGGTGGTGAACAGTTCGCTGTCGAAGCCGGTTTCGCCGAGGACGCGGGTGTAGTGTCCGCGGGAGGCGCCGGCCGGGGTGTCGCCGTAATGGGTCACGCGGACGCCGGCGACCGGGGTGACGGCGAGCCACTCGCGGGGCGAGAAGGGCCGCATGGCGCCGTAGTAGAGGTCGACGCGCTTGCTGTGCTCGGTGCCGGCGGAGGGCAGGGCTCCCGGGGTGTCTTCGCGGAGGACCGCGACGGAGGCGTTGACCCGATGGTATATGCCGGCGCCGACCTCGACGGGCAGGCCGTCGAAGCGGATTTCGGGCAGGCGTTCCTGGATGAGCGAGTAGTCGTTGACCTGGACGCGGGTGAAAAAGGAAACGACCTGGTTTTCGTTGAGTTTTTGGACCTCGAACCACGTGTCGGGGGTCTGGACGTGGCGATAGCTGTCCGGGCGGAAATCACGAGTGATGTAGGAGTCGGACCAATAGTTGAGCTGACCGGCGAGGCTGAGATCGTTTTCAAGGCGATGGTGGTGCTTCCACTCGACGTAGCCGCGCTCGTCGCGGACGGGTTTGCGGAGGACGTCGAGATCGGCGTCGCCCTGGTCCTGGATGTAGCCGGAGCGAAACACGCCTTCGGCGCCGAGCCCGTCGGCGGTCACCGAGTCGTATTTGGCGACCGGGCCGAAGAGGACGCCGCGCTTGGTGAAGATGCCGAGGTCGCCGCCGATTTGCAGGTTTTCGGAGGCGGCGGTGGTCGCCTCGACGCTCAGTTCGCCGCCGAGGTTGCCGCTGAAGCCGACCTTGGCGTCGAGGCTGGTGAGCGCCGGATCGCGCGGACTTTGGGATATGGAGGGGAGGGGGACGAGGTTGGTGGAACCGACGCCGATGCGGACCCCCTCGATGCGCACGGTGGAGTCCTTGTCGTCCTCCGCCTTCTGGTAGGTGAGTTTTTGCGCGCGGAGGACGGGATTGATCGCCTCCGGCTCGCCGTAGTGGACGGTGGCCTCGCTGACGGAGAGCTTATCGGCGGCGCCCTCGGCTTTTTTGCCTTCGGCGAGGACCTGGCCCTCGCCCACGCGAAAGCGATCCACCGTGTAGGTTTGGTTGCCCACGTCGTAGGTCAGCTCCTCGGCGACCAAGCGGACGGCTCCGCGGATCAGGGTGACGTTTCCGCGGGCGACGGCGGTGTTGTCCGCCCTGCGATACACGATCTCGTCGGCGTAAAGGACGACGTCCTTGTAGGCCAGGCGGGCCTCGCCGGAGAAGATCGACTCGCGTTCGGTGATGCGGGCGGGTTGCTGCGAGGTGATCTGCGGCACCAAGGTCTCCGCGGCGTCGAGGCGGGCGAAGGCGAGCAGAAGCGTGGCGACGAGGGGGGCGAAGCGGAGGGTCACAGGGCGCCGAGCAAAGCGCGCGAGCCGGGGCAGGCAAGCCCCTGTTGAACCGCCCGCATGGACGGCGGCGGGAGCCGGAAGCGATGCGGCGGCGCGTGAGTTGGCCTACTTTTCGCTTTGCGGTCGCCAGCCCGCGGGCCAAGGTGCGCCCGCCTTCCGGCATCCTTCCAACACCTCCTCATGGCTCGACCAGCCGCGTCCTCCAAATCCACCGCAATCAACGAACTCGCCCTGCTGCGCGCCGAGGTGCGCTCGCTCGGCTCGGCTCTCGGCCGGGTGATCACCCGCCTCGAGGGCCCGGAAACGCTCGCCACCGTGGAGCGCCTGCGGGGCCTCGCGAAGTCGGCGCGCGGCGGCGACGCGAACGCGCCGACGGGGCTCACAGCCGAGGTCGCGGCCCTGGCGCCGGCGGAGGCGTTCAACCAGGCGATGGCCTTCACGCTCTATTTCGAGCTGGTGAACCTCGCGGAGGAGAATTTCCGCGTCCAGCTCCTGCGCCGACGTCGCGCCGCGCTCCTTCGTTCCGACGCGCGACCGCTCCGCGAGTCGATCGAGTCCGCGGTGGCCGAGCTCAAGTCCCGAGGCGTGGGCGCCGAGGCGATGCAGCGTCTGGTCGACCGGATCGGGATCGAGCTGGTGTTCACCGCGCATCCGACCGAGTCTAAACGCCGCACTTTGCTGACCAAGCTGCGCCGGCTCGCGCAACTGCTCCTCCTCGACAAGGGCCAGGAGCCGGGACAACTCGGCGACCCCGCCGCGGTGGAGCGCGAGATCGCCTCGCTTTGGCTGACCGATCGAAGCCGGGTGGAGCGCCCGACCGTCACCGACGAGGCCCGCACCGGGATGTGGTATTTCGACACCACGCTTTTCGACGTCCTGCCCCGCCTTCAGGCCGACATGCAGCGCGCGCTCGCCCGGCACTACCCGACGGTGAAGCCGCCCGCGCGCTGGCTCACGTTCGGTTCCTGGATCGGCGGAGACCGGGATGGAAATCCCAACGTGAGCGCCGCCGTGACGGCCGAGGTGCTCGGCCTGCATCGTTCGCTCGCGCTGGAGAAGCTGCTCGCCCAGGTTCGCGAACTCGGGCGCACGCTCACCGTCTCGGACCGTCGCGAGGCGCTCACGCCCGAGCTGAAGAGACTGCTCCGGGAGAACCGGCATCTGTCGCCGCGCGTGGAGGCCTTGATGAAGCGCTACCCGCACGAGACCTATCGCCTCGTGCTCGCGGGTCTGCGCGAGCGCGTGCAGCACGCCTGCGCCGACGCCGACCGCACGCTCGCGGCGCCGGCCGACGCCGAGCCGGCCTTCCACGGATCGGACGCGCGGGAGATTCTCGATTGCCTCGCCCGCAGCCTTTCGGCCGGGCGCGGCGCCATCCTGGTCGACGGCGAGCTCCGCGAAAATCTCACGCGTCTCGACGTGTTCGGCCTGCACACGGCGCGCCTCGACATCCGCCAGCATTCCGGGCCGCACGAGGCGGCGGTCGCCGAGCTGCTCGGGCGTTCGGATTATCCGAAGCTGCCCGAGGCGGAGCGCCGCGAGCTGCTCGCCGCCGCGCTCGCCAAGGCCAAGCCGCTTTCCGCCGCCGCCGTGGCGGAGCTTTCCTCGACGACGCGTCATGTGGTCGAGCCTCTCGTGTTGGCGGGCCGCGCGCGGGCCCGGCTCGGGGCGGAATGTCTCGGCATCTATATCATCAGCATGACCACCGACGTGTCGGACATGCTGGAGGTCGCTTATCTGATGCGGCTCGCCGCGGCCGAGTTGCCCATTTCGCCGCTTTTCGAGACGCTGGAAGACCTGGGCAACGCGCCGCGCGTGCTCGCGGAGCTTTTCGCGCATCCCGCCTATGCGCCGATTCTGGCCGCATGGCAGGGGCACCAGCACGTGATGCTGGGCTACTCCGATTCCAACAAGGACTGCGGCTACCTCACGGCCAACTGGGCGCTCTACAAAGCGCAGGAGGACATCGCCCGCGTGTGCCGCGAGCTCCAGGTGCGCGTCACGCTTTTCCACGGCCGGGGCGGCTCGATCGCGCGCGGCGGCGGGCCGGCCGCGAAGGCGATCCTCGCGCAGCCTATCGCGCTTCGCGACGGCGGCATTCGAGTGACCGAGCAGGGCGAGGTCCTGTCGACGCGTTACCACGACCCCGAGCTGGCGCATCGCATCCTCGAGCAGATGACCTACGGCGTCATGCTCGGCATCCACGCCGCGGAGCATCCGGCGCCGGTCAACCCGGAGTGGATCGCCGCGATGGAGCAGATGAGCCGCGACGGCTTCGGCGCCTACAAGAAGCTCGTCCACGACGACCCCGAGTTCATCGCGTTTTGGAAGCAGGCGACCCCGATCGACGAGATCAGCAACCTGAAGTTCGGTTCGCGCCCGACCTTCCGCCGCGCCACCCAGAGCGTCGCCGACCTGCGCGCCATCCCGTGGGTGTTCTCGTGGATGCAGGCGCGTTTCAATTTTCCCGGCTGGTATGGCCTCGGCTCGGCGCTCGCGCCGATCATGAAGCGCGGTCGCGCCGGCCGGGAGTTGCTGCGCGCGATGCACGCGGGCTGGCCGTTCTTCCAGACGCTGATCGACAACGCCCAGCTCACGCTCTCCAAGGCCGACATGGGCATCGCCCGGCTCTACGCCTCGCTGGTGGACGATGAACGCGTCCGCGCGAAGATCCTCGGCGCGCTCGAGGCGGAGTTCGCGCTGACGGAGCAGGCGATCCTGGCGGTGACGGGCCAGCGCAAGCTGCTCGCGAAGGAACCGGTCCTGCGCCAGTCCGTCGAGTTGCGAAATCCCTACATCGATCCGCTCAACTACCTCCAGGTCGAGATGCTCCGCCGCCTCCGCGCCGGCGGTCTCGACAAACAGGAGGAGGAGGCCACGCGCCGCGTGGTCGAGCTGACGATCAACGGCATCTCCGGCGGTCTGAAGAACACCGGCTGACCGATTCCGGGAGGACGCCGGGGACGGCGGCCTTCCTTCGCGACACCGGGGCGCGGCCCGGTGTCCCTTTTAGGGAAAATGCCGCCTCGTCATAACGTTTCTCGCGCTTAATCCTCCGCTTACACCTCAAGGGCCACCACATGCTTCTCACCGCCGCCGAACTCGCGTCCTTCGCCCAAGCCACCTGCTCCGAGCCTCATTCGCTCCTGGGAATGCACAAAGTGAAGAGCGGGCTGGTGGTCCGCGCCTTCCTGCGCGACGCGGTGACGTGCGCGGTCGTCGAGATCGACGGCCCCGCGAAAAAGGGAGCGAGCTCGGAGGCGGGCGCCGAGAAACTTCACCCCATGGAGCGCGTGTCCGAAGACGGCCTTTTCGAGGTCGTGATTCCGCGCCGAAAAGCGTTCTTCGCGTATCAGCTTCGGATGACGCGCGGCAACGGCGAGATGCGGCAGTTTCACGATCCGTATCGGTTTCTCCCTACGCTCGGCGACCAGGACCTTTATCTTTTCAACGAAGGCAACGAGCACCGCGCCTACGAAAAACTCGGCGCGCACGTGCGCGTGATCGACGGCGTGTCCGGCGTGGCGTTCGCGGTCTGGGCCCCCAGCGCGGCGCGGGTGTCCGTGGTCGGCAACTTCAACGCCTGGGACGGCCGCTATTTTCCGATGCGCCCCCTCGGCGGCTCGGGCGTGTGGGAGTTGTTCGTCCCCGGCCTCGGCGAGGGCGATCTCTACAAGTTCGAGCTTCGCACGCAGGCGGGCCACGTGATCCTGAAAACGGATCCCTACGGCACCGCGTTCGAGGCGCCTCCCGGCAACGCCGCCATCGTCCACAACGTCCGCAAGCACGTATGGGCCGATTCCGCCTGGATGGAGCGCCGCAAGGCCGACGCCTCCAAGATCGACCGTCCGATCTCGATCTACGAGGTCCATCTCGGTTCCTGGAAGCGCAAGCCCGAGGACGGCAACCGCGTGCTCAGCTACCGCGAACTCGCGCCCGCGCTGGCCGACTACTGCCTGGAGCTCGGCTTCACTCACATCGAGATCATGCCGGTCGCGGAGCACCCCTTCGACGGTTCCTGGGGTTATCAGGTGACGGGCTTTTTCGCGCCGACGCACCGCTTCGGCACGCCCGACGATTTCGCCTGGTTCGTGGATCACCTGCACCAGCGCGGCCTCGGCGTGATTCTCGACTGGGTGCCCGCGCATTTCCCCCGCGACGCGTTCGCGCTCGCCGAGTTCGACGGCACGCACCTCTACGAACACAGCGATCCGCGCCAGGGGGCGCACATGGATTGGGGCACCCTGATCTTCAACTACGGCCGTCACGAGGTGCGCTGTTTCCTTGTCGCCAACGCCCTCGCCTGGCTCGACCGCTACCACCTCGACGGGCTGCGCGTCGACGCGGTGGCCTCGATGCTCTACCTCGACTACTCGCGAAAGGAGGGCGAGTGGATACCCAACCAATACGGCGGCCGCGAAAACCTCGAGGCCATCGGCTTCCTTCGAGAGACGAACCGCCTCGTGCACCACTACTATCCCGGCGTGCTGATGATCGCCGAGGAGAGCACGGCCTTCGCGGGCATCTCCAAGCCCGTCTCCGAGGGCGGCGTCGGCTTCGACTTCAAGTGGAACATGGGTTGGATGCACGACACCCTGAAGTTCTTCCAGAAGGAGCCGGTGCATCGCCGCTGGCACGTGAACGATTTCACCTTCGGCGCGCTCTACCAGTGGTCGGAAAACTTCATCACCGTCTTCAGCCACGACGAGGTCGTGCACGGCAAGGGCTCGATGCTGATGAAGATGCCCGCGTTCGAGATCCGCGAACGCGCCGCGCACCTTCGCTCGCTCTACGGCCACATGTGGGCCTGGCCGGGCAAGAAACTGCTCTTCATGGGCGGGGAGTTCGGCCAATCGCGTGAGTGGGCCTATGCGGGCGCCCTCGACTGGCATCTGCTCCAGTATCTCGACCACGAAGGCATTCGCCTGCTCGTGCGCGATCTGAACCACCTCTACAAGAGCGAGCCCGTGCTCGGGCAGAACGACCTCGACGGGCGAAACTTCCGTTGGATCAACAACACCGACGCCGACAACACCGTATTCAGCTATCTGCGCCATGACTCCGCGCAGCGGACCTTTATCGCGGTGGCGGGCAACTACACGCCGGTGACGCGCGAGGGCTACCGTGTCGGCGTGCCGCGGCTCGGCTGGTGGCGCGAGTTGATCAACACCGACAGCCAATACTACGGCGGTTCCGGCGCGGGCAACGGCGGCGGCGTGGGCGCCGAGAGCGTGCCCCGGGACGGCTTCGACTACAGCATCAAGCTAACCATCCCCGCGACCTCGACGCTGCTTTTCAAGTGGACCGAGTCGGAGGCGTGAACGGCGTGCGCTCGCCCTTTTGCGTCGCGCGACTCGCGAAGCCGGGGGGCGGGGGGCGTCGGTTGGTGTCCCTCGTTTGACTAGCGTGATTCGGATAGAACCGTAGCCGTATTCGGCGCCTATCGAGGCAGGACGAGCCCGCTGGGCCCGCCGCCTTTTCCTCTCGGTTCTTGCCACGTCGCCTCCGCGCGCCCCGCGGTCGCGCCCTACCGACGGAGTCGCGTTGGCGATCGACGGGGCATAAAAGGTGTCGCTTGAGCGGGGCTGGTTTGCCTGGCCTGCGAAACGACGCCGTCGTTCCGCCGCGGGCGACTCAGGGAGCGTGCGCCGGGGCGGGAGTCTCTTCGGGCGTCCCGCGGCCAAGGGGCTTCACGCGAAAGAGCCTGAGCACGGTCACGAAGAAAACCGGGACGAGGAAGACGCCGAGGATGGTCGCGCTGAGCGTGCCGCCGACCACGCCGGTGCCGACGGCGTTCTGACTTCCCGAGCCTGCGCCGCTGGCGATGGCGAGGGGCAACACGCCGAGGCCGAAGGCGAGCGAGGTCATCAAGATCGGGCGCAGGCGCTGGCGCGCGGCGAGCACGGCGGAATCGAGCAGGCTCATGCCCCGGTCGTAGTTCTCCTTCGCGAACTCGACGATGAGGATGGCGTTTTTCGCCGAGAGGCCGGCGATGGTGAGCAGGCCGACTTGGAAATACACGTCGTTGGGCAGGCCGCGCAGCCAGGCGGCGAGCAAGGTTCCGATGACGCCGAGCGGCACGACGAGGAGCACGGCGGTGGGAATGGTCCAGCTCTCGTAGAGCGCGGCGAGGCAGAGGAACACGACGAGCAACGAGATCGCGTAGAGCGCGGGTCCCTGCGTGCCGGAGAGACGCTCCTCGTAGGACAGGCCGCTCCAGGCGATGCCGATGCCGGAGGGCAGTTGCTTCGCGAGGTCTTCGATGACGGCCATGGCGTCGCCCGTGCTTCGGCCGGCCGCGGGCTCGCCTTGGATGGCGATGGAGGGCACGCCGTTGAAACGCTCGAGCTTCGGCGAACCGAGGGTCCAGCGCGTGGAGGCGAAGGCGGAGAAGGGCACCATCTGGCCGCGGTTGTTGCGCACATACCAGCGGCCGAGGTCCTCGGGCAGCATGCGGAAGGGAGCGTCGGCCTGGAGGTAGACCTTTTTCACGCGGCCTTTGTCGATGAAGTCGTTGACGTAGGAGGAGCCCCACGCGGTGGCGAGGGTGCGGTTGATGTCGGCGAGCGAGAGGCCGAGCGCGCCGGCCTTTTCCTGATCGATCTCGACGCGATACTGAGGGGTGTCGTCGAGGCCGTTGGCGCGGACATTGGCCAGCGCGGGGTTCTGACGTGCGAGGCCGAGGAGCTGGTTGCGCGCGGCCATGAGCGCGTCGTGCCCGAGGCCGGCGTTGTCGACGAGTCGCAGGTCGAAGCCGGTCGCGTTGCCGAGCTCGAAGACGGCGGGCGGAAAGAACGCGACGACCACGGCGTTCTTCAGCCCGGAGAATTTGGCGAGCGCGCGCTTCTGGATCGCGCCGACCTTTTGATCGGCGCCTTTGCGCTCTTCCCAGTCTTTGAGGCGGACAAAGCTGAAAACCTGGTTCTGGCCGGCGCCGGCGTAACTGAAGCCGGTGACGCCGAACATGCCCTCGACCGATTCCCTCTCGTCTTCGAGGAAGTGCTTTTCGATCTGCTGGAGCACGGCGAGCGACTGTTCGGCGGTGGAACCGGGCGGCAGCTGGGCCTGCGCGTAGAGGATGCCCTGGTCCTCGGCGGGCAGGAAGCCGGTCGGGATGCGCAGGAAGAGCACGACGAGGACGCCGACGATCAGGGCGTAGGCGAGGAGGGAGCGCTTGCCGCGTTTGACGAGGCCGGAGACGCCTGAGGCGTAGCGGTCTGCGTTGCGGTCGAAGACCTTGTTGAACCAGCCGAAGAAGCCGCGCTCGGACGCGTGGTGGCCCTTGGCGATGGGTTTCAGGATCGTCGAGCAGAGGGCCGGGGTGAGGATGAGCGCGACGCCGACCGAGAGCGCCATCGCGGTGACGATGGTGATGGAAAACTGCCGGTAGATCACGCCGGTCGATCCGCCGAAGAACGCCATCGGCACGAAGACCGCGGAGAGGACGAGCGCGATGCCGACGAGGGCGCCGGTGATCTGGTCCATCGACTTTCGCGTGGCCTCCTTGGGCGAAAGCCCCTCCTCGCTCATCACGCGCTCGACGTTTTCGACGACCACGATCGCGTCGTCCACGAGCAGGCCGATGGCGAGCACGACTCCGAAAAGCGTGAGGGTGTTGATCGAGTAGCCGGCGGCGGCGAGGACCGCGAAGGTGCCGAGCAACACGACGGGGACGGCGATGGTCGGGATGAGCGTGGCGCGGAAATTCTGGAGGAAAAGATACATCACCAGAAACACGAGGACGACGGCCTCGAGGAGCGTCTTCACCACCTCGTGGATCGAGAGCCGGACGAAGGGCGTGGTGTCGAGCGGATAGACGATCTTGATGCCCGGCGGGAAAAAGGGGCGGAGCTCGTCGACCTTGGCGCGGATGGCGTCGACGGTCTCGAGGGCGTTGGCTCCGGTGGCGGGGCGGATGGCCATGCCGACGGCGGGCTTTCCGCTGAAGCGCGAGTTGTTGGTGTAGCTCTCGCTGCCGAGCTCGATCCGGGCGACGTCGCGGAGGAAGACGCGCGAGCCGTCGGGATTCACGCGGAGGAGGATTTTTTCGAATTGCTCGGGCGTCTGGAGGCGCGTCTGCGCGGTGATGGTGGCGTTGAGGAGCTGGCCGGGGACGGCGGGCAAGCCGCCGAGCTGGCCGGCGGAGACCTGCGCGTTCTGCGTCTGGATGGCGGCGGCGATCTCGGAGGTCGTGAGGCGGAAGTCGTTGAGCTTGTCCGGATCGAGCCAGACGCGCATCGCGTATTGCGTTCCGAATACCTGGAGGTCGCCGACGCCGGGCACGCGGCTGATCGGGTCCTGGAGCGTGTTGACGATGAAGTCGCCGAGGTCGGCGACGCCGAGCGAGCCGTCCTCCGAGACCACGCCGAGCACGAGGAGAAAGTTGCGGACGGACTTGGTGACGCGCACGCCGAGCTGTTGCACCTCCTGCGGGAGCAGCGGCGTGGCGAGGGCGAGCTTGTTCTGCACCTGGACCTGGGCGATGTCGGGGTTGGTGCCGGCCTCGAAGGTGAGCGTGATCGAGACGTTGCCGACGGCGTCGCTCGAGGCCTCCATGTAGCGAAGGTTGTCGAGGCCGTTCATGCGCTGCTCGATCACCTGCGTGACGGTGTCCTCGACGGTTTTTGCGGAGGCGCCGGGGTAACTGGCCGCGATGGTGATGGCGGGCGGCGCGATGCGCGGGTATTGCGCGACGGGCAGGGTCTGGATCGCGAGCGCGCCGGCCACCATTATGAGGATGGCGATGACCCAGGCGAAGATCGGACGGTCGATGAAGAAACGGGACATGTGAGCGGGGAGCAGGGGGCGGGTGCGAGGAGCGGGAAGACCGGGCCGGAGGATGAATGCCAGGACCTGAGAGCGCGGGACCAGGCCTGCGCCCGAGGCCCGAGGAGCGGAGCGGGCGGAGGCGGGGGATCGCGCCGCCTACCTGGCGGCGGGCGAGGGGGACGCGGAGGCGATCGGTTTGGCCGCGACAGGTTTCACGACGGAACCGGGGCGGATGCGCTGGAG
>CBINJQ010000057.1:0-15058 GCA_966251015.1 uncultured Akkermansia sp. | reverse complement strand
CGTCTACTACACGAACCCGAACTCGATCTCGTCCGTCCCGGGCGACCTCGACTCCAACGGCATCAGCGACGGTCCTGTTCTCAAGGCCGGCGGCGATCTCGTGGGCACCACGTCCTTCGACGCCGCGCTGAACTGGAACGACGCCGCCGTCCCCGTGGCCGGCAAGACCTACATCGTCGGCGTCACCGGCCTGCGCACGCCCGCCACCGGCTCCCCGACCTTCGCCGGCGACAAGCTCGTGCTCACCGCCGCCGGCACCAGCGTCGGCGCGCTCATCTGGAAGACCGACAGCGCGGTGACCATCCCCGTGCTCCAGCTCGACGGCGGGTTGATCAACCACGCCGCCACCGGCGGAGTCGCGGTCACGCTCAACGGCACCATCCAGGTCAGCCGCAACTCGACCCTGTGGGCCAACAACGGTCCCTTCGTGATCAACTCCACCATCAGCGGCGCGGGCAACCTCGACCTGACCGGCGCCGGCGGCGTGACCTTCAACGGGGTCAACACCTGGAACGGCAGCCTCAACATCGGCGGAACCACCAACCGCTTCACGTTGGCCGCGCCCGCCAGCCTCCGCTTCACCCCCGGCGCCGTCGGCGTGACCAACGCCATCACCGGCACCGGCGGCTTCACGCTCAACGGATCGTTCGTGATCGACACCTCGGGCGCCGCGACCGCGCTCGGAAACAGCTGGACCCTCGTGGCCAACACCGGCCCCAAGGTCTACGCCTCCACGTTCCACGTCGCCGGCCACCTCTCCGACGGCGGCGTCGCGGGCTCCCGCAAGTGGACCTCCACCGCCGGCCCGAGCTACTACCAGTTCGACGAGGCCACCGGCGTTCTCACGGTCGTGGGCAACCCCGACACGGATTCCGACGGCCTGCTCGACTCCTGGGAGATCGCGACCTTCGGCGACCTTTCCCGCAACGGGACCCAGGATTTCGACGGAGACGGCGCCACCGACGCCCAAGAGTTCGCCGCGGGCTCCGACCCGAAGCTCAACACCTCCTGGCCCGACAGCGACGCCGACGGGGTGAACGACGCCTGGGAGATGTCCACCTTCGGAAACCTCACCACCGCCACCGCCACCGACAAGGACGGCGACGCGCTGCTCGACACCTGGGAGACGACCTACTTCGCGGACATCGCCGCCCAATCCGGCTCCGGAGATCCCGACGGCGACGGCTTCAGCAACGAGGTCGAGGAGACCGCTTCCTCGAACCCGAACCTGGCCGCCTCCACTCCCTCCGACATCAACGCCGACGGCTTCGCCGACGGCCGCCGGCTCGCCGCGGCCGACCCGGTCGGCAGCAGCTCGTTCAACACCGCGCTCAACTGGCAGGGCGGCGTGGCCCCCGTCGCCGGCGAGAGCTTCCTGGTCAACATCCAGAGCCTGCGCACGCCGACGGGCGCCGATCCGCACGCCTTCGCGGGCGACCGTCTCGTGGTCTTCACCGGCGGCAACCTGCTGGTGAAGGGCTCCGGGGCGCTCACGTTCCCCGGCAACCTCGTCCTCGACGGAGGCAGCTTCCACAACGGCACCGACGGAAACGTCGTCGTGACCGTGGAGGGGGCCCTCGCGGTGCGCAGCGCCAGCACGATCAACGCGCAGAACGGCGGGTTCGTCTTCAACGCCGTCCTGTCCGGATCGGGCAACCTCAACCTCATCGGAGGCAACATGGTGACCTTCGCGGGGGCCAACACCTTCCGCGGCGGTATCAACCTGACCAATACGGCCGGCATGACGCTCGCGACCACGGGCAGCCTGACCTTCGCCCCCGGCGCCTCCGGGTCGGTCAACGCCATCACCGGCACGAATCCCGCGGTCCTCAACGGCACCTTCGTGATCGACACCACGGCCGCCAGCACCGCCACCGGCGCCAGCTGGAACCTGGTCGCGACCACGGGAGCCAAGACCTACGGGGTGAGCTTCGTCGTCTCGGGCTTCAACTCCGACGGCGGCGTCATCGGCGCCCGCAAATGGACGAAGGGCGTCTACGAGTTCGACGAAACCACGGGCGTGCTCCGCGTGACTTCCGCGCTGAACGCGCTGCAAAGCTGGCGCGTCACCCACTTCGGCGATTCCGCCAACAGCGGCTCCGGCGCCGACTCCGCCGACCCGGACAACGACGGTCGTCCGAACCTGCTTGAATACGCAACCGGCACCCTGCCCAACGGCGCCGACTCCGGTTCCGTGACGACGGTCGCCCGCTCGGGCAACGTGCTCACCCTGAGCTTCGCGCACATCGCCGACGCCTCGCTCTCCTACGTGGTCGAGGGCAGCGCGGACCTGGCCACCTGGACCCCTGTCCAGACCTACACCGGCCTGACCAGCGCCGGCACGACCACCTACGTCGACAACGTCACGCTCAGCAGCGGGACGCGTCGCTTCCTCCGTCTCAAGGTCACCGCGCCCTGACGACGTCATGATCCGGGGCCGGCGCGCCGTCGCCGGTCCCGGTTTCTTTGCCCTCCGGTTTCTTCTCTTCCGACTCATTCCAGTCATGTCCCCCAAAAACGCTCTCTCCCGGCGTCGCGCCTTCACGCTCATCGAGCTGCTCACGGTGATCGCCATCATCGGCATTCTTGCCGCGATTCTCATCCCGACCGTCGGGAAGGTTCGCGAGAACGCCCGGCGCGCCCGCTGCTCCAGCAATGTCCGACAGATCGCGTCGCTCCTTATCAACATGGCGAATCAGGACAAGCTGCAGCGCTTTCCCAACATCCAGCCCGATGCCTCGACCGTGGTCGGCGGCTACCCTTGGGATGTTCGGATCAAACGCGATGCCTCCACGCCCGCGCTCCAGCTGACCATCGAGGACTTGGTGAAGGGCGCGGGGCGCGAGGTGATGTTCTGTCCATCGGGACGGCGCCCCGACGCCGACGAGTATTTCAGCAGCTTCCCAAATTACGCGACGATCGACTACATCATGCTGGTGGGCGAATCGGGAATGGGTCCAGCCGCTGTCCGCAACACTCCCAAGAACGTGTTCTACAGCGACCGGATCAGAGCCGAATACAAGACGGTGGATATCAAAAACGGCGGCGAGATCATGGTCCCGCCGAGCCGTCGCGAGCTTGTGGTCGACGCCTTGGGCGTGAGCGGAAACAGCTGGCAGTGGACGAGCCCGATCCTGCAGAAGCCGTCGTCGAACCATCGCGAGGGCGCTTTTGCGTCCGGATCGTTTATCGCCTTCGTGGACGGTCACGTCACCTGGAGAACGATCGCCCAGATGAAGGAGATGAGCGGAAGCACCACTCCGTTTGCGCGCACGACCGGGTTGCCGGTCAATTTCGTCTGGTAGCGCGCCTGCCGCCTCGTCCCGGACGGACTCTTGTCATCTCCCTCTTCGGAGGGAGATTTTTTTTGGGGCGAAAAGGGGTTTGCGACGGCAAAAGGACGGCGGCAGCAGATGATTATGATTCTGCCGGACATCGTCGGTTTCTTGACGGAGATAGGGATTCCCGTGCGCCGGGACGCGTTGTCGGCCGAGACCTTTTTGCCTGGGATACTGGTCGACGCGGGCGGTCTGGTGATCGACGAGGCGAAACTGAGGCATCCGGGGGACCTTTTGCATGAGGCGGGGCACCTGGCGGTGTTGACCTCCGAGGAGAGGGCGCGGGCGGGCGCGAATTTGGAGTCGGGTCCGGGGGAGGAGATGGCGGCGATCGCGTGGTCGTATGCGGCCTGCGTGCATCTTGAGCTCGATCCGGCGGTCGTGTTTCATGACGACGGTTACAAAGGCGGGGGCGCGGCGCTGCGGGAGAACTTCGCCGACGGCCGATACCTCGGGGTGCCTTTGTTGCAGTGGTATGGGCTCACGCGGGAGCGGGCCGCGGGCGGCGAGGCGGACGCGGCGGTTTATCCGCGGATGGCGCGGTGGCTGCGACGGTGAAGCGCGGGCGGGCGGACACGGGCTAGAGCTCTTGGCTTTGTGGGTAGGGCGGACCGCCGGGCCCGCCGCAGGCTGACGCCGCAGATCGCGGATTTCAGAGGGGAATCGCCACTCCGACGCGGCGCGCCCGGCGGTCGCGCCCTGCCTAGTCGCGCCCTACCGCGCCGGACAAGCGTCGGATCTCGCGGGCCAAGTTTGCCCGGGCGGAGGTTTCGAACCGCGTTAGGAACGGAGCGGTGTGAAAGAGGCGCGGGCGCTGGAGAAATCGGGAGAGGACCGCGGTGCGTTTGCGGCTGAACTCCCCGGCGGAAACCCAAGCGAACTCGCGCCGAATGGCGGCGGAATAGGCCTTGTAGGTCTCCGCGTCGGCGCCCAAGACGGACAGGTCGATGTCGAGGAGGAGCGCGGTGTCGGGATCTTCGTCGGCTTGGTGGAGGCGGGTGGCGAGGACGAGTCGCTCGACTTTCGTGATGGCGATTTCGGAAACGCCGGCGACGTCTAGAGCGCTCGTCGCGAGCACCGCGCTGCGTGTTTCATTGTCCGAGGCACGCGGGTCGTAGACGGCGTCGTGAAACCATAGCGCGATCTCCACGAGGTCCGGCTCCGCGGCGAGGGCTCGGTTGGCGTCGAGCAGCGAGAGGCAGGTCTCGAGGTGGGATGCGGCGTGATAATGCCGCCATGGCTCCGACCAGCGGGCGAGAAGATCGTTCGCAAGCGATTCGGGGGCGGTCGTCGCGCCAAGCCGTCGCCACAGGGCGGCGAAGCGAATCGGGAGCGCGTTTCGCATCGTGTTGCGGGCTACGCGCGGGCGGCCAGACGAACGCGGACCAGGAGGTCGTTCAACGCCGCGCGCGCGGACTCCGCCGGGATCTCCGGCAAGGCGCTGCGTTCGTGCGCGGAGCGGAGCTCTTCGCGCAGGCGGAGGTATTCGGCTTCGTGAAACGCGAGGTCGGCGTCGGAGAGCGTCGATTGCTCGGGGCCGGCGAGCTTGCGCGCGACCAGCTCGGGAATCTGCGGGAGCCGGAACTCCTCGTTGAGCGTCACGAGATTCGCCTCCACGCGGCCGGTGCGCATCAGCCGGATGCCGGTGAGAAGCACCCGGTAGACGTAGAGCAGCGGTTTCACCCGGCGCGGAGATTCCTTGTGGAAAAGTTCCCACTGCGTGGCCGAGAATCCGAGATAATGGTGCGAGTGGTGGCGCGTGATGCAGCCGGCGGAGATCGCCTTCAGCTCCTCGTGCTCCGGCGTCGAGCAGACGACCAGGGGCGAGAGAAGTTGCTCGAGGACGTAGCCGTTCTTTTTGAGCAGGAGACCGAAGAACTTCCGGACGTCGTGGCTCACGATGTCCATTTCCATCCCATCGATGATCCGGGAGTCTTCGATCGTCTCGTCGGCGACATCCAGGCCGACGACCTTGGCCAAGGGCAAGACGTGCGCTCCGCGGAGGTCGAAGTCCGAGTCGGGCGAAGGAAAGCCGTAGAGGTGCGCCCCGCTGATGGTCGCGAAAAGCAGCGGGTGCGGCTGGGCGGCGACGATGCGGTGCAGGCGGGCGTCGATGGTCATGGGGGAGGAGTCGGTCGGGATGCTGCGGCTCTGCGAGCGTCGAGGAGGAGCTGGTTGGCGGATTCGTAGTCGGGGCGCGCGGGCAGCCGGGTGTCTCGCAACGCGGCCTCGAAATCTAGATGGAGCTCTTGTCGCCAGCGATTCACCTCGTCCCAGGGCAAAAGCCCGCCTTTCACGGCGAGCAGGCGATCCCGGTGGATCTCCACGCGCACGGGGACGCGACCTTCGCGGAGAATCGCGGCCCCGGTGATCAGGAGGCGCAGCAGATGCATGGCGTGTTTCCAGCGTGGTTCGCCTTGGTTGCGAAGATCCTGCTCGAGTTTTTTGAACTGGCTCAGCGCGTAGCCGTTGAAGGTCTGAAAGACCATGCGGGAAAGAAAACCGGCGCGGATGGAGAGGAGTCGTTCACCGATGGGCGTGAGCTTTTCGACGAGCGGCGAGTAGAGGCACTCGAGGATGTTCGGATTGGCCTTGAGCGCGAGGACGATGAATTTCTGAAGCTCCCAATGGCAGGCCTGGCCGGCGTTGTCCTCGAATTGTTCGGGGGCGCCATAGAGGGACCACTGTAGGTCGGCGGGGGGCCAGATATACTCCGCGCAGATCGGTGTCGGACGTTTCCGTCTCGAGCCCGTAGGCGCGGGAGCCGGTGACGCAGCGGTAGATGACGTGATCCTCCAGTTGGAAGTCGTCGCCGTCCGGTCGGTCCGCGCCGGGCCGGGACGTGGCGCCGAGGCGGTTCTTGAAGGTCTTCAACGGTTCGAGGGCGGAGTCGGTGAATCCGCTCTCGAAGCCGTCGGGGAAGCGGACGTGATAAACGGTCTCGGAGCCGGCCGGCGTGCGCGTGATCACTCCCACGGCTCCGTGAGGGTGGACGACGTCGCCATTGGAGCCGCGAATCTCGGCGTCCACGACCACCTGGGTGCCTGCGGGAAAGCGGGGAGCGGAGCTGGACATGAGAAAAACATGCGGGGGGAGCGGGCCGGCTCAATTCCGAAGCGGATGGGCGGGTCCATCCGCCCGTCGTTTGTCGAGGCCGTGCGCACCAGACAGCGGGCGCAGGGACGCGCCCGCCCGCCTGCTCCGAGCTAAAATCCAGAACGTCACGTAGCTGGTGTCCGCCCCTGCCACTCCGCCGCGGCGCGCCCGGCGGTCGCGCCCTACCTTTTCGGCCACGGTTCTATTCGAGACGCTCAGGGGCCCGCGTTTCGTTTGCCACCCATGCCTCGGCTCAGGGCAACTGAACTCGAACCTGGTAGAAGGCGCGCGGCGTCGGGGGCTCGGCGTCGACGAAGGTCACGGTCCCGTCGGTTTCCAACGGACCGCGGGAGTCGATTTGAGCCCAGCCGTCCGGCTCCAGGGTGGTGGAGCGGTCGAGCAGGTAGAGCCTTCCGGCTTTGCCGGGAAGGGTGATCTCGAGTCCGCTTCCGGACGTGGCGGGTTGGATGCCGCCGACCGAGAAGTGGTCGGACGGATTCGTCGGGGCGGTGCCGGCGACGTATTCCTGGAGATTCGTCCGGCCGTCGCCGTCGGCGTCGTCCGAGCCGCCCTGGCCGACGATGCCGCCAAAGTGGGTTTCCTCCCAGCCGTCGGCCAGGCCGTCGTCGTCGGCGTCCGGGACGAGCGCGGGCGCGACGGCAAACTCGATCACATGGAGCGGGGTGCCGACGGCGGAGTTGTTGGAACTGTCTTCCTGGACGAAGATCGAAAGGATGTTTTCCGCCTCCAGGCGCGCCTGGTCGAGCTGGGGTTCGCCGTTGAACTTCGTGGTCGAGGTATACGCGACTTTCCAGTCGGTGTAGGACGATTGCTTCGACGCGGTGGCCACGGCGAGGTATCCTCCGCGATAGCCCGGGTAGACCTGGCTGCGATCCGTGTAGGTGAGGAAAACGGCGTAGAGGTTGCCTTGGGCGTCGTAGCCGAGCGCGGGGCGCGAGCCGACGGGGGCGATGTCGGGCGGAATGCGGCGCTGGGCCCAGAGGTTGGTGTTGGGATCGCGGAAGTAGTGGTAATAGGCGGTGCCGATGATGGAGAAGTTGGCGGTGGTGAGCGCGGGGTATTCGAAGCCCGGGTCCTCGCGGCGGTGGAGCATCATCATGTGGACGCGCCCGTCGGGCGTGACGCATTGGGTCTGCTGGTTGATGAGCAGCTGGCGCATATCCATTCGTTTAACCAGGATGCCGGGGGTGGTGAGCGTCATGCGCTGGCCTTGGGTGGTGTCGGCGACGACCGTGCCGGCGTTGTTGCGCCAGGTGACGCCGAGGTCGGTGCTGTAGGCGTAGCAGAGGTCGTGGTTGGAGGTGCCGGCTCCTTCCCGGTAGGTCCAGGTGATGTGCATGGCTCCGCCCGGGCCGAAATCGAGGCCGTTGAGGTAGGCGTTGCGGCTGGTGCTGGTCGCGCTCTCCACGTAGGTGCCGACGCGGGAGTCGAACTGAAGGGGCGCGGTCCACGTGCCGGTGGCGCCGTCGTAGACGCTCAGGAAGTTGTCGCCTCCGCCGGAGCCGCCGTAGCGCCACTGGAAAACGAGCCTGCCGTCCGGCGCGGCGATGAAGAGCGGGTAGGTGACGACGGTCACGGTCTGGCCGGCGGCGACGAGCCAGTTTCGCTCCGCGCCGAGCATGCCCGCGCCCCAGGCGCCTTTGTTGGTGGTGCAGAGCCCGGCGACGGAGCGGCGGTAGCGCAGGTTGTGGCCGTGATGATCCCACGCCATGTGGAGGGTGCCGTCGACGGAGCAGACGCCGAGGGTGATGACGTTGTGCGCGTCGCCGTTGACGCCGTTGACGAAGGTCGAGCCGGTGTCGACCGTCTCCCAAGCGCCGGGCGTCGCGCCGTCGACGGGTCGGCGCGCGAGGAAGACGGTGAGCGTGGTGTTGTCAAACCACGCGGTGTATTTGTATCCCTCATACGAAAGCAGGATCTGGCTTTGGTAGGAGATGCCGTTGATGGCGCGCCCGTAGGTGGCGCCGTTCGCGAAGAGCCGGGCGTTGGAGGTGAGGACGGAGTCGCGGAGGAGCGTCGCGGAAGGCGGCGTCCAGAGGGGCTTGGCGGCGGCGCCGACGGGCGAGGTGCCGGCGAGTTGTTCGGCGAGGTTTATCTGCTCGTCCGAGTCGTCGTCGTCGTAGCCGGAGCGGGCGAGGGTGCCGAAGCGGGCGGTCTCCCAGGCGTCGGGAAGCCCGTCGCCGTCGGTGTCCGAGGGAGTGAGCCAGGCGCTGGCCGGATTGCTGCCGGCGAGATGTTCCTGGGCGTTGGTGGCTCCGTCCCCGTCGGCGTCGCCCGCGCCGGTTTGGGCGGCGGTGTCGCCGAAGTGGAGAGTCTCCCAGCCGTCGGGGAGCCCGTCGGAGTCCTGGTCGGGGTAGGAGGAAGCGGAGTTCGGGTCGGTGCCGGCGGCGTGTTCGGAGATGTTGGCGGCCAGATCGCCGTCGGGATCTCCGGAGCCGTCCTGGGCGGCGATGTCGCCGAAGTGGGTTGTCTCCCAGACGTCGTTCAGGCCGTCGCCGTCGGTGTCGTCGGGGCTGGCCTCGAAGTGGAATGCGGCGGCGGCGCGGGCGATGTTCGAGATGCGCACCTCGTCGATTTTGCATTGGGCGCCTTCGCCGCCGGCGCCGCGGTTCTCGTTGCCGATGACGAGCGGGCCGGAGATGAAACCCGCGCCGGAGAGCGCGAGCGATTGGGCGGAGCCGAGCAGATTGGCGCCGGTGGCTCCGGAATCGAGGCGGGTCCAATAGAAGCGGCAATTGGCGCCGTCGTAGACGAAGGCGACGTGGAACCATTGGCCGGCCGCGATCGCGTGGGGGCCGGTGGTCGGGATCGCGGCGAGCCGCTGGGCGTTGGCGACCCCGATCATGTTGAACTCGAGCTGGCCGGTGGAGTTGATGCGGAACTGGAAACCGCGGGTGCCGGCGCTCGAATCGGTCGCGATGATCTGTCGGTTGGCCGAGGAAAGCGCGTTCGGGCAGACGAGGGCCTCGAGCGTGAACGGGCTGGTTCCGCCGATGCCGAGATCGGACAGGAGAACGGCGTCCGCCCATTCCCCGTCGTAGGTGGAGTTGCCGTTGCCGTCGTAGACCGCGCCGAGATTGGTCGCGGTGCCGAGATTCATGCATTTGCCGAAGCCGGGGGCGGCGGCGGAGCCGAGCAGTCCGGTGTTGGCGGAGCCGGACGAGCTGGAAAGAGTCCAGGCGTAGGCGTTGTTTTTGCCCGCCACGGCGTTGGCGACGGTTCCGCCCGAGGCCTCGTCAAAGTGAAAAAGCATCACGGTGTTCGCGTCGGGCTCGTAAGGCGCGGGCGCCGCGGGGAGGGGACCCGCGAGCGCTGCGGCGAGAGCGGCGATGAACGGCGAGGGGCGGGATCGAAGGTTCATTTAGACGGCGGAGTAAGCGACAAGGGGGGGGGCCGCCGGTCGGAACGCGCGTGGCTCGGCGACGTGTGAAACGAGTCGACCCTAGGCGCGGAAGGAGGCGGGGCGTGAGGGCGAAAAGCACGTATGCAGGTGTAGCGTAAAGGACGCGGGCCGACGGGCTCGCGCGGGCGGCGGCGGAAAACAAAAAAGCCTCCCGGCGCGGGGCCGGGAGGCTTGGGAGGGGTCGGGCATCGACTCCGAGGATGGGCGATCAGGGCGCGGTGTAGGAGACCGAGAGACGCAGGAAACGACGGACGCCGGCGGCGCCGAGGTTGACGTCGTCCGTGTAGGTCGAGGTCGAGCCGACGGTGTTGGTCGAACCGGTGGCGGCGCCGAACCCGGAGGTCAGGTTGCCGCTTCCCTCGACGGTGTAGGAGAGGGCGGGATCGGCGGGGGTGCGGCGCGTGTAGGTGAGCGTGAGGAAGTTGCCCGAGCGGGTGACGGTGACGGGACTTGCCGCGGCGACCTTGGGATCGGAGCCGAGGGCGTATTCGAGGAGATTGGCCAGGCCGTCGCCGTCGTAGTCCTCGGTGTCGCCCGCGAGCACGCCCGCCGTGTCGTCGTGGACGCCGAACTGGTCGAAGCGCCAGGTCTGGAGCGCGGTGTGCGAGGCGCCGCCGCTCGTGGTGAGCACGCCGGTGGTGGAGTTGAAGCTCAGGCTGACGCCGTTGAGCGCGCCGGTCCAGACGCCTCCCGAGTTGGTGAGGGAGACCGGGGTCGGGGCGGCCGCGCTGGCGGCGGTGACGGCCGAGAACGCGCCCGAGCTGGTGCCGCCGATCTGGAACAACGTGTAGCTGCCTTCGGGGATGGAGGCCCCGAAGGAGAGCTGGAGCGAGCCGCCTTGGGTGAAGGCGCCGCCGATGTTCACGCCGTCGTGCTCGGTGCCGCGGGCGAGGCCGTTGATTTCGAGGCGGGTGGCGGAGCCGGCGTTGAGGGTGAGCGCGCCCGAGGCGGTGAGCACGCCGACGGAATCGCCGGGGGCGAGGTTGCCGTCGACGGTGATGGGGCCCGCGATGGAGCCGGAGCCGCGGAGGGTGCCGCCGGGGGCGACGGAGACGGCGTTGGCGGCGGCGGTGAGCGAACCGTTCACGGCGAGGGCGCCGGCATTGACCGCGGTGCCGTTGGTGTAGGTGCTGGCGCCGGCGAGGGTCAACGAGCCGTTGCCGACCTTGGCGAGCCCGATCTTGGTGCCGGTGCCGTCCGCGATGATGCCCTCGAAGGTGGTGTTGGTGTTGAGATTGCCGATCTGGATGGTCGCGAGACCTTGGGCGCCGTTGCCTCCGCGGAGCAGGGAGTTAGCCACGCCCGCGAGGGAGCCGAGTTCGAGCGTGTAGGTCCCGGAGGGGCTTCCGGTGTTGTAGCCGGCGATCAGGCCCTGGGAGCTGCCCTGAGCGCTGGCGATGGTGTAGGCGGTGTTCCTGCTGGTCGCCAGCGGGGTGTTGAACGAGGTCGAGACGAGCGTGTTGTTGTGGGTGAAGGAGCCCGCGAAGGCGGTCCAGTCTCCGGTCAGCGTGGCGCCGGTGCTCGTGACGGTTCCCGTGCCGAGGAGATTGTTCGAGACGGTGCCGGCGCTCGTGAAGGTCAAGGCGCCGCCGCCGTTGACGGTGACGTTCGTGCCGCCGCCGCCCACGTTGACGGAGGTGGAGAGCGTGCCGCCGTTGATCGTGGTGCCGCCGGCGTAGGTGTTGGCGCCGGTCAAGGTGAGGACGCCGGCGCCGGCCTTGGTGACCGCGCCGGAACCGGAGATCACGGCGGAGATGGTGTGGTTGCCGGCGAGGTTGTAGGCCAGCGTGCCGTTGTTGACGATGCTGGCGCTGGCGATGGTGCCGTCGGTGGCGCCGTCGCCGAGTTGCAGCGTGCCGCCGTTGATCGTGGTCGCGCCGGTGTAGGTGTTGGCCGTCTTGACGACGAGCGTGCCGGAGCCGGTCTTGGTGAGGGTGCCGGCGCCCGCGATGGAGCCGGAGCCGGCGAAGGTGTAGGTGTTGACGTTGTCGACCGTGACGGAGCCGGGTTGCAGGGCGCCGAGGCTGTTGGAGAGCGTGATGACGCTGTCCGAGGACGGGTTGTTGAACACGACCGAGTCGGCGTTGAAGAACTTGGCGTCGCCCTCGGCCCATGCGGTGCTCTGGCCGATGTCCCAGGTGCCGCTGGCGCCGTTCCAGGTGCGCGTGCCGATGGAGCCCATGGTGGCGGTGACCTTGGTGCCGGTGTCGGCGATCGTCGCGCGGCTGGTGGGGACGAGATTGGAGAGATTGGAGAGGCCGCCCGAGTAGTAGAGCACGTCGTAGGTCGCGCCGCCGGTCGGGGTGCCGTTGAAGGAGACGGTGGTGAGGCCGGCGAAGTTGACGCCGCCGTTCACGGCGAGGGCCGAGCCGGCGAGGGGCACGACGAGGTTCGCCCCGGTGTTCGTGACGAGAGAGCCGGAGGTGGTGCCGCCGACGCCGCCCAGGGATCCGCCGTTGTTGACGACCAGATTGCTGGAGTTGGCCAGGTTGAGCAGAAGGCCGCCGCCGTTGATGGTGGTGGTTCCGGTGTAGCTGTTGATCCCGGAGAGGGTGAGGGTGCCGTTGCCGATCTTGGTCAGGCCGCCGCCGCCGGTGCCGTTTAGCAGAGACCTCGAGATTCCGATGTTGAAGCCGTTGGTGTCGATCGTGACGCCCGCGTTCACGTTCACGTTGAGCGTGCCCAGGTTGAGCGCGTCGATGAAGCTGGCCTCGTTGCGATTGGCGCGGAGCGTGCCCCCGTCGAGATTGAGCGTGCCTGCGGCGCCGCTGGCGCCGTTGCCGACGACGATCTTGGGCGTGACGAGCGTGCCGCCCACGTTGACCACGCCGATGGAGCCGGCCTGGCGGGCGATGCTGAAGCCCTGGGTGCTGGCGGTGTTGGTGACCGACACCGTGCCGCCCGGCTCGATGTTGAGGGTGACGGTGCCGGAGGGCGCGGAGGAGCCGGAGCCGCCCGCGACGGTCAGCGCGGCGCCGCTGACGTTGCTGCCCGACGAGGCGGTGGTCAGAAGACCGCCGGACTTCACGTTGAACGTGACGCTGTTCGGGTCGTATTCGCCGACGCGGATGCCGTCGTTGTTGGACGTGTTGGAGACGGTGCCGAAAAGATTGACCGTGCCGGCTCCGGTGAAGCGGATGCCGCCGTTGTTGGCGCCGGCGTTGTTGTCGCGGAGAAGGGATGCGCCGGCGTTGATGTTGAGGACGCCGCCGGCCTCGACATGGATCTGGGACGAGGTGCTCGCGCCGCCGCCGTTGGCCTTGACGATGGTGGAGTCGCTACCGGACCCGATGTTGAAGGTCTTGCCGGCGGCCACGAAAATCTGGGAGGCGGCGGAGGTGAAGGTGCCGGTGCCCGTGGTCGTCGTGAAAGTAAGCGTGAGGAAGTTGGCGCCGCTGTTGACGACGGTGTAACCGCCGGCGGTCACGTTGAGGTTGGACGCGATGATGGGCGAGCCGGTGGTGAGCGTGTAGGCGCCGTCCAGGCCGCCGAGCGTGGCGGTGAAGCCGGTGTTGAAGTTGGTGACGGTGGTGTTGACCCACGCGGTGTTGGCGGAGCCGTTCCACCAGTTGGTGTTGGACGTGTTCCACGTGCCGGAGCCTTCTTGCGCGCCCGCGGTCGCGGTGTCCGCGTCCCAAGTCAGGTCCGCGGCGTCCGCGACCGAGGGATGGGCCAGGAAGGCCGCGGCGACCAGGAGACTCGTGCGAGGAAGGGCCGACAGGGCCGAATGGAGACGCGCGGAGGCGGAGCGGAATTTGACGATGGATGACATGGAGGGGAAAGGAGAGGAGCCGCCGAGGCGGCTGAAGTCGCCCGCGGTTGAAGCGGAAACGGAGCCTGGGCTGACGGAACGGGACAAAAAAAGCCCGCCCGGGAAGGGCGGGCTTGAAAAAGCGAGACGGATACTCAGGCGCGGCGGCGGCGGCGAAGAGCGGCGAAACCGAGGCCACCGAGGCCGGCGAGCGCGGCGAAGGCGGAGGGTTCGGGAACGGCGGTGACCTCCAAGATACCGGAAGCCGTGTCGAACTCGAGCACGCCATCGCTCCAGATGCCTCCGCCCATGTTGCTAAATCCGGCGACGCCGAAGTTGCCGCCATAGGTGGTGCTACCGGCGCCGCTAACAAGCACCCACGAGTTTCCGAACGAAAGATCGGCCGAAGAGGTGTTGATGTTGAACACACCGTCCAAGAGGAGGGTGCCCGAGTTGCTGATGCTGTTCGTCACTCCGTTGCCGCCCAAAGCGAAGTTGAAAACACCGCCGTTGTTGAAGGTGGCCCGGGAGAACGCGTTGTTCAGGATAAGATCGCCCGTAAAGGTGCTGGCGGCCGACTGGAAAAACACCGTGCGCGCGGCGGAGTTGTTGCCGTTGTTCATGACGACAATGTCTCCGGTTCCGGAAATCGGGGCGGTGACGAACATACCGCCTTGGGTGGCAAAACCGGCGCCGCTAGCACCGACCGTGATATTGCCGGCAAGGGTGAAACTGGCGGTATCACCTTCACCGTGGCGAATCTGGCCGCCGTTCACGATCAGGTTATTCACGGTGATGGTGTTGCCGGTGGTGTTTCCTCCCTTCCACATCAGGGCTTCGTTGCCGGCGGCACCGAAGTTGGCGCCTCCGGTAATGGTGAGCGAATCGCCGCCGAAGGTGTAACTACCATTGGCTGTTGGGGTGCGGAGCAGGAAACCTTGATTAAAATAATCATTTCCAGCCGACGGGGCCACGGCGGGATTCCATCCAGTCGTGCTATTAAAACCGCTGGTGCCTACGCTGTTATTCGCAGTTTGAAGGATGTTTGCCGCGTGGGCGGACAGAGCGAAACCGGCAGCAATCGCCGCGAGGGTAAGTTTGTGCTTGGAGGTCATGTTAGCTAAGCTACGGATTTATTCGAATGGATCTGACAGGTTCTGTTGGTGCTCCGACGCATCATGATCGGCCGCCGCCACCATTTTCTCCAAGCGTCCCACACCCTGCTTTCAGCGAAAGTGGGAATGAAAGGCTCAGGGGTTGGGGCTGCGGTTGACCGGAGGCAGTCGAGGCGGGGTGATTTGAAGGCGCGGCGAACATCTTTTATCGTCCGATTCGCGACAACAGCGGCGATGGTGTAGCGTATACTTGCATCGGTTATGTTTCGGTGCCGCTCGTCCGGGCATGTCTCGTGCAAGACATGCGGTTTGAGTATGTTTCGGGGTCGGAGCC
>CBINJQ010000056.1:0-15069 GCA_966251015.1 uncultured Akkermansia sp. | reverse complement strand
TCCCGGCGAGGGAGACGTTCATCGAGATCTGCGAGCCGGCGTTGAGGGCCTGGAGATGGTCGGCGAGGCGGCCGCCCCAGCCGACGCGGCGGACGGAGTCGGGAACGGAGGTCTGCCACTGGACCTGCTGGTCGTTGTGGGAAAACAAATACGGAGGGACGGCGGCGCCGCCGGATTTGTATTCGGCCTGGGTGATCGGGGCCACGAGCGTGCCGACGTTGCCGAGGAGGGCGAGTTTCCCGGCGGTGAACACCGGGGAAAGAGGGGAGAGCGACGGGTGGAGCGCCCATTCGCGGCCGTCACCGCCGGAGGGGAGGGCGAGGCGGACGAGGTTGCCGCGCGGGAGGGCGAGGATGCCGCGGGCGGCGGCGTAGGCGTTGTAGGCGGCGGTGTCGTAGGGGACGAGGGTGTTGTTGCCGTCGTTGCCGCCGAAGAGGAAGAGGCAGACGAGGGCCTTGTGGTCGTCGCCGGGCACGGTCTGCGCGGAGAGCGTGGAGCTGAAGAGACGCAGGGTGCCCATGGTGCTGAGCAGGCCGGCGAGGCCGAGTCCGGAGCAGGCGGCCTGGCCGAGAAACTGGCGGCGGGTGGTCATGGGGGAAATCTGGATTATCGGACCGGTCCGGCGGATCCGACCGATCAGTCGGATCTGTTGAGGAGTCAGCGGTCGATGACGGTTTCGGGGGCGATGGCGATCAGGTGAAGGGCGTAACGGATCACGGAGAGGCGGTGCTCTCGGAGGATGGCGGGGTCGGTGGTGGTCCAATACCAGCCGGGAAGGGCGGCGTGGAACTCGAGGAGCTCGGCGCGCAGGGCGGGGCTTACGCGGCCGCCGCGGAATTTGTCGGCGAGGTGGGTGACGAGGGCGGAGAAGTTTTCCGCGGGCGTGGTCGGGGTTCGCGCGAGAATGGCGAGCTCGGGTTCGAAGGGGATCGTGACGACGAGAACGTCGGACGACGGGTCGGAGGGGACGGAAGGCTCGGCGGTCCAATGGCCCCAGTTGAGGATGTCGTGGAAGCAGTTGGATTCGCTGACGACGGTGGTTTCCGAGGTGATCTGGAATTCGGGCGAAACGAGCCCGGCGGTGGCGATGGCGCCGGGGTGGGCGTAGACGGGTTGGAAGAAGTTGAAGACGGAGGGGGAGCCGAGCGGCGCCTGATGGGAGATGTCGTATTGGTAGTTCAGGAAGCAGCGCGGATCGCCGGCGCGGGGCGCGGCGGGCGGGAAGGCGTGGAAGAGCCGGGCGAGGCGGAGGACGGGCTCGGCGCGCTTTCCGAAACTGAAGGCGGCGTTGGGCGCGGGGAGGCGGGCCTCGGGGTCGAGGAGGACGGCGCGGACGGTGGCGAACAGATCGCCGCGGACGCCGGAGCCGTTGTCGGCGAAGACGGCGGCGACGCGATGGACGTAGCCGGGGGACGGGTTGGACGTGACGAGGCGCTGGATGAGCTGGCGGCCGAGGAAGGGGCCGAGGTTGGGGTGGTTGAAAAGCGCGTCCAAGGCGGTATCCATCGCGGAAATACCGTCGGTGCCGGCGGGGACGACGACGCCGCGGACGAGGCGCTTCGCGCCGACGTCGTGGTATTCCGGGTAGAAGCTCATCGGCCGCGCCACATCGTGGCCGTAGAGGAACCAGGATTCGCGATCGGCGACGGTATCGGGGTCCCAGCGGGGCGGGTTGGCGGGATCGTAGTGCGGCCCCCAGCCGGTGAAGACGTGGGCGAGGCCGACGATGTCGGCCTGGGTGTAGGTAGGGACGGGCAGGCCGTGGACATCGAGGCGGAGGGTGCCGTCGGGGTGCAGCTCGTTGAGGCCGATGCTGAAGAGCTGCATGAGCTCGCGGGCGTAGTTTTCGTCGGGGCGCTGGCCGGTCTCGGGGTCGGGACGACGGTTGCGCATCATGCTCAGGTAGACGCCCATGACCGGGGACTTGGTGACGTCCCCGAGCAGATCGCGGTAGTTGCCGAAAGCGTGGGAGAGAAGGAGATCGTAGTAGGCGGCCGCGGCCTCGTGTTCGCCGGCGAGGGCGCCTTCCTGGGAGACGACGATGATCTGCGACAGCGCCCAGGCGACTCGCTGGCGGAGCTGGTCGGGCGCGGTGAGAGCGGTCTGCCACCACGACTCGTGGAACGGGGTTTGCCAGCCGTCTTCGTTGCCGCCGGAACGGGAGAGGAACTCGGCGCGGCGGGCCTGGACCTGCGGAAGGATGCGGGTGACGGCGGCGGCGCGTTGGGCGGCGATCCAGGCGGCGTAGCCCTGGGCGCGGACCTCGGCGACGGCGGAGGGGGAGGCGCCGAAGGCGGCTTGTTCCAGAAAACGGTGGGCCTCGGCGAGCGTGGGCGGAGTGGAGGGGACCGCGGCCGGGGCGGGCGGGGGCGGGCTGGTCTCGGAACCGGTGGCGGGGAGCAGTTGGCCGAAGAGTTCGCCGGAGGGGGCGGCGGTGGAAAGGACCCGGACCCAGAGGCGGCCCTCGCGGAGGGCGGCGAGGATGGCGTCGTGGGACTGGCCGGCGGCGGGGGAGAAATCCCAGGCGCGGCCCGAGACCTGGCCGGAGGCGAGGCCGAGGACGACGGGGCCGGAGCCGCCGGAGGCGGAGATGAAAAGCTCGGCGCCGGAGGAGGGGCCGAGAAGGGCGCTGTAGGCGAGGGAGACGCGACCGGAGAGGCCGTTGCCGGCCGCGCGGACCGCGGCGGAGCCCCAGGCGCCGGAGGACAGTCCGGAAGGCGGGCGGAGCGCGGCGAGGTAGAGCTCGTCGGGCGCGTCGTCGACGGTGAGATCGAGCCGGGCGGGAGCGCCGAGATCGTAGGCGGCGTCGGGGAGGAGCGTGATCGTGATCGTCTCGGGCGGCTCGACGAGGGCGTCGGCCAGCGGTGTAATCGGAAACTCGATACGCGATGCGCCGGCGGGGACGGCGACGACGCCGGGGAGGGCGACGTAGTCGGAGCCGGCGGCGGCGTCGCCCGACACGGTGTAGCGGACCGTGACCGGGCCGAGGTTGCCCGAGCGAAAGACGGTGGCGCGGGCGGGGAGGACGCCGGTTTCGTAGGCGCGGGGCGCGGAGCTGCCGAGGGTGACGCGGTCGCGGGCGGCGAGGCGGCCGAGCGCGGCGTCGCGATCGTCGACGCGGGGCTGCGTGGTGGCGTCGAGCGGATCGGTGCCGAGGAAGTGTTCGTCGTGGTCGCTGAGGCCGTCGCCGTCGCGGTCGAGGTCCTCGACGGTCACGCGGTAGAAGGCGCGGCCGGAGGAGCCGAGGAGCTGGGAAAGCGGACGAGGGTCGCTGGCGTAGTGGCGGGCGGCGACGGGTTCCTTGTCGGGATCAAGGGTCGGGCCGGTCCAGGCGACGGTGAGATGATCGAGGGTGGTGCCCTCGACGTGGTAGAGCTCGTAGTAATAGGGGCGGCCGCCCTGGAGGGTGAGCAGGGCGGAGGTCTGCTCGGGGTGCTTGTTCCATTCGCCGGGGTAGGTCCAGCCGGGCACGAAGGCGACGCGCTGCTTGCCGGCGGAATCGGCGGAGGTGGAGAGCCAGAACTCGCAGGTGTCGTCGGCGGCGAGGAAGAAGCGGTATTGGCCGTCGGCGGGCGGGACGATCCAACCGCGTGAGTATTGCCCGAAGTGTTCGAGATCGGGGGACGATTGCGCGGTGGAAAGCGTCGGAAGGCGGAGCGTGCGCGTGGCGGCGGGAGTGCCGGCGGCGACGATGTTCTTGAAGGCCCACATCCAATCGTCGGAGGCGAGGCCTTCCCAGCGGGAGACGGGGAAATCGCCCCCGGCGTAGGTCTTGTCGAGGGGAAGATCGAGGGAGAGTTCGGCGCCGTCTCCGACGGCGCTGACGTTGAGGGTGGTCCAGGCGACGAGGTCGGAGGAGGCCTGGACGCGGTAGAATTTGCCCGGAGCGGAGGGCCAGCGAAGCCGGGCCGTGCCGGCGGCGGGAAACTCGAGGGCGCGAACGGCGAAACGGGAAGCGTGGTCGCGGGGATCGGTGCCGGCGGCGGCTTCGGCGAAATTGGGCTGGCCGTCGCCGTCGGGATCGGCGGCGGGCGGAAGATCGCCCCCGTGGCGCGCGGCCCAGACGTCGTTGATGCCGTCGTTGTTCAGGTCGATGGCCGCGCGGACGGACGGAACGGGGAACGAGGCGAGGGAAAGCAGCGCGGTGGCGAGCGTGAGGCGGAGGCGGTGGAGAGGAAAAGGGGGCATGCGTCCGGGCGGATCTCGGGAAAACCCCGATGGCGGGATGCAGGTGAGTGGCGAAGCCGCTATTTCGCAGCCAGAAGGTCTGCTTAGGGGATTTTTTGAAAGTTGGTTGACCGGCGGTAGGAGCGGATGGAGGGGAGGGGACCGGAATGGCGGAGCCCTTCCGCCGCGCGAGGCGGAACGGGGGAATAAAAAAGCCCCCGGCGACGAGGCCGGGGGCGATGGGGCGCGTAAGGGGCGCGAAGAGGGTGCCGCGATCAGAGCTTGGCTTGCAGTTTCGCCTTGAGGGCGTCGCGGGATTGCATGCCGACGATGGTGTCGACGAGCTGCCCGTCCTTGAAGAGGAGCATGGTCGGGATGGCGCGGACGCCGTAGGTGCCGGCGAGATCGCCGTGGTCGTCGACGTTGACCTTGCCGATCACCAGCTTGCCGGAGAGCTCCTTGGCGAGTTCCTCGAGGATGGGGGCGATGGCCTTGCACGGGCCGCACCATGGCGCCCAGAAGTCCACGAGGACGGGGGTGGGGCCGGAGATGGCGGTCTTGAAGGAGGCTTCGTCGAAATGGGCTAGCGCGTCGGACATGATCGGAGACGGTGTGGTTATTGGTTTTTAACGTAGAGGAGATAGGCGAAACTCAGGGCGGCGGCGGCGGCGATGAAGGCGAGGGCGAAGAGGGCCGCGGAGGGTTTTCCGTCGTCGGAGGCCGGCATGGGAGACTGGAAAGCGGGGGCGTCGGTCGGCGTGGCGGGATGCACGGCGCCCTGGAGCTTGAGGTTGGGCTTGAGGCCAGCGGAGCGCGAGGCGGCGGCGGCGATCGAGGGAGGGGTGGAGGTGCTGGCGCCCGTCGACGAAATGGTCGGGGCGGGCAGGGGAGGCACGGCCGCCGCGGGGGCGGGGGCGCTTGCCTCGGCGGCCGGGGCGGGGGCCGCGGGCTTGGGAGAGAGCGTGAGCTTGGGCTTGGGCGTGGAGTCGGGACCGGGGATGTCGCTCATGAGTGGGAAGGGTAGAAAGGTTTAAAGGGAAGCGCTTGGCGCGGAAGGTCGAGCGGGAATCGCAGAAGCGCGGGGGCCGGCCAAAAGACGCGGGGGCGCGGGGAGCGCGGCGGGCCTAGCGCGGAGCCGATTTGTGGAGGATCTCGGCGAGTTCGCGCGGGTCGACCGTTTCGAGGCGTTTGTCACGGCGTTTGAGCTCCTCGAAGGTTTTGATGGTGGTTTCGGCCATGCGCTCGTGGGTCTCGGCGGAGCCGCCGACGAGGACGAATTGCTCGCCGGTGGTGATGCGCTTGTGGCCGTCTTCGTTGTCGAGGCCGACGCCGAGGAGGCCGGCTTTGCCTTTGGCCGACGAGGGCTTCGAGGCGGGTTGGGCGGAGGGGACGGACTCGGCGGAGGGTTTGCGGGCGCGCTTGCTCACGAGGTCAACGTGTTCCGCGGGGGCTCGGTATCAAGCGGGTTTTCCGGTGGAAACTGCTCAGGCTCAGGGGGGATGTCGTCCGGGGGCGAGGACGGGGAGTCTTCGAGCGGCGCGACGGCTTGGGGCGTGAAAGACTCGGACACGGATACGGGAGACGGCGCGAGGGTCGGCTCGGCGGACGGGGAGCCGTCGGAGGGAGGCGAAACGGCGGCGGGTTCGTCGGCGGGGGAGGCGGCGAGCGAGTTCGGGGACGCGGAGGGCTCCACCGGGTCGGAGGCGTTCAGTGCGTTTGTCGCGGATGGCGCCTCGATGGAGGCGGCGGTTTCGGGAGAAAAAGCGGAAGCGGCCGCGTCGGGCTGCGGTGCGGTATCGCCGGGGGTGGACGGCGGTGTCGAGGATGGCGACGCCTGGTGAGCCGAAGTCTCGGTGTCGACCGGCGGGGGCGAGGCGGGGGCGTCGGCGGAGGCGCCGATGACGGAGGGGATTTCGGCGAAACCGTCGGCGGTGAGAACGAGGTCGACGGCGGGCGCGAGGGGAGCGGGGACGGCGGTGTTTTGCTCGGGCGCGACGGGGGAGAAGTTGAGCTGGCCCTCCGCGAGCGTGCCGTCGGCGTTGAGGGTGTTTTCCACGGCCTCGACGTAGATGTCGGCGTAGGCCTCCTCCTGGCGGACGCGGAGCTTTTTTAGACGCGTGAGCTCGAGGACGGCGATGAAGGTGGCGACGAGGAGGCGGACGGTGACCTGTTTGCCCTCGAAGAGGTCGGTGAAGAGGAAATGTTTCCGCGTCTCGATGAGCTTGAGGAGCTCCTCCATCTTGTCGGAGACGGTGACCTCCTCGCCCTTGATCTCGCCGACGACGAGTTTTTCGGAGAGGCGGCGGAGGACGAGGTTGAACGCGTTCCAGAGCTCGATGCGGTCGACGGGCTTGAGCGGGCGTTCGTTTTCGGTGGCGACCACCTCGACGACGTGGCGCGTGAGCATGTCGCGCTGGAAGGATGCGAGTTCGTCGAGCTTGGCGGCGGCTTCCTTGAATTTTTTATACTGGAGAAGCTGGTGAACGAGTTCCCAACGCGGATCGAGCGGATCGTCGTCGTCCCCTTCGCCGGTGGCGGCCTGGCCGCGGGGGAGAAGCATGCGGCTCTTTATCTCCATGAGGGAGGCGGCCATGACGAAGAACTCGCCCGCGATCTCGAGGTCGAGCTGCTGCATCGAGCGCAGGACCGCGATGTATTGCTTGGTGACGGTGGAGATGGGGATGTCGTAGATATCCAGCTCGTTCTTCCGGATGAGGAAGAGGAGCAGATCGAGCGGGCCCTCGAAGACGGGCAGCTTGATACGAAGATCGGCGTCGGCGGGAACCACGAGTTAAGGAAACGCGGGATGCTTGGCCCGGAGGCGGGTCGGGCAAGGGGAAAGAACGAGCAGGGAGCGGGGAGCGAGGAGCAGGGAGGGGGAGATAGAGCGACAGAGCGACGGAAGACAGAGCGACGGAAGACGGAACGACAGAGGCGGGCGGCGGAAGGGACGGAGATTCAGCGGACGGCGTCGACGGGGCGGTCGTAGCCGGTGAGCTCGAGGTAGGCGGAGCCGAGTTGGGTGGCGGAGTCGGCGGAGAGGACGCGGCAGGCGCCTTCCCAATAGGTGACGCCGCCGAGGGAGCCGCCGAGTTCCTGGTCGGCGGCGAAGGGGGCCACGACGAAGACGGTCTCGCGGTTAGTGGCGGGGTCGGTCGTGGCGAGCCGGATGCGTTGCGGGTAAACGGCGCCTGTGCGCGGGCTGCGCCAGGTGGTGAGCGGCTCCCAGCGCCAGGGGGCCGTGGAGAGGCGCCCTTCGCGGTCGATCCAAGTGAGCGTGGAAGCGGGATCGAGCGTTCCGTCGCGGCGGCGCAAGGCGTAGAACATGAGTTCGCGGCCGTCGTCGAGCTGGGCGCTGAGCCAAT
Organism: uncultured Akkermansia sp.; assembly: GCA_966251015.1. Classification (GTDB taxonomy): domain Bacteria; phylum Verrucomicrobiota; class Verrucomicrobiia; order Opitutales; family Opitutaceae; genus IMCC26134_A. The sequence goes on along the minus strand of CBINJQ010000056.1, from coordinate 7,537 downwards.
CCCAGCCGACCTGCGACTCGTCGAGCTGGCTGCTGCTGTATTCGTGATCCATCCAAGCCTGGCCGGTGACGGGGACGGGCGCCGGAGGCGGCGCGGAGGGGGCGGAGCCGGAACCATCGGACGGAATCGCGAGCGTGCCGGTGACGGCGAGGCGCGGGAAGGTGAGGTAATAACTCGCGGCGGTGGGCGAGGCGCCTTTGCGCGAGTAGCCGTCGGCGCCGAAGCGGACGAGGGGCTTGACGGGCGTGAGCGCAAGGGTGAAGCGGGCTTCGGCGCGGACGCCGCCGACGAGGAGGAGGGTGACGCTCGATGCGGAAGCCGGAGATCCGGCGGCGTCCGAGGGCGGGGGCGCGATGCGGAGGGACCAATCGCCGTTGCGGACATCGAGGGTGTCGGTCGAGGCGGAGGCGTCCCAGCCGGCGCGGTTGAGGCGTTCCTGGTGGAGGAAGCGGCCGGTGGCGACGTCGATCAGCGCCATGTGCGCGAGGTGGATCTGGTCGTGGCCGAACGCGGCGGGAGCGGGGCGCCGGGCGACGTCGAGCGGGGCGGCGGAGCGAAAGAAGGTGGCTTGGAAGCCGAAGCGGCGGGCGGGTGTTTCGGCGGTGAAGAGGTGGCCGGTGAGATACCACCACTCGATTTTGTAGTCGGGGTGGGAGCCGTGGTCGCGCGGGAAGGAGAAGGCGGGGCCGGGTTGAGGCACGCGGAAGCCGTCGGGAGTGAACGCGGGCGGCGCGGAGGCGGCGGAGGCATGGCCGAAAAAAGACGCAAGGAGCGCGAAAAGCGGAAAGGAGCGGCGGAGGCGGGGGGCGAAGTTCATCTCGTTCGACGAGGGGAGTTGGTCATTGCGCGCCGGGGGCGGGATCATTCCTCGCGGTCGGCGGGGAGCTTCGCGGCCCAGCGGCCGACGAAGTGGCTGACGAGGACGCCGGTGCCGACGACGAGCGTGGCGAGGGCGGCGAGTTGGGCGACGGGGATGGAGAGGGCGAGCGTCCAGCCGAAGCTTTGTTTGTTGATGACGTGGATGAGCAACCAGCCGAGGGCGAAGCTGAGGGCGATGCCCGTGGCGGTGGCGCAGAGGGCGAGCGCGGCGCCTTCGAGGGCGGCGGCGCGGGCGATCTCGGAGCGGCGAAAGCCGAGGGCGCGCAGCGTCGCGAGTTCGTCGCGGCGGTCGAGGAGGACGCTGGCGAGGCTGAGGCCGAGCCCGCCGACGGCGACGCCGAGACCGATGAATTCGAGCGCGTAGGTGATGGAAAAGGTTTGGCGGAAAATCCGCAGGATTTCGGCGCGCAGGCCGGAGTTCGTGAGGACGGAGAGGCCGGGCCGGGCGGCGGCGAGCTCGGCGCGAACGGCGTCGGGCGAGGCGCCGGGAACGAGGTCGAGCGCGAGGCTGGCGGCGTGGTCGTCGCCGAACCAGCGGACGGCGTGAACGCGATCGACGAGGAGCGAGCCGCGCTCGTTGCCGTAGTCGGCGAAGACGGCGGCGACGCGCAGGCTTCGGGGGCCGGCCGGCGTGGGGACGGACACGGTATCGCCTCGGCGGATACGAAAACGCTCCGAGAAACTTTCGCTGGCGAAGGCGAGGCCGGAGTTGCGCGCGGGATCGAGGGCCTCGGGCGGCGGGGGCGGGCCGAGCCAGAGGAAGCCGTCGCGCGCGGCCTGGCGGACGAGGTCGCCGCCGGCGAGCGTGGTGGGCTTGCCGTCGAGGACGAGCGGGTGGGCCGAGTAGACGGAGGCGTGCGCGACGGCGGGATGGGCGGCGATGGAACGCCAGGTTTCGGCGGCGATCTTGTTGTCGGAGCCGGCGGACTGGGCACCGGAGCTGGAGATGTAGAGGTCGGCCTGGAGGGCCGCGTCGATCCAGCCCCGGACCGACCGCTCGAAGCTGGCGACGAGGATCGCCATGCCCGCGGCCATGCCGATGGCGCATACGAGCGCGGCGGCGGCGAGGCGGTGCCGGCCGGTCGGGCGGGCGATGTGGCCGAGGGCGACGCGCCAGGCGGCGTCGCGACGGGCGAGCGGGCGAAGCGCGCGACCGAGCGCGGGAAGGGCGAGGGAGGCGAGGATGCCGCCGCCGAGGATGCCGCAAACGGAAGCGAGATGGCCGGCGAGCGGAAAACGCGTGCCGCCGCCGAGGTCGAGGGGCGGAAGCCGCGAGAGGGCGAGGCCGGCGAGAAGGGCGCCGAGCGCGAGCGACCGGTTGCGCAGCCAGCGTCCGCCGACGGACCCGGGCGAGGACCGGACGAGGACCTGGGCGGGAGGCGTCTCGGCGGCGGCGCGGGCGGGGGCCCAGCCGGCGACGACGCTGGCGAGGAGGCCGGCGGCGAGGCCGAGGGCGATCTCGGCGGGCGCGAGATGGGCGGAGGAAACGGTGGTGGAGTAGTAGAGCGCGTTGACCGTCCGGCCGACCGCGCGGACGGCGAATTGGGCGCCGGCCCAGCCGAGCAGGAGGCCGAGGACGGAGCCCGCCAGGCCGAGGAGCGCGGCCTCGGCGAGCCAGGCGCCGCGAATGGTGGCGGCGTCGACGCCGAGGGAGCGCAGGATGGCGATCTCGGCCCGGCGTCGGACGACGGCGCCGTCGAGGGCTTGAAAAACGAGATAGAGCCCGACGAGCAGGGCGATGAGCGAGAGGACGGCGAGGTTTAGCCGAAACGCCGCGGTCATCGTCGCGGCCGTCTCGCGGCGGGCGCCGGGGGTGGAGACGAGCCAGCGGGGGGCCGACGAAGGCTCGATGTTCGTAATACGAACATTGTCGGATTGATCTATCAAAGGGGAGTTCTCGCGAATGTTCGTATTACGAACATTGGGATCGGCAGGTGGAACGGATTGGGGCGGGGGCGAGGGGGAGAGGGTGGCGAGGCGTTGGGCGAGGGCGGCGCGGCGGGTGTCGAAGGCGGGGCCGGGCTCGAGGACGAACTCGACGCGGTCGAGGCGGCCTTCGCGACCGACGAGTTGCTGGAGTCGCGGGAGGTCGAGGACGACGAGATTGGCCGGGGCGGGCGGCGACTCGGGTATTCGCGGAATGGGGCCGGCGACGCGGAAGCGGACGCGGCGGTCGTTTAGGATGAGGTCGAGGCGGGCGGGGAGAGGGGTCGCGAAAGAGGGGCTGAGCCAGACGAGGGGTTCGCCGCGGAAAAGATCGAAGAGGGAAGGGGGCGATGCGGAGGGGGATTCGCGGGAGCCGGACGCGGGCGCGGACGCCGGGGACGGCGTCCCTCCAAAAAAGGAGGCGGAGGCGGACGGTTGCGCGGCGAGGTTGGAGGCGGCGACGAGGTCGACGCCGAGGAGCGTGACGGCGCGACGGCTGAAGCGCGGGGCGTCGGGCGCGTCGGGCTCGGCGGCGGTGCTTTCGACGACGGGGTGGATTTGCACCGAGAGATCGGCAAGGGCGGCGCGGAGCTCGGGGAGGATGGACTCGGACAGGGTGCCGGCGGGCGCCTGGATGATGAAGTCGGAGCGGCCGGTGAGGGAATCGGTGAAGTGGGTGAACGACGCGACGGCGGCGCGGTTGGCGAGGCGGACGGCGGTGAAGACGCCGACGCCGAGCGCGAGGATGAGCACGAGCAGCGCGGTTTGTCCCGGGGCGAGGCGCGCGTGGCGGAGACCCAGGCGGCGGAGGAGCAGCGTAAGCATGACGCGGAGGAGGCGTGACGGCGTAGTTGCTAGCCGACTACGCGGCCGTCCCGCAGGCGGACGCGGCGGTGGCAGATGGCGGCGGCCTCCTCGCTGTGGGTGACGAGGACGAGGGCGGTGCCGGTCTCGTCGGTGAGCTCGCGGAGGAGGGCGAGGATGTTGTCGCCGTTGGCGGAATCGAGGTTGCCGGTGGGCTCGTCGGCGAGGAGGAGGGCGGGGCGGTGGACGAGGGCGCGGGCGATGGCGACGCGTTGCTGTTCGCCGCCGGAGAGCTGTGAGGGCAGGGCCTCGGCGCGGTGGCCCAGGCCGACGCGGGCGAGGAGTTGTCCGACCCGGGCCCGGCGTTCGGCGGCGGGGGTGCGGACGAGTTGAAGGGGGAGTTCGATGTTCTCGGCGGCGGAGAGCGTCGGGAGGAGATGGAAGAACTGGAAAATGGTGCCGACACTCTCGCGGCGGAGAAGGTTGAGGGCGTCGGCGGAGAGGTCGTCGATGCGGCGGCCGAGGAGGCGGATCTCGCCCGAGTCGGGCCGGTCGACGCCGCCGAGGCAGTTGAGCAGGGTGGTCTTGCCCGAGCCGGAGGGGCCGGTGAGCGCGACGCGTTCGCCGACGGAGACGTCGAAGGAGACCGCGTCGAGAACGCGGCGGGGGCCGTAGGACTTCGTCACGGCGGCGACGGCGAGGGCGGGAGCGGGTGTGGCGGGCGAAGCGGAGGACATGGACGCGCCGGAGCGAAACGCGGCCGGGAGGGAAGGCGAGCGACGTCGACGGTTTGCGGGGATGCGTCGCGACTCGCGGAGGCCCGAGATCAGTCCGCCGGGGCGGCCGCGGGTTGCGCGAGCAGTTCTTCCCGGATGGACATCAGCATGCGGCCGATGGCGTTGAAGGGAGAATGATGATTTTCGAACCAGTAGGAGACGCAGTTCGCGTCGGCGACGAGGGTGGCCGTGCCGGTCGCGAAAAGGACTTCGCGGGCGCCGGGATTGCTTTGGATTTTCGCGAGCAAGGCATGGCGCATGACGGCGTCGCAGCGTGCGTTCCACGACGGCGGGGGTTCGGTTCCGGAGGCGCGGAGGTGGTCGATGGCGGCGTCGAGCGTGGGCGACGAGCGGACTTTTTCGCGAAGCCCGGGATCGGCGGTTTTTTGAGCCTGAAAGTAATGGCTGCTGGAGGGCCAGACGAGGTCATCCGCCGTGATCGGCGCGAGCGTGTCGGGGAGCAGAACCAGGTAGGCGGGATCGCCCAGCCAGATGAAGTCGGAGGCGGGTTTTACGCGGGCCGGATCGGGATCGAGGAGCAGGAGGTATTCGGGCGGGTAATCCCATTTCGAAGCCAGATCGAAGGCGGTGAGGCCCTCGTTGTTTTGCGCGGAGCGATCCGCGCCGGCGGCGACCAAGGCGAGGAAGACGGGGAACTCGATGTCGGGGCGGAATTCGTCGCTGTCGAAGATGCGATGAAGCGCGGAGGCGCCGGAGGAGTTGCGGGCGTTTATGTTCGCGCCGGCGCGGGCGAGCATGCGGACGGCGTCCGCCGACCCGCCCTGAGCGGCGAGGTGAAGCGGGGTGTCTCCGTCGGCGTCGGGTTCGTCGAGGGGGAGACCGAGCGGCAGAAGCAATTCGAGGCAGGGCGGCCAGCAGGCGGAAGCGTGCAGGACGCCGGCGCCCCGGGCGTTTTTCCGGCGCGGGTCGGCGCCGTGCGAAAGCAAAAGGCGAACGACCTCCGTATGCCCGGCGGCGGAGATCAACGGGGTGTTGCCTTGGGAATCGAGGCAATCGATGGCGGCGCCTTGGGCGAGCAACCATCGGACCCCTTCGAGGCGAAGATTGGCGGCGGCGTTGTGGAGACGGCCCTCGGCGTCGGGGTCGAAGCGCGCGCCGTGACGAACAAGGATGTCGGCTACGGAAGTTTTGCCGTGGTCGAGCGCGAGGTCGACGAGGACGCCGTCGGCGCCTTCTCCGGACGCGTTGGACGGGTTTGGCTCCGCGCCACGACGAAGGAGCAACTCGACCATCTCGGGCAGGCCGCGCTCGACGGCGCCGTGCAAGGGCGTGCAGTCGCGTTCGTCTCGGGCGGAGATGTCGGCGCCATGGGCGAGGAGGTGCTCGACGACGCCGAGAAAGCGGGGATCGCCGCGAAGTTGCTCGGCGAAATCGGGATCGGTGCGATCAAGATCGATGCCGCGTTCCGCGAGATCTTGGATAAGCCGGGCCGGCTCGGAGAAGGTGTCGATGGCGGCGAGGACGGCCTCGCGTTTTTGCGCCGGGGCAAGGGTGTCGAGCGGACCGAGATCGGAGGGAAGCGCGTCGTTTTTCGTTTTCAGTATCTCGGTGAGAGCATTGACCGTCTCCGGCCGGAGCTTGCCGCGCCGAGTCCGTTGAAACGGGTCGCCGCGATCTTGGTCGGGGTCGAGCAAGTCGCAGATGCCGCCGTGGGCGGCGGCGAAATGAAGCGGGGTTTCGCCGGAAAGCGTGCGCGCGTTCACCTCGGCGCCGGCGTCGATCAGCAAGCGTGTCGCCTCGAGGTCGCCTTCCTCGGCGGCGGCGTGGAGGGCGGTGCGTCCGGCCTTGGTGCGGGCGGAAAGAGGGGCCGATTCGGCGATGAGCTGTCGAAGCCGGACGTGATCGCGGGTCCTGACGGCGTGGACGAGGTGGGTCGCGGCGTTTTGCATGGTCGTGCGGGGTTGGTTTGAGGCACGCGACACGAGAAATGCTCTCGGTGGGTGGATGTATAGTGCGGGCGATCTGCGCGAGGGTGACAAGCCGCCTCGCCGCAGCGCCTTGGGCGGCGACCGCGCTCGCGCGGGCCGGAAGGAAAATGAATCGCGAGGCGCATGGGCTCGACGCTGCGTGTTTTCCGGGACGTTGACCGGCCCGCATCCTGCATTCACGGTCGTCGCCAATGTCCGACGCCAAAGTTCCCACCATCCTGGTCATCGATGACGACGCCGAAGTCCGCTACTCGCTGGGCCGCGTGCTCTCCTCCAAGAAATACCAGGTGGGCGAGGCGCCGAGCGGCGAGGCGGGCGTGGCCGCGGTGAAGAAGGGGCCGGCGCCTGATCTTGTTTTTCTGGATGTGCGCATGGGCGGCATGAGCGGCATCGAGGCGTTGCAGCATATCCGCGCCGCGAATCCGAAGCAGCTGGTCATTCTCATGACCGCCTTCGGCACGGCGCAGACGGCGATCGAGGCGATGAAATACGGCGCCTTCGACTACATCATGAAGCCCTTCGACCCGGCGAAGGTGCTCACGCTGGCGGAGAACGCCCTCAAGGCCCACGCCGACATGCGCTCGGCCGGAGACTATAAGCCGACGATCAACGCGGACGACTATCGCGAAGGCATCGTGGGCGCGTCGCCGGTGATGCAGGATGTCTTCAAGGTCATCGGCCAGGTGACGGCGAGCGACGTGACGGTGATGATCACGGGCGAGAGCGGCACGGGCAAGGAGCTGGTCGCGCGTTCGATCTGGAAACACTCGCATCGGGCGAAGGGGAATTTCATCGCGGTCAACTGCGCGGCGATCCCGGACAATCTGATCGAGAGCGAGCTGTTCGGCCACGAGAAGGGCTCGTTCACGGGCGCGACGAACCAGCGCATCGGCAAGTTCGAGCTCTGCGACCGCGGCACGATCTTTCTCGACGAGATCGGGGACATGGCGCTCGCGACGCAGACGAAGATCCTGCGCGTGTTGCAGCAGGGCGAGATCCAGCGCGTGGGCGGCACGGACACGATCAAGGTCGACGTGCGCATCATCGCGGCGACGAACAAGGACCTCGAGGCGATGGTGAAGGCGAAGACCTTCCGCGAGGATCTCTACTACCTCATCAACGTGGTGCGGAGCAAGATGACGCCGCTGCTCGAGCGTCGGGAGGACATTCCGCAGATCGTGGATTTTTGCCTGCAGAAGCTCG